>JANNSC010000371.1:0-11411 GCA_031402135.1 Gemmatimonadales bacterium | reverse complement strand
TCTACCAGATTGACCGCAGGGGGGAGCCAGCTTCTCCGGCTGGCAATGGCGCACTCGGCCACCTCAACCGCTCCACTGGCTCCCAGCGCGTGTCCGAAGTAGCCCTTGGTTCCGCTGATGGGCACCCGTTCCGCCCGGCTTCCCAGCACCTGACGAATGGCAATCGCTTCGGTTGGATCGTTCAGCGGAGTCGAAGATCCGTGGGCGTTGATGTACCCGACCTCCTCAGCCGGAACCCCGGCGCTCTCGAAGGCCATCCGCATTGCCCTCGCTGCCTGGCGGCCATCGGGCCGGGGTGCCGTCATGTGATGGGCGTCATTGGTCAGACCGTAGCCGACCACCTCCACGTATGCCGTCGCGCCGCGGGCCAGGGCTCGTTCTCGTTCCTCCAGCACCAGCACCGCTGCCGCTTCGGCCATGACAAATCCGTCCCGGTGGCGATCGAACGGCCGGCTTGCAGTGGTGGGATCATCGTTGCGGGTGGACATCGCCCGGATGATGGCGAAGGCGCCGTAACTCAAGGGGGAGAGCGGGGCCTCTGCGCCACCGGCCAGCATGATGTCGGCCTCTCCGCGCTGGATGGCGCGAAACGCTTCCCCGATGGCAATGGCGCCGGAGGCACAACTCATCCCGTTGGTCACGTTGGGGCCGCTGATCCCCAGTTCAATGGCCAGGTTGCAGCTCGACGCGCCGACGAAAACGGTGAGTGCCAACCCCGGCTCCACCGCCCGCACGCCACCGGTGAGGTATTTCTCATGCTCCCGTTCGGCAAACGCGACTCCGCCCAGTGCCGTCCCCATCATCGCGCCGGTGCGATCGGGATCCTCAGCGGTCAGGTCCAGGCCGGCGTCCTGAAGCGCCAAGCGGGCCGCGGCGAGGGTGAAATGGGAGCAGCGATCGAGTCGCTTGGCCCGCCGCGGTTCCATCCATGCGGTTGGATCGAAATCGTCCACTTCGCCGCCGAGGTGACAGCGAAACGGGGCGGGGTCGAACCGGGTGAGCCGACGCACGACCGAGCGTTCGGCCTGCAGGCCCTGCCAGAAGGCGTTCACTCCGATTCCGATGGGGGTCACTGGGCCGACTCCAGTAATCACCACCCTGCGACTAGCCATCTGAAGCCTCCGAGGCGCGGGCGATTCCCGCGAGGGTGCGAGATGCGATCCCATGGACGAAGACCGGCATGATCACCCAGCGGCCAGCCAGCCATTGGATGAGCGGCCAGGCCGGGCCGCTCCATTCATGTACGATCGAGGCCCGGGTCCCGGTTCCCTCCGGCTCGACGCTCCAGAGCACAGCCATGCCGCGGGTTATGCCCTCGATGTGCCGGTAGCGGACCTCGCGCCGGGCCGGCGTAACCCACATTTCCGATACCCACCACGTCGGCCAATTGAACGGACCAAAGGGACGATCCGCCACCATTTCGACGATACTGGCGCCCGGCCCGCTTGAGCTGCGCATCCGAACCGAGCGATAGTGGGGAAGGATGGCAGGCCACCGTTCCACATCAGCGGCATGCCGAAAGACCCGCTCCGGGCTGGCGGGGATCCACAGCGTGTCGACAATTCGAATCACGGGGCGGGATGCCAAACCGCGACGAGGCGCACCCCTCGGTGGCGGGAGACCGATCCGTCGATGCCTGCGGCGTTCAAGAGGGCCCGGAGCGACCCGAGGGTGAATCCTCGATGAAGTGAGGTCACCCCGTCGGCGACGGTGTGACGATCGAACCGGAGCAGGGGGCCGGTCAATCGCCAGCCGAAGGCGGCAAGGCGAGACCGACGCAAATCAGCCACGATCACCCCGATCCGGGCGACCCGGTTGCATTCGCGGAGCAGGTGGACAATCGATGCCGGCGCGAAATGATGAAGGAGTTGGCTCACCAGGATGAGATCGACACTGCGATTGCCCAGTGGAAGCGTGGCGGCGTCGCCGATGAAGGTGGCCAGCCCCCCCTGCTGAGCCAGTCGGGCCGCCGCGGGGTGCCGCTCCATCCCGAAGGCCCGCAGGCGGAACCCGCGTTGGGCGGCCCAGGCAACGGCCATCCGAGGGAGATCGCCGGCTCCGGTTCCGACATCGAGCAGCGTGAGAGAGGTCCGCGGATCGGGCATGGCGGCAGCCAGCGCGCGATGCAACCCGATACGCACCACATCGCAGCCACCAAACCACCGATTGGCGCGGGCGATGTTGCGCAAAGATTCACGCACGGCGGTGGGCTCGGCGGCGGGATCATCGAGGAGCTCGACCCCGGCTGCCGGTTCGAGGGGGTTCACGGCAACCCCGAAGCGATGTATCCGCCCCGGTAGTAGAGCAACGGCCGTCCGGCAGCGACGCCTCCCCCGACAACTCGGCCCACGAATATCGTGTGATCGCCAGCCTCGGACGACGAGTGGGTTTGGCAGAGGATGGTTGCGAGTACTCCGTCGAGCAGGATGAAACCGTTGTCGTCGGTCCGGTACCCGATCCCTTCGAAGCGCCCCGATTGGTTGCCGGCGAACCGGCGGGAGAGGGCCTCCTGCCCGCTGCCCAGCACATTGATGGCAAAACTCCCCACCTGCTTGAGCACCGCGTTCATGTCGTTGGCGTGGTCGACGTTGACCGAAACCAACGGCGGAAGGAGGGAAACCGAGGCAAAGCTGTTGGCGGTCATGCCGGCCGGCGTGCCGCCGCCGCTCCGGGCAGTGATAACCACGACCCCGGTGGCAAAGTAGCCGCAGAGTTGGCGAAATTCGGCAGAGTCCACGTCGGGCATTGGCATCAGAAGACGACCTGAGAAAGAAAGACGGGATTGAGTACGGCGCGAGGCGGAACGAAATCGCCAGTGACGCCGATGAGGGTGTGGGCCAGGCCGCGCCGCTCCAGCCGTTCCACGGCGCGATCAAAGAGCGAGGGCGTGAGCATGGCATAGCCGATGGTGCGCTCGACCACCCATTTGCCGAGGAATGCGCCCCGACGCGCCTTGGCATAGGGCTGCAGAGCCCGGGAGCGGACCACTCCGGGGGAGGTCAGGGCGGACCGGGCCACCGGTTCGAGCAATTCCGCCCCTTTGAGGGCGGCGCAGATGCCTTCGCCGGTGAAGGGGTCGAAGAAATCTGCCGCGTCGCCCACCAGCAGCACGCCGTCGCCGACAACGCGCCGGGACCACGCGTCGAACGGACCGGTCACCATCACCTCCCGGACCACAGCATCCCGGCGGATTCGGCCGCGCACTCCGGGGAATTGCCCCACGGCTTCGTGAAAGAACGCCTCGGCTCGACCTTGCGCGGCTCGGGCGCGAGTCGCCGGCACCACCAGGGCGACGTTGGCGACCCCACCCCCCAACGGATTGAGACCGACATAGCCGTCGGCCGCAACGTGCATTTCTGCAGTGGGCCCCAGGCCGGGAACGCCACCGACGTGGGCGACGAAGGCAAAGCGCCGGAGCGGCCCGGACCGGCGCACTCCCATCTCTCTGGCGAGGAGCGAGTGCAGGCCATCGGCTCCAATCGTCAGGCGGGCCCGGACCTCACGCGGAGTCCGGTCGGGGCCCTCCAGTACCAATCCAGTGACCGCCCCAGCCTCGCGCAGCACCCCGCGGACGGCGGTTCGTTCCAGGATGGTTGCACCGGCCGACCGCGCGGCCGAAACCAGTGCATGGTCCAGCAGCAGGCGGGAGACCGAGAGGCCGGTATCACGGAATGGCGCGTGGCTGGCGCGGGCGAAGAGTCCAGTCAGCCGAGCGCCCCGCGGGGCGATGACGGTGGTGCCCCGAATCGGGTGGCCACCGTGGCGTTCGACGGCGTCGAGCACTCCGAGGGAGGCAAGGTGACGGATCCCTTCCGGGCTCATGTATTCGGCGCAGGCCTTGTGGCGGGGAAATTCGGCGCGGTCCACCGCCATGACCCGGAGCCCGGCGCGAGCCAGCCGCAGCGCAGCGGCGGAGCCAGCCGGCCCTGCGCCAGCGATGAGGACGTCGAGGGGCGACGAACTCATGGGCAATCCGGGTGAACCCGGCTTTGGGTGGGTCCACCGTGTTGTCGTCCGACCATGCCAGCCTCCGGCGAACCGTCTCTTCGAACCGCAGCGAGTACTGAAGCATACCCACGAAGCCGATGGCGCTGCCTGGCCCCGGCCTCCAAAGTGGGCGATACGCCAGGGACGCCTCCCGCGACCGGCGCCAGCCCCCCCAGGGCCCGGGAGAAATGGCATGGGGGCGAATCTGCGTTTAAGTTGACGCGCCGTGAGCCTTTCGACTGCGACCGTCCATTCCCTGGTTCCCCAGAGCCTTCTCGAGGCGATTCGCAACCTCGACACGCCGCTGGACGACGGGCTCAACGAGCTCGCCGGGGAAACGGTGTCGAAGCGCCTGGGACTGAGCAGCACCGTGGCACAACAAATCGAACGCTACCGTGACGACGCCGAGCACAATGTCGGGGTGAGTGGCGACGAGGCGATCTCGGTATTTCGGCTGGTCGGCCGGCGCCCCGACGCAACGTTGGTCTATGCCGATGCGGGGCGCCGGGCCGCGCGATACGCCGCCCGTTCCTCCGGAGTGGGGACCAAGGTGCTCCGGAACGTGACGCCGAGGCCGCTCCGCCGCCGCTTTGGCGCCCGATCTGCCGCACAGGTGGCGAAGCGATTCCTCGGCATGGAGCTCGTCGTCGACGGTGAGGCACCGGAAGTCCGGATGAATGAATCCCTGGCCACTTTGGCCGGGTACCCGGGAACAGGCTGCTACTTTTACAGCGCCTTCATCGCCGAATTGCTCCGGGTCGCAGCCGGCTTTGAGGGCGCGATGGTTCACGAGCGCTGCCTGGCGCGGGGCGACGATCACTGCTTCTGGCGTGCCGCCGAGGCGGGAGGATACGAATGAAGGCGTTCACGGCAGCAGATCACGAGGCGCTGCGGGCCGGCCTGGCTGAATGCGGCGCCGACGGCTGGCTGCTCTTCGATTTTCAGGGACACAATCCTGTGGCGAACCGCTTCCTCGCGCTGAGCGGGCTGGGTTCTCGACGGATCTTCGTGCTGCTTCGGCCCGGCGCGGAGCCGGTGGCAGTGGCCCACAAGATCGAGTTGCAGCCGCTGGACGGCTTCCCGGGCAGGGTGGTGCCGTACGCGCGATGGGAAGAACTCCACGCCGCCCTCAAGGAGCTGGTGGCCGGACGCACCTTGGCAATGGAGATTTCCCCGAAGAACGGCGTGCCGTATCTCGACCGGGTGCCCTACGGCGTGGTGGATCTGATCCAGTCGCTGGGGGGAAAGGTCGTGTCCAGCGCACCGCTGGTCACCCAGTTTGCCGCGCGATGGACTCCGGAGGAAACCGCCGGACACTTCAAGGCCGCTGAGGTCGTGGCGCGCATTGCCAAGGAGGCGTTGGCGTTTGGGGTGACACAGGGAGGGAAGGGCCTGACCGAATCGGCGCTGCAGCAGCGGGTGGTCAAGGCGATGGAGGCGGAAGGCCTCGTGCCGGATCATCCACCGATCGTCGGGTTTGGGGTCAATTCGGGGAATCCGCACTACGAACCGATCCCCGGCAAGGATTTGACGCTGGCAATGGACCAGGTGGTGCTGCTGGACTTGTTCGGGCGGTATCCGGGGACAATTTCCGCAGACCAGACCTGGATGGGATTCAGCGGGAAGAACCCGACAGCGCGGGTGCTCTCCGTCTGGACCGCGGTTCGGGATGCCCGGGACGCCGCACTGGAGGTGGTCCGAAAGGCGGGATCGGCGGGGCAGCGGATTGCCGGGTATCAGGTGGATCGCGCGTCGCGCGATGTAATCGAGCGGGCCGGATTCGGGGAATTCTTCGTGCACCGTACCGGTCACTCTATCGACCAGAACCTGCACGGGTCGGGCCCCCACATGGACGACTATGAAACCCGCGACGACCGAGTCATCCTGCCGGGGTGCGGATTCTCGGTGGAACCGGGGATCTACCTGCCCAATGAATTCGGGGTGCGGAGCGAGGTCAATGTGTATTGGGCGGCAGAGGGCCCGCGGGTTACGCCAGCCCAGCTCCAGCGCGACCTGATCCTCCCCTAGGGAGCGTCGGGCCGGCCGAGAATGACGATGTCAGGAGCGGGCGTGCGGTGCCCGAACGGCAGCTGTTTGTCGATGCCCATTGCCACAAAAAGCAGCGCCAGATAGAGCAGGGAATACTTGTACATCTTCCAGGCCAACGGCGTGACGCTGGTTTCCCGGAGGAGCCTCAGGCAGTACCACAGCAATCGCCCGCCCAGCAGCACCGCCGCTACTGCATAAAACATCCCTTGGGTGCCCGCCAGCGCCGGCAACAGCGTCAACGGCAGCAGCATGAGGGTGTAGACCAGCATCTGGACTTTGGTGTGGTGAGCGCCCTTCACCACCGGCATCATGGGAACTCCGGCCCTGGCGTAGTCCGCCTCCTTGATCAGCGCGAGTGCCCAGAAGTGCGGCGGGGTCCAGTAGAAAATGATGGCAAAGAGGTAGAGCGCCTGGAGGTCGAGCGATCCGGTCATGGCGGCCCACCCCACCAGCGGCGGAATCGCCCCGGCGGCTCCTCCAATGACGATATTCTGCGGGCTGGAGCGCTTCAGCCACATGGTGTAGATGAACACGTAAAACAGCAGACCGGCCAGCGCGAGCCATCCGGCGAGCGGGTTCACGAAGCGCCAGAAAATGGCGAAGGCAATCCCGCCCAGGGCCACCCCGAACAGGAGCGCGGCCGCTCCGGGGATTCGGCCGGCCGGGACCGGGCGGAGCTTGGTCCGACCCATGGCGTTGTCAATGTCGCCGTCGAACCACATGTTGATTGCGTTGGCGCCGCCAGCCATCAGGAACCCTCCCAGCAGGACCCACCCAATCAGGGGGAGCGGGGGGAGCCCGCGGTCGGTAATGAACATCGGCGCCACCGCCGTCAAGAGCAGGAGCGAGACGACCCGGGGTTTGGTGAGGGCAACGAGGTCTGTGACCAGAGACATGTCGGCGATCGGTTTGCAGCGATCAGCTCAGCAGTACCGGCTGACGGCTGGGGCTAGGGTGGTTCCGGCTTCGGGGGTACAATATAGCAGTCCCAACGGTGCGCCCCGGTCTTTGGCTCCAAGTCTCTAACCCCTCCCTCCATGCCCAACCGCGAGAGCTCGGCAGAGCGCCTTCCCCGCACCGTCGGTCTGCTCCCGGCCATTCTTGTGGTGATCGGGGTCACGATCGGGAGCGGGATTTTCCGGGTGCCGGCCAAGGTAGCTGGGCAGCTGGGCGAGCCCGGCCCGGTCCTCTTGGCCTGGGTTCTGGGGGGCGTCCTGGCCCTCTTCGGGGCGCTCACGCTGGCGGAGCTCGCGGCAATGTATCCCCGGAGCGGTGGGGTTTTGGCCTACCTCGAAGAGGGGTTCGGGCCGATGCCGGCCTTCCTCTTCGGATGGTCCCAACTGGTGGTGATCCGGGCCTCGGCGCTGGGGGCAATTTCGACCATCTTTGCCGAGTATTTCGGGCGATTCGTCGCCCTCACCCCCCCGCAGATCCACTATGTGGCGGCGCTGCTGATTGCGGGGGTAGGAGTGCTGAACTACCTGGGGGTGCAGAAGGCGGCTTCGGTCACCAACCTGGCCACCGCGGTCAAGTACTTTGCCTTGATGGCGCTGGTAATCCTCGCCTTCACCGGACCGACCGGCACATTCAGCAACTTCACTCCGGCCTGGGGGGGCACCTTTTCGCTGTCGGCGCTGGCCACGGCGATGGTCTCGGTGATGTGGGCGTACGACGGCTGGGCCGATCTTTCCTACATGAGTGGCGAGATCAAGGACCCCTCCCGCAACCTGCCCCGGGCGCTGATTTTGGGGACTCTGGCCATCATCGCCGTCTACCTGCTGGTCAATGTGGCCTACATGTACCTGGTGCCACTCTCCGAGATGGCCCAATCCCCGCTGATTGCCGCCACCGCCGCCGAGCGAATCCCATTGCTGGGTGCTGCCGGGGCGGGAATCGTGTCGGCGGTGGTGATGATTTCGACCTTCAGCAGCGTCAACGCCACCATGATGACCAGTCCCCGCATCTTTTTCGGGATGGCCGATCGAGGGCTCTTTTTCCCGATGATCGCGCGGGTTTCCCCCCGTTTCAAGAGCCCGTCCACTGCCATTTTTCTGGCCACCGGCCTGGGGGTGGTGTACGTGCTGTTCAACGATTTCCAGCAGCTGGCCGATAAATTTATCCTCGGAATCTGGCCGTTCTACATCCTGGCAGTGTTGGCGGTCTTCGTGCTCCGGAAACGGGAGCCGACCCGGGAGCGCCCCTACCGGGCTTGGGGATACCCGGTGGTGCCGCTGGTCTTCCTCCTGGCCTCGGTTGGGATGATCACCAATGCCCTGATTTCCGACTCGAAAAACACCGGGATCACCTTTGCGATCATCCTGGCAGGAATTCCGGTCTACTACGGCGCCAGGGCGGCCGGCAAGATCCGACCCCAGGGACCGGTCAGGGATGGGTGACGGGCCCTTGTCGAACTGCTTGATTTGGCGGCTTCTACGGGTAACTTAGGGCGTCCCGGGAGGGGCCAAAGATGGCCCCAGGTTCGGGAAACCCAGCAATTGCGGCCTCCACCGGTGGTTCGCCATCCTTGGCGCCGGTCTCCGCGCAGCATCCAACATGATCCGGGAGTCTGTTCCATGCAGCTAATCGGGCGCGCAATACGCTTCGGGGCGGCCACCTTGGCATTGCTCGTCGGCGGAGCTCAGCTCCTTGCCGCACAGGGCATCACCAGCTCGGCAGTCACGGGGAGAATCACCAGCTCCACCCGCGGCACCGTCGAGAACGCCATCGTCGTCCTCACCAACACCGCCAACGGCGCCCGGCAGCAGACCAGCGCCAATTCCGCCGGGCGCTACAATTTCGAGAATGCGTCTCCAGGAGGCCCCTACCGGATCGACGTCCGGTCCATCGGCTTCCAACCAGCCAGCAAGACCGGCATCACGCTGACGCTGGGTCAGCGCTACGTGCAGGACTTTGAACTGGCGCAACAGCCGGTGACGCTCGAGGAACTGGTGGTGGTGGCGGCAACCAACCCGTTGATCAACAGCGGCAAAACCGGCGCATCGCAAATCGTCACGGATTCCGCGATCCAGCGGTTGCCGCTCCTGGGCCGGAATTTCAACGACTTGCTCCGCACCAGCCCGCAGGTACTGAGCGGCAACGGGATGGGTGGCCAAAACAACAAGTTCAATACGTTCCAGATCGATGGTGGTGTCAACAACGACGTGTTTGGAGTCATCACCGGCACACCGGGAAGCGGTGTCGGATCAAAGCCGCTTTCAGTCGAGGCCCTGCAAGAGTTCCAGATCCTGGTGGCGCCGTTCGACATCCGGCTGGGAAGTTTCTCCGGCGGTCTGGTCAATGGCATCACCAAGTCGGGCACCAACGAGTTTCACGGATCGATTTTCGGGTACATCCAGCGCCCTGAGTTGGTGGGCAAAGACACGCTGGGTAACCGAGTCACGAACTTTCAGATCAAGCAGTACGGCGCCACCATTGGCGGGCCGATTGTCAGGAACAAGCTGCACTTTTTCGGAAGCGCGGAACTCCAGTATTCGGCCCGGCAGTTCTTCGGATTTGCGGCGTCCGATCCGGTAACCGGCATTCCGGTTGCCTTCGCGGAACGGGTGCAGGACATCATCAAGACAAAGTATGGATTCGATCCGGGCGGCATCGACGCACCGGACAATCTGAAGAATCCTGACAAGAACCTCTTCGGCAAGCTGACGTGGCAGGCCGGTGGGAGCTCGCAACTTGAGCTTTCCTACAACTATGTCAAAGGCAACACCGAGAGTTTCAACCGCACCAGCAGAACCCGCGATGATCGGGACGGATGGCAGTTGTCCAACAGCGGCAACATCGAGTCGAGCAGAACCAATACTGCACGCGCAAAATTCACCAGCCTGGTTGGCCAGGCCAATGTGGAGGTGCTGCTGGGTTATTTGAAGATACGAGATGCCCGAGCCCCCAACATCCTGAGCCCGCTGATTCTGGTGCATGGCTTGAATGGCAATTACCTCGCGGCCGGAGGTGAGAGGTTTTCGGTCGGCAACGAACGGGACTCTGACGTCTATGAGGCGACGGCCAACTTGACGTTTGGCCTGGGCCGGAACCACCGGGTGACCGTCGGGACCCACAACGAGTTCTTCAAGTTCCGGAATCTCTTCGCGGATAACCAATATGGCACTTGGACCTTCGCGAGTGCCGACTCGTTGGAGGCAGGATTGGCCCGGAGATACGAGGTTGCCGTCGAGCGCCGTGAGGACGGCTTCACCGCGAAGTTCGACGTCAAACAGGTCGGTGGATATGTTCAGGATGCCTGGACTCCGACCGACCGGCTCACCTTGGTCGCAGGCCTCCGGATGGACGTCCCCTACTTTGGAAGTACCCCGTTCCAGAATCCGAGTAAGGCCCTGGCCGACACATTGGGGATCAATACTGGACAGTTCCCGAGCGGAAACATGTTGTGGTCCCCCCGGCTCGGGTTTAACTGGGACCCGAGCGGTACCGGCAACACCATCGTTCGCGGGGGAGTCGGTATCTTCTCCGGGCGGGCGCCCTATGTCTGGAGTTCCAACGCCTTTTCCGGCACCGGCCTCGAGCAGGCGATTCTCCTTTGTAACCCGGCGGCCAGCACCAGTCCAGGGACACCGCCCGTCTTTACCACAGACCTCAATAACATTCCCCAGGCGTGTGCGAGTGGTGGCAGCACCAGCTTTACCCCCCTGGTGGCCTATTTTGACAAGGGCTTCAAGTTCCAGCAGGCGCTCAAATACGCGCTCGGGGTCGACCACCGGTTCCCTGGGGGGGTTGTCGCGACACTCGATTTTCTGCACACCCGGAACAAGAACCAGATGTATCAGACGGACGACAACGTTCGGCTCGGGTCGGTGAATGGGGAAGGGCGGCAACTCTATGGTGCGCCGAACGCGGCGGGCACGGCCTTGACCCGATCTACCAAGGCGAATGGGGTCGCTCAGGTGATTCATCACCTCAACAAGAGCGGGGACTACTCCACGCTGTTCACGGTCCAGCTTCAGAAATCCTTCGGCAGTGGGCTGGCGTTCAGCGCCGCCTACACCCGGGCAGAAATCAAGGACCTGATGTCGCTCACCTCGAGCCGGGCGACGTCGAATCTTAACTTTACGGCCCTCGACGGCACGCTGGAGAATCGAAACCTTCGGACGTCGGGATTCGACGTCCCCCACAAGGTTTCGCTGAGCGGCTCGACGGATCTTCCGTTCGGAATTCAAGTGTCAGCGATCTTCACCGCCCGGGCGGGGCAGCCGTATGCCTACACGTCAAGCAATGATCTCAACGCTGACGGTATCTCGGGGAACGATCTGCTGTATATCCCTCGCGATGCGAACGACATCAGCTTGCATACTCCGGCGGACTGGGACAGGCTCAACTCCTTCATCGTCAGCGAACCCTGCCTG
>JANNSC010000370.1:0-26144 GCA_031402135.1 Gemmatimonadales bacterium | reverse complement strand
GGAGCTTGGCCACCATTTCTTCGCCGCTCTCGAAGGTGTCGTAGGTCACCCGTACCCCGAATTCCTTTTCGAAGGCCGGCACCACATTCGGCGCGATGTAATCGGACCAGTTGTAGATGCTGAGCTTCGGTTCGATCGGCCCCAGCTCGGTGCTGCCGGCTCCGGGGGCGTTCCCGGCGCCACGCCCACAGGCGCCGGCCAGCACGGCGACGGCAGGAACGCCGGCGGCAAGGGCGGCGGCGCGCTCGAGAAACTCGCGGCGAGACGGCGACATCACGCTCTTCGATTCATCCCGGCGTGGGCCGGAGCGGGCGTTCTCGGGTCAGGCGCTGCGCGACCCAGATCAAAACCGACGTCAGCACCAGAATGACCGTGCTGATGGCGTTGACAGTCGGTTCCACATTGCGGCGCACCATGCTGTAGACCACCACCGGCAGGGTGGAGGAGCCGGTGCCCGACACCAGCGAGGTGATGACATAGTCATCCAGCGACATGGTAAAGGCCAACAACGCCCCGGCAACGATTCCGGGCCAGAGCTGGGGAATGGTGACGGTACGAAAGGTGGTGAACTCATCGGCGCCGAGCAGGAGTGCGGCTTCTTCGAGGCTCCGATCCATTCCGGTGAGCCGGGCGCGGATGACCACCGTCACGAAGGCGATGTTGAAGGCGATGTGCGCGATGGTAACGGTGCCGAGCCCGAGGGGGATTCCCAGCAGGACAAAGAGAACCAGCAGGGAAATCCCCACTACGACCTCGGGGGTGACGAGTGGAAAATAGAGCAAGCCCTCCAGCGCCCGGCGACCGGGAAAACGCCGTCGGGCGAGCGCCAGCGCCAGCAAGGTGCCGAACACCGTGGCCACCAGGGTGGACACCGTACCGACAATGAGGCTGGCCTGCAACCCACGGAGCAGGTCGGTTCGCTCCAAGAGCCGCCGATACCACTCCAGGGTGAATCCGGTCCATTCCACTGAATACTTCGAGGCGTTGAAGCTGAAGGCAACCAGCACCAGCACCGGCAGGTGCAAAAAGAGGTAAACCGCCCCGGCGATTCCCCACACCCACCCCGAGCGGCGACGGCTCATCGGGCCCTCGAGCGGATTGAGAGGGTGACCCCGAGCATCACTATTGCCATGAGAATGAACGACGCCGCCGAGCCGAAGGGCCAGTTGCGGGCGACGGTGAACTGATTCTGCACCAGATTGCCGATCATCACCTGTTTGGCGCCGCCGAGCAGGTCGGAGGTTATGAAGGACCCGAGTGCCGGAACAAAAACGAGGAGACAACCAGCCACGACGCCGGGAAACGAAAGCGGCAGAGTGACCTTGAAGAACCGGGCCGCCGGTCGGGCGCCGAGCACTTCGGCCGCTTCGTCGAGCGACTGGTCGAGCTTTTCCAGTGAGGCGTAGATCGGCAACACCATGAACGGGAGGAACCCGTAGACCAGCCCCAGCAAAACGGCAAAGGGAGTATAGAGCAGGGCCAGCGGTTCCTGAATCAGCCCGAAGCGAAGGAGAATGGTGTTGATGAGTCCGGTGTCACGCAGCAGGAAGATCAAGGCAAAGGTCCGCACCAGGAAGCTGGTCCAGAACGGCAGCACCACCAGAAAGAGCAGGAGATTCCGGTGGCGACTCCTGGCGATGACCCAAGCCACTGGATAGCCGAGCAGCAGGCAGGCCACCGTTGCCAGAATCGACCAGCCCACCGTTCGCCCCAAGACTTGGAGGTAGAGCGGATCGAGGAACCGCCGATAGTGCTCCAGCGTAAAACCGGGCTCGACCCCGCCGTAGATGCCGCGGGGCATGACGCTGGCCCCCAGCATCAGCAACATCGGCAGCACGAAAAAGAGGCCAAGCCAGAGCGCTCCCGGAGTTACCAGACTCACAGCCGCGAGTGCCGGACGACGGGCGAACCAACTCAGAACCCTCTGGCGGAGGCGGCTCATGACTCCTCGAGCAGTTGGCAGTCTTCGGGACGCCAGCCCACCGCGACTGCATCGCCCCTCCGCCACTGGAGCGGACGGGTGAGTTGGCCTTCATTGCGCACCGCGACCGCCAACCGTGCCCCACCGGGCAGGGCGACCAGCACCCGCAGCATCTCGCCGAGGTAGATCACCTCATCCACCGTTCCCTGGATGGCGTTTTCACCTGAGGGAATTCCATGGGGCGAGAAGAGATCCATCCACTCGGGCCGGATGGCGAGCTGGATCGAGGATCCCTCGATGATTCCTGCTGCGCCGGAAACCAACATGCGGGAACCATCCGGTGCCGCGACTTCCCACAGCTCCCCGCTCCGCGCGACCACCCGGCCGGTCAGCAGGTTCGACTCCCCGATGAATGTCGCCACGAATGCGGTGCGGGGGTTCTCGTAGATTTCCGCCGGTGAACCGAGCTGGACGATGCGGCCCCGGTCCATGACGGCAATCCGGTCCGACATGGTGAGCGCTTCGTCCTGATCGTGAGTGACGTAGACGAAGGTGATGCCCAGGCTGCGATTGAGCTGCTTGAGCTCAAGCTGCATTGCCTTCCGGAGCTTGAGATCGATGGCGCCGAGCGGTTCATCAAGCAACAGAATATCCGGTTCGAGGACCAGCGCCCGGGCCAGCGCCACTCGCTGTCGCTGGCCGCCGGAGAGTTCGGAGGGAACGCGCCGGGAAAACTCGGCGGGATTGAGCTGAACCATTTCGAGGGCCCGCTCAACCCGGCCGGGGATTTCGGCCCGGGGAACCCGGTGCCGTTGAAGGCCAAAGGCGACGTTGCGCTCGACGTTCAGGTGGGGGAAAAGGGCGTAGTTCTGGAAGACCATGCCGAGCCGGCGCTGGTAGGGGCGCTTCGATTCCGCGCGCTCCCCGCCGAGCCAGATTTCGCCACCGTCGGCGGTTTCGAGCCCGGCAAGCAGGCGGAGGGTGGTGGTCTTGCCGCAACCGCTGGGGCCCAGGAGAGAAAAAAACTCCCCCAGCTCCAGGTCGAATGAGACGGCGTCGACCGCGGGAGCGGTGGCGGCGGCGAAGCGCTTGCTGACGCGGATAAATTGGGCGATGGCCACGGAGGGGTAACGTATGCGCCGTCCCGAGGGGACGAAAGGCCCGAAGGGTGCCGATCTGGACGGCCTTCCGGCAAGGCCCTAGCTTCGGGAGGGGAGGTGTCCAATGCACCGACGTGAAGTGCTCCAGTTTCTCGGCTCGGCAATTCTCACCCCTCGCCTCGCAGCTCTCTCGGCGGTCGATCGGTGGCGCGTCGGTACCCAGTTGCATGGTGAACTGGCCACCGAATCCCCGAGGGGCGAGGGGCTCAGCTCCGCCCGCCTGACCTTGGTCACGGCACTCGCCGACACCCTGATTCCCCGCACCGACACGCCCGGCGCGGTGGATGTGGAGGTGCCCCGATTCATTGACCGTCTGGTGGCGGAGTGGTACCCCGACAACGTCCGAAACGAGATCCTGACCGGCCTGGACGCGATCGATGCGCTGGCTCGCTCCCTGGGTGGCAAGCCATTCGCAGAGCTCGACGCCGCGGGACGGGGCCGGGTGCTGACGTCGCTCGACCTTCGCGCCAGTCCTACCGACCCCGCTGAGGTGGCGTGGCGCACGCTGCGGGATCAGATCGTCTTCGGGTACGTCACTTCGAAGCCGGTTGCCGCCTTGATGCGCACAATGCCGATCATCCCGGGCCGCTTTGATGGCTGCGTGGCGGTTGGAGCGCCCCAATGAAACAGCCTCAGGATCGAGCCTACGATGCCATCGTGGTGGGAAGCGGCATCAGCGGTGGCTGGGCGGCGAAGGAACTCTGTGAGAGGGGACTACGCACCTTGGTGCTGGAGGCAGGGGGCGATATCAACCCGGGTACCGACTACGTAGAGCATATCCAGGCGTGGGAGCTGCCATTCCGGGGCCGGGGCGACCGAAAAGCCCTGGAGCGGGACCAGCCGGTGCAGAAAAATTGCTACGCCTGTGACGAATGGGGATCAAAATTCTTCGTAAACGATCGGGAGAACCCCTACGAAAACGACCCCGACAAGCCCTTCGCGTGGTTCCGGGGGCGCCAGGTTGGGGGGCGCTCGATCATGTGGGGTCGGCAGGTGTACCGGTGGAGCGATCTCGATTTCGAGGCCAACGCCAAGGAGGGGATCGGGGTCGATTGGCCGATCCGGTACGCCAACATCGCTCCGTGGTACGACCATGTGGAGCGATTCATCGGGGTGAGCGGACAGGCGGAGGGGCTGGCCCAGCTCCCCGACGGACAATTCTTGCCACCGATGGAAATGCGCTGCGCCGAGCGGGTGGTCCGGGAAAAGCTGCTGGCAAAATGGGGTGGAGAGCGGCTGCTGACGATCGGGAGGGCGGCGATCCTGACCCGGAATCACAATGGCCGAGCGGCGTGCCATTACTGCGGACCGTGTGAGCGAGGCTGCATCACCCACTCGTACTTCACCAGCATTGGCTCGACGTTGCCGGCGGCTCAGAAAACCGGCCGGATGACGCTGCGTCCGAACAGCGTGGTGCACAGCGTGATGTATGACGAATCGCGCGATCGAGCGACCGGCGTACGGGTCATCGACGCGGTGACGATGCAGCCGCTGGAGTTCCGGGCCAGGATCGTCTTCCTGTGTGCTTCCACCATGGAATCGGCTCGGCTGCTGCTCCACTCCAAGACCGATCGTTATTCGACCGGGTTGGGCAATTCCAGTGGTCAACTGGGCCGGAATCTCATGGATCATGCATATGGGGCGGGCGCCAGTGGGACGATTCCGGGGATGGAGGAACAGACATCGTACGGGCGCCGGCCCAACGGGATCTACATCGCGCGGTTCCAGAATATCCGGCAAAAACATCCTGATTTCCTCCGCGGCTACGGTTTTCAGGGCGGAGCGGGGCGGGGTGGCACACCCCGGCCATCCACCGGGTTTGGACCGGAGTTCAAGCAGGCGCTGTTCAAGAACACTCTGGGGCCGTGGTCGTTTTCGATCAGCGGCTGGGCCGAGTGCCTGCCGCGGACGGACAATCGAATCGAGCTGCACCCGACCCTGGTGGACAAGTGGGGGATACCGGCACTCAAGGTGGATTGCACCTGGGGTCCCAACGAACGAGCACTCCTCAAGGACATGCAGGTCACCGCGGCGGAGATGCTGGACGCGGCGGGAGCCCGCAACGTGCGAACCCACGATTCAAACAATCCGCCGGGGCATTGCATTCACGAGATGGGCACCGCCCGCATGGGGCGGGATGCGAAGACCTCTGTGGTCAACGGCAACAACCAGGTTTGGGATGCCAGGAACGTCTTCGTCACCGATGGGGCTTGCATGGCCTCCTCGGCCAATCAGAATCCCTCCATCACCTACATGGCACTGACCGCGCGGGCGGCGGCCTTTGCGGTGGAAGCGATGAAGCGGAACGAGCTGTGACGCGGAGGGGCGCCGCAGGACAGCGCCAAGGCAAGCTTCGACTACCGCAGCAAGCTCACCTATTGAGGACACCATGGATGATCTGACGCGCCGGGATGCGCTCGGTGTGCTGGCGGGGATGGTGGTTGGGGGTCCGTCGGCTGCTTCCCGGCTTATTGGGCCAGTGGCCGGGCGCCTCAAGCAATCGGTCTCTTACTGGCCCTACGGCAAGATCCCGCTGGCAGAGTTTGCCCGAGCCGCCAAACCGCTCGGCCTGGTGGCCATCGACCTGCTGCAGCCGGAGGAGTGGCCGGTGGTGCAAGAGGCGGGGCTGATCTGCTCGATGGGCTATCCCTCGAAGCGCCGGGATTTCCTCTCCCGCGGGTTCAACGACCCCGCTAATCACGATTTGCTGGTCGGAGAACTCGAGGCCGTCATTCCGCTTGCGGCGGCGGCCGGGGTGCCCAACGTCATTGCGATGTTTGGGAACCGGAAAGGCCGCAGTGACGAGGAGGGTGCGGCAAATTGCATCACCGGACTCACGCGGGTGGCGGCGTCGGCGGAGCGGTACGGGGTGACGGTGTGCGTCGAGCTGCTCAACAGCAAGGTCGATCACAAGGACTACATGGGGGATCACACCGTCTTCGGGGTGAAGGTGATGCAGGGAATTGGCTCAGCGCGGATCAAACTGCTGTATGACATCTACCACATGCAGATCATGGAGGGCGACGTCATCCGGACAATCCAGGACCACATTGCCCACATCGGTCATTTCCATACCGGGGGCGTTCCGGGCCGGCGCGAGCTGGATGACACCCAGGAGCTCAACTGGCGGGCGGTGTGTCAGGCAATCGTGGCCACCGGGTACACCGGCTACCTGGCCCATGAGTTCATGCCGAGCCGGGATCCGCTGACCTCACTCCGGGAGGCGGTAGCGCTGTGTGATGTGTAACCGGTGTGGCCGGCTCAGGGCACCGCCAGCATCCGCCGGACGTTTTTCGGCATGCTCCCGCTCAATTCCCAGTGTAGCAGTGAGGCCGGGATCAGCCCGGCGGCGTTGAATTCGTCCATAAACCGCCTCATGCTGAAGCCCTCCCCGAGCTGCTGCTTCCGCTCGGCCAACATCGCCTCGATCTGCATCTTGCCGATGACGTAGCTGGTGCCGTAGCCGGGCTGTTGCAGGTAGAGGTGCTGCTCCCACCGCACCAGGTTTCCGCTCAAACTCAACCATCCACGAGGGGTGTTGGCCGAAGCGAAGGCCGAGGCCTCTTCCAGGGTCCACTCGTTACTGTGCATCCGGAGATCTCCGAGGGCGCGTGCCGCACGCTGGGCGAGGAGCACGTAGACCAACTCGCGCGAACGGGGCCGGGCATCGAACATCCCGGCCTGCAGCATCAGCTCTTCCCACCCGGTCGCAAGCCCCTCGGTGCGGCTGATGAACATGTTGTAAAGCAGCGCCCCCCGCCGGATCGGATCGGGATGGGGCTCGTTCACCATTCGGGCCAAATCGAACCAGTGATAGCCGTGGGTGCGCATGACTTCGGGATCGCGATAATCGACCTCGGTGAAAAACTCTCGGGGCCCCGCATCAAACCGACCGATCTGCGCAAGCAGGGCGGGCTCCATGTAATCCCGGATAGACAGGATGTCGTGGTCGCGGAGAAACCGCATGTAATCGGTCACTCCGGCATTGAACCGACGCTTGTGTTCCTCGGCGCTTGCCACAACGGTTTGGGCCGGCAGCTTGGCATTGCGCTGCTCTTCGAGCACCAGGAAGGCGCTGGCCCTGGCGAGTTCGCGCTCAATCAAAGTGACTTCGTCCTGCCAGGTGTAGGGCACCAGCTGGACGTGCTGCAGATACCAGGTGTAATTGTCCACTCCCACACCAGAGGGTCCGGTCCGAGACGGTTCCTTGGCCTCGAGCCATGTCACAAATGAATCCGTTGCCTCCCGGGCTCTCCGAACATCCGTTTCGAGGCCGCCGGGAGCGCCGCTCACCCGGGTGGCAAGATTGGCCAGGTCGAGGCTTTGCTGCTTGATGGTCAAGATGCCCCGAGTCCACAGATCCTTCCCGTTTTCCACCAGATTAACCCGGGCCTGTTCGAGCAGTTTCGGAATGACCCGGATGCCAGAGTCCACCCGCTCGGCATTGGCTGCGGTGAGTGGAAACGGATAGCTCCAGAGCTCCACGGCGCCAAACGCGAACGGCCCTTCCCGCGCCGGTTGATCGCTCTGGTCGGGAAAGACGGTGACATAAAACGCCGGATTCCGGGCCCACGGCCGCAGCACCCGGTGGTCGAAGTCGAGCCCATTCATTTCGGCCCGAACGATCTGATAGTCCACTTGCTGCGCCACTGCCCAGCCGGCGGTGTCGATGGTGGTGAGGCGCCGTTGCCAAGCGGGGAGCGCACGCTGCTGGGCAAGCATCGCCGCGGCGGAATAGTCCGGAACGCCGTCGGTCAGCGGCGGTCTCTGGAAACTGCGCCACTCGCCGAAGAGTGTTACCAGATCCTCGAACCGGGTGCCGCGGGGACCTTCGGCCGGCTTGCCGGCGTCGCTGCACGCAGCCGTCAACACCACCCCGGCGGCGAAGAGTGCCAGCTTCATGTTGCGCATATGGTTCCCCCAGATCCAGAATGGCCGTTGGCGATCGCAGCCGCGCCGCCGATCGAGGTGGCGAGAAACACCACGAGTTTACCGATGGACGGAGTCCCAGTCGTTACCGAGCCCCGCATCGGCATGCGATGCACCCGCTGGGGGTCCCGGCCAAGTGATGAAGAACGATGAATCGGAGCCCGAGACCGGGAACGATTTCACATACTCAGCTCGCCACGATTCCTGAAATTGCTCCAGATCCTGCTCCACCACCAGGGCCCAGACCGACCCGCCGAATCCCGCACCGAACGCCGAGGCTGCCACGGCGCCGAGGCGCCGGGCAGACCGCTGCAGGAAGATGGTTTCCGGAATCTGGTTGCCCAGCCCCGATTCGGCGCCGGCTTGCGATCGATCGATCAAAGGCCCGATCCCCGCGGTGTCTCCCCGCTCCAGCAGGTCGCCAACCTTTGGGATAATTGTAAAGCATTCGGCTGAGAATTGGTCGAGCCGGGCCAGGAGGCGGTCCCGTTGGGAGTGACCGACAAGTTGTTGGCGAAGCTGGTTCACGGCATCGGGCGCCGAGTTCAGCGCGGCGAAGAGGCTGGGCTCCCTGCGCCCGGTGGCCGTCTGCCACTGATGCAGCAATTCCGCCGCGGTTTCCGCCAGTCCGTTGTAGAGCAGCAGCGCCTCTCGGGTTTTGGCCGCCACCACACCGGATACCCCGACCACCACCCGGTATCCCGTCGGGAACGGCACCGCGCGCTCGACCCGCACCGGGTTGTAGCCAACCTGGAGAAGGCTTCCCGGCCGAGAACAGAGGATGGCGGTGTGGTCCTGATTGCCCCCCTGGGTGCCCACGCCGCCATCGGCCGGGAAGGGACCGAATGCACGGCCGTTTTCCACGGCGCCGAGGTAGCCCGCCAGCGATTCCCGGTCCGGGATGGCGGCGTGCCATTCGGGACGGAGGTGGAGCTGGTTGGCGTCCTGAACAGCGAGTGCCGTCGCGATGACCAGTGCGCTCGAACTGGAGAGGCCAGCGTCCTGGGGAAGGTCACTGGCAAAGAAAAGGTCGAGTCCGACCTCGAGCGGACCGAAGTCCCGGGCCAGTCGACGCACGACCGTAGCGGGGTACGCCGACCATTCTCCCCGGGGAACCGGCAGGTCGGGTTGCATAGGCAGTTCGGCCCGAAGCCCCGCCCCACCATCGGCAATCCGGAGCACCGGCTCCGCGATGGTGCGGGCTTCGACCGTGAAACCTTGCTCGGTGGCACAGACGAGGCTCCGGCCACCGGCGTAGTCGGTGTGTTTGCCGAGGAACTCGATTCGCCCGGGTACTCGGTAGCGGCGCAGCGTCAACGGTGGGTGAACCACGGCCCGGCAGGCGCAATTCCCTGGGCGGCAACCTTGATGATATGGGGCACATCAACCATGGTGGTGCCCAACCCTGCAACTCAAAGCGTTTGCCCGGCGTAGTCGCCGGCGAGATACTTGTCGCGCAGTACAAATTTTTGAATCTTGCCGGACGCCGTCAGCGGAAACGCCTCGACGACGATCCAATGGGCCGGCGTTTTGGGAGCAGCCAGATCCCGGCGCACGTGCTGGACCAGATCGACCTTGGTCAACTGGGCGCCGACGTTTGCACGCAGGAAGCAGATTGCGATCTCGCCCCATTTCGGATCGGGTGCGCCGACCACTGCAACTTCGGCCACACCCGGGTGCGTCACCATGACATTTTCGATTTCCGCCGGGAACAGGTTTTCGCCGCCGCGGATGATCATGTCCTTGACCCGGCCGGTGATGCGCAAAAACCCGCGCCCATCCATTGTCCCGAGGTCGCCGGTGTGCAGCCATGAGTCGCTATCGATGGTCTTGGCGGTTGCGTCCGGGTTGTCGTTGTATTCAATCATGTTACAGTATCCACGGGCACAGATTTCACCGACCACGTCGATGGGCACCACCGCGTTCGTGGCGGTGTCCCGGACCGAGAGTTCGGTCTGCGGAAAGGCCTGGCCAATGGTCCCGGTCTGATCTGCGAAGGCGTCGGTCAGCCGCGTTTGGGTCAGGCCGGGCGACGTTTCGGTTTGGCCATAGATAATAGCGAAGCGGCATCCGAAAGTGTCTTGCACTTTGCGCACCAGTTCGGGCGGCACCATCGCGCCGCCCGACACTACAATGCGCAACGAGGACATGTCGCGCGGGTGGCGTTCATACGCCTCCAACAGGCCGATCAACATGGTCGGCACGGCAATGGCCAGATTGACCCGCTCCTGTTCGACAATGGCGTTCATGTTCATCGGATCGAAAAGCTTCGCCATGATCAGCCGACAGCGCCACTGTACCGAACCCAGCAATCCGATCGCGCAGCCGGTGGTGTGGAACATGGGCATGGCATTCAGATAGGTATCGCCGCGTCGTGCGTCCATTCGCCCCAGGCAAAAGCGGGCGTTGTTGGTTAGCGACCGATGCGACAGCACCGCGCCTTTGGGAAAACCCGTCGTGCCCGAGGTGTATTGGATCTGCGCGGGATCGTCTGGCGCCACGTTGGGCAGCGGACTGGCGGGGCGCTCCATCGCGTAGAGCGCGGGAGCGTCGTCGAGGTCGATCAGGTGGCGCAAGGCCGGCAATGTGGTACGGACCGTCTCGGCGATGGCCCTCATGTGATTGCCGCGAAATTCCTGCACCAGGAACAGCCCAACCGAGCGCGACTGTTCGAGAACGTAGCGCAGTTCCTTGGCCTGGTAGGCCGGATTGACCGTGACAAGCGTGAGCCCCGCCATCGCCGCCGCGAATTCGAGAATGGCCCATTCCGGGGTATTGGGCGACCAGACCGCAATGCGATCGCCCGGCTCGAAGCGGGTGGTCAGAGATCCCGCGAGGCGTTCGGCATCGGAGCGCAGCTCGCGGTAGGTCCACGATCGTCCGATTGATCCGTCAGCCTTGGCTTCGGTCAAGGCCAAGGCATCCGGCGCATCCACAGCTGCGGCCTGCAGAATGTTGCCAACCGTGGTCGGCAGCACTTCTGCGTCGGCCTGAGCCGGGAAATACGAATGCGTCAGCGCTACGGTATACATTCACACTCCTCAGCGCAGGTGCTGCAACCGTGTCAGAAAACCTACTCGAATCGGATCGGTCACAGCCGCACTTCGACACCGGCCAGCCTGGCCTCCACCATTCGGCAATCGGGATGGCTGGGAGGCGGAAAGAAGGGAGACCCCCTTCATGGTCCGCCATGAGGCTGCGAGTCAATTGTACTCAACACCCCGAGGTGATGCGGCCGGGTTCCGGGCCGACGAAGCCGTGGTGGTGGCCAATCTGCAGGAGGGCTCCCGCACCGCGACGCCGCCATACGTCGCCACCGCCCGGCAGGCGCGGGGCGACACGCTGACTCGCCTCTGAATCACCGGCAGCGCCGTTGGCCTGCTCGATCACTACTTCACCGCCGATCGCACCAGGATTCATACGGCGATGACCGTGACCGAGAGCGGCCCGATGCCGTTGTCCGCTTTGTCGGCACCGATGCGCCGGAGCCCCAGGTCCCACCCGGAACGTCGCTTCACCACGAGTTTGAACTCCCGGTCGAATCGGGATTGACGCCGGCCGATGCCCTTCACGCCGCGACGCTCCAGATCGCCAGGATTCTCAAGCGAGAAGATCCGCTGGGTTCCATTGAACCGGGGAAGCTTGCCGATTTGGTGGTGCTCGATGCCGACCCACCTGCCCGTATTCAGAACGCCCGTCGGATCGAGCATGTTTTTCTTGGTGGACGGGTACTTGCTCCAGCCGACATTCTCCCGGCGGTTCCGAGGGACTAGGGCCTGTGCTCCTCGTGATAACGTGCTGGTGGACGCGAGTGGACGCCCGGTGCGCCATATCGTATTATTCGCAATTCAACGACAACGGCCAATCTATTGCCCTGATCGATGTGTTTATCGCACGGTCGGCCGGCATCCAAGGTGTCTTTCCTTGGTGCACCCGAAAGCTGGTTTCGATTGCCCGAAGGCATCTCTGGCGATCCTCCCGCCCAAGCCGTCGAGAGACTCCCGCGCCGTTTGGGCGCGTTCAGCACTACCGGCGTGCTGGTGGGGATCATCATTGGGAGCGGCATTTTCCGGGTGCCCAGTGTCGTGGCGGCCGAGGTCGGCTCGGTGGGCGCCGCTGTGCTTGTGTGGGTGCTCGGCGCCGCGGTCTCCGTCTGCGGCGCGCTGGCCATGGCGGAGCTGTCGGCGACACTGCCGCGGGCGGGGGGCGCCTACGTCTTCCTGCGCGAAGCCTACGGCCCGTTGACCGCCTTCCTCTTTGGCTGGATCAAGCTCCTGGTCACCGGCCCGGCAGCGGTCGCCGCAGTGAGCCTGATCTTTGCCGCGTACGCTGGCGCCTTCGTTCCGCTCAGCAGCGGACAGCAACGGCTGGTGGCGTCGGGGCTGATCGTCGCCCTGGCCGCAATCAACATCCGGTCCGTTACCTGGACCGCCGTAGTGCAGAACCTCTCGACCGTTGCCAAGGTCCTCGCCATTGCCACGTTGGCGCTTCTCCTCTTCGCATTCGGCCAGCCCGGCGGGGGCGCGCTCTCCCAGCCGGTCACCTGGAACCCCACCAGTTGGAGCGGGTTCGGGGTCGCACTGATCGCCGTCCTGTGGACTTACACCGGATGGGTGGACGTCACCTACCTTGCCGGGGAGGTGCGGGACCCGGCCCGGACGTTCCCGCGTGCCATGGTTGGCGGCCTCGGGGTCGTCATGGTGGTCTACCTGCTGGCCAACGCCGCGTACCTTTACGTGTTGCCCCTCCATGCAATCGCGCAGTCCGACATTGTGGTCGCGACCGCGGCGGAGAGTGTTTTCGGAGCCTCCGGAAGCGCCCTGGTGGCCGGTCTGGTGATGGTCTCCACCTTCGGATCCCTCAACGGAACATTTCTGGCCAGTCCAAGGTTGTTCTACTCGATGGCGGTGGACGGCATGTTTTTTCACTCGGTCGCCGCAGTACACTCGCGCTACCAGACCCCGTACGTGGCCGTGCTGCTCTACATGGTGCTCGGAATCGTCGGCGTGATGACCCGCACGTTCGAGCAGCTGGCCCAGATCTTCGTGCTGGGGAGCTGGCCGTTCTATGCATTGGCCGTCGCCGCGGTGTTCGTGCTCCGCCGCCGCCACCCCGATATTGCGCCGCCCTATCGCAGCTGGGGATACCCGCTGGCTCCCGCCGGCTTCCTCATCGTTTCGGTGGCAATGCTGGTCAACGGAGCAATCCAACGACCGGTCCAAACCGCCGTCAGCCTCGGCATCCTGCTGCCGGGGGTCCCAGCCTACTACGGATGGCGCGCGCTGCAGGCGCGGAGGGGGGTCGGGGCCGGGACCAAGCGATGATTTCCTATTGGGTCAACGCGGCCGGCAGCTTCGGACTGGAGCAGTACCTGGCCCGGCGCACGCCGGACCTGGCGGCGTGGATCAAGCTCCGCACCTACGAGAGCCTTGGAGCGGAGCTCGAGGTGAGCGGCGGGGCCCACATCTTTTCCGCCTTGGACCAGCTCTCCGACGACGGACGCGACATGGTGGGCGAGCTCTACGACCGGTTGGCCGAGCTTCGCCCCGCTGACCGGCTCCTCAATGACCCGCGCCGAGTGTCGCGGCGCTTCCAGCTGCTGACCAAAATGTTTAACGCTGGAATCAACCGGTTCACGGCCTACCGGGCCGCTGAAGATGTCGAGTCCGCCCGATTTCCAGTCTTCGTCCGGGAGGAGTCGCAGCACGATGGCGCGCTGACCGGCCTCCTCACGGACCCCAAGCAGCTCGGCAGGGCGCTCCTCGCGCTCCGGGTGCGCGGCCATCGGCTTGCCGACCTCCTGGTTGTGGAATTCTGCGATCTCTCGGACGCCGAGGGGGTGGTCCGCTCGGCATCGGCCTACCAGATCGGCGGGCACATCGTGCCGGCTCACCTGCTCAGCGGCCACCAGTGGATGCTCAAATGGACCGGCAGTGACCACGACGAGCGGGCCATGCAGGAACATTTCGACTACGTCCGTGGAAACCCGCATGAAGCCTGGCTGCGCCGCGTTTTCGCGCTTGCCGGAGTCGACTACGGTCGGGTTGACTATGGGGTGAGCGGCGAAACGCTTCAGGTGTGGGAGATCAACCTGAACCCGACACTCGGGCCTTCGAGGGGACCAGACCCTCCCCGGTTCGCCCCGAAGATCGACGCCGTGCTGCAAGAGTCCCGGAGGCTATACAACGGCAACATTCAGGCGGCCTTCCGCGCGCTTGACCCCGATCGAGACCAATCCCGAGTGACGGTGCGCCTCGACTCGGCACGGCTGGCTCGCGTAAAAGCCGGGAGGCTGAACACCGAGCGGCGCCACGCCGCACGCAGATTCCTGTCCGGCATTTACGAGCACCGGCAAGTCGGATGGCTGTTCCGTGCGATCTACTCGCGCCTGCTGCCCCGGCGGTAAACAAGGCCTGCGTCGAAGGCGTGCCCGAACCAGGCGACCCACCATCCGGTGCGCAAGCCAGTGAATTGCTGGGACATCAGATGGAATCCGCCCAGCGAGCCGTTCCGGTGCCATGGGAAGGAAAAGGCAATTCCGCTACTCCGCTCGTTCATTTTGCCAACGGAAGTCCCGACCACGCCAAGACGCTTGAGCCGAGGACAGCCAGCACGCTATCTTGTTCTCCGGCCCAGCCCACTTTCGCGATCCTATAACCAGGAGCAGACTTGCTCCCAAGTGTGAGCCGTTGGGTGCGCGAAAATTCAATTGCGCATTTGCTGCCTTGGCGGCTCCAGGCCCCGCTCGAACGGGCGACGGTGCAGCATGCCTACCCAAGCACGCCAGGACCGCTCCATTGGCAGCTGGCGGCCAGTCCGGCGGACGTGGTGCTCCTCTTCGGAGGCGACCTTGCGCTCCATGATTGGCAATTAGCCGGCGACAGCTCCGCCGTGTTCGGCGGGCTCGACGCTCTCACCAGTTCAGTTCACGGGTGCTTCCTCAATCTGGAGTCCCAACTTACCGAGCGCACGATCCCCGCCGGCATTATTGGCTCCTCCCTCCGCGCCGATCCATCCGCACTCGAGGTGCTCTCCCGTCTCCGCCTCACGGCGGTCTGCTGTGCGAATAACCACTGCCTGGACTTCGGATCCGAGGGACTGTCGGAGTCCGTTGATCGACTCGAATCGGCCGGAATAGGTGTGACAGGAGTGACCGGACCCGGGCGGGACGGAGGACACGTGGTGGAGGTGCGCGGGGTCCGGATCGGGCTTCTTGCATTTGCCGACGATTGGCACGCCGTGGATGCGCCCGCGGTGAGCGTAGGGCCTCTGCCCCATGATCCAACGACCGTCCGTGAACGAATCGCCGCGATGAGACCGACGGTCGACCTGGTGGTTGTTCAACTGCATTGGGGATTTGAGTATTCCATGTACCCGATGCTCTCCCAGCGCAACCTGGCGCGCCAATATGCGGAGGCCGGTGCCGGACTCGTATTGTGCCATCACGCACACGTTCCCATGGGAGTGGAACGATGGGGCGAGAGTGTGATCGCTCATGGGCTCGGCAATTTCTATTTCGGGCGCTCGTCGGGTGAGCATCACCCGTTCCGGCACGCCTCGTTCCTCCTCCGGGTTGGCCTCGCGGGTGGTGTCGTGGTGGAAGCCGACGCGGTGCCAGTTCATACCGACCGCAACGGAAGGGTGGTGCTCCCCTCCTCGCCGATGGCAAGGGTCATCAATCGGAGCCTTGCGTATCTGTCGGGGCGGCTCGACGATGACTGGTACCTGAATGCGGTGGAGCAATCGCTGGTAGCCCAGAATGGCTGCCTGGTGTTTCTTGACCTGGCCCGGCGCATCGCCGAAGGCGACCAGCGCGGAGTCCTCGAACGAGTGCGCTTCCTCGAGCTACCGCGTCAGCAACTCCTGAGAGCGAGCATGATAGCGGCGGGTGGGCTCGTGGGCGACATCGGGAGCCTCCTCGACCGCGCGCGGGAATGGCCCGAGGCTCTTCATCGGTCTGACCTTGCCGCCGAGATTGCGGCACAGCAGACCCCGGTTCAGCGCTACCTCGAGACCCACCGGGAGAAGGGCCGGATTCCGTGACCATGAACCGAAACTGGCACGGCACCCTTCGGACTACGCTGCCCTCCTGGCTCTGGGAGGCGCTGCGTCGGAGCTACCGACTCGCGGTGCACGCTCGTTACTCTCCGTTCCGGGCCCCGATCGAGGCGGTGCAGTTCAAACTCCGGATGCGCCGACTTCGGGCGCTGCTCCGCCAGGCGGTTGCAGAATCCGAGCGTGGCGGGATCGGGTTACCGCTAATCCAACAGGTCATCGAGGCCTGGAACAATCCTGGCTATGTATGCGACGCAGGATTCCTCCGGGAGTCCTGTGCTCCCGCCTCGATGGGTTCGGGATCAATCCTCGATTGCGGCAGCGGCATATCGACTGTGCTCCTGGCGGCCCTCGCAGCCCGGCGCGACGTCACGGTCTGGAGCCTGGAGCAGGACGAGGCATGGTACCATGAAATGCTCCGGGTTCTTCGCGCGCTCCGCCTGACCAACGTGGTGCTCTGGCACACGCCCTTGCGCTCATACGGCGACTTCGTCTGGTTCGACCTTGATGGTCGCGAGCTGCCGCGCCATTTCTCCATTGTCTCCTGTGATGGACCGGCAGTGACACATACAGCCTGGCCTTCCCATCAGTATGCTCAGTGGAGAGTGGGGGTGGTACCGGTGCTCAAGAATCTCGACGTGAGTTTCGAGCAGATTTTTCTTGACGATGCGGAGGATCCACGCTGTGCCGTTGTGGTGGAGCGCTGGCGACGGGAAGGGCTGCTGGCCGAGGAGGTGGGAACACCTACCGGAAGGCTGGTTCGCGCCAGCTGGCCGCCCTAGAACTGCCTTCTCGGTGACCGGGCCCGCGTCGCCGGCCGCACCTGGATTGTTGTCTGCCTAGAGCCCAACGGATTCCTACAGCCGCACTTCGACACCGGCCAGCCGCGCCGTCACCAGCGGGATATCGGTACGGGTCGACAAATCGAGCACTGGATCAGCCGACTCCACTACTAGGAACTGCTCCCCCATGCGGTCCATGGCAATGCCTACTGCATCCTGGAGTTCGAGTTCGCCCCGGGGCGAAGGCGTCACCCGTCGGCAGGCATCGTAGATGGTGGGAGGGAGCAACCAGGCGTTCATGCTGACCAGCGGGTCGGGGCCAAAGGTACCGGCCTCCTCCGGCGTGGGTTTTTCCACAATCCGGGTCAGGTGCCCGCTGGAGTCTATGGCAATGAGGGCAAAGGCCATAACCCGCTCCGCCGGAATTCCCCCATCGGCGGTGAGGCCCGACTTCCGGAATCCCACCAGCCCGGCTCGGGGAAGCGCCCGGAGCGCGGCGAGCGCCGCGCCGGGGTAGTAGTTGTCGCCGTTCAGGACCAGCACCGGATTGCCGGCGGCAAATTCTTCCGCCGCCAGCACCGCGTCGGCGGTGCCCCTGGCTTCCGGTTGGACCGCAAAGGTCAGGGAAAGCCGGGTGAGCGAAACTTCGGAGCGGTAATAGTCCCGGACGGCGCTGTGCTCCGGGCCGACCACCAGGCATACCGACCTGATGCCGGCGTCGGCGAGGCCGCTCAGGATGTAGTCGAGCAGCGGACGGCCCACCGGAATCATCGCCTTCACTCCCTGATCGGCGAGGGCCGCCTGCTTGGCATCAAGCGTCACCCCAACGTCGGCCCGCCGCATTCGGCTGCCGAGCCCTCGGGCGAGGATGACGGCGCGGTCGGTCAGGCAGTACCCGGTCTGGTCCAGAGTTTTGGCACGAGGCGGAACAGCCAGACTCCGCTCACCACGAAGACGATGAGCCAGGCCACGCCCTGGCCCACGTGTCCGTAAATAAAGCTCCCGGTGCCGAAGAGTGCAGCGTAAATGAACAGGCACCCGAGGACCCACCCGATGAGCGATTGGGTCAGATTGTCGGGACTCGGACCGATGCCGGCCTCGGCGGCGATCGGTTTCCATCCGTTCCCCGCCGGGCGGACCAAGCGGTAGAACTTGAGCAGGGTCTCGCGGTTGGTGGGAGCGGTCAGGAGGGTGACCGTCACCCACACCACCGTGGTCAAAGCCACCGTGACGATCAGGGTGATGTGCGAAGGGATCACCGTGCCGGACTTGCGAAGCAGGAAAAAGGTCAGGGCGATCGCGAACGAGGTCACCATGGCCGCGATTTCGCTCCAGGCATTGATGCGCCACCAGAACCAGCGCAACAGGTAGATCAGCCCGGTGCCGGCCCCGATGGAGAGGATGAGGTCGAAGGCCTCCTTGGCAGTATCGAGGGCGTAGGTAAACGCCACCGCCGCGGCCATGAGTCCGGCCGTCGTGAGGCGGCCGACAAAAACGTAGTGGCGCTCGGTCTCGGACTTGTTGAGGAAGCGGCGATAGAAATCGTGAACCAGGTAGGAGGTGCCCCAGTTCAGGTGGGTCTCGATGGTCGAGCGGTACGCCGCCAGCATGCCGGCGATGACGAAGCCGAGGAATCCCACCGGGAGGAAACGCAGCATCGCGGGATAGGCGATGTCGTGCCCGATCATTCCCGGGTCGACGTGGGGATAGGCGCGGGCGATGTCGGAAAGCTGGGGATAAATCAGGATGGAACAGAGCGCCACGATGATCCACGGCCAGGGCCGCAGGGCGTAGTGCATCACATTGAAAAGGAGCGTGCCGACGACGGCGTCCTTCTCGGTTTTTGACGCGAGCATCCGCTGGGCGATGTAGCTGCCCCCACCGGGCTCCGCACCGGGATACCAAACCGACCACCATTGGATGGTGAGGGGGATGATGAACACCGAGAGGGCGACCGACCAGTCACCGAAGTCGGGGAGGAGGTTGAGCTTGGCAGGGTCGATCTTCTCGAGGAGCCCGCTCAACCCTCCCACTTCGGGCTGTTTGAGCGCGAAGTAGGCGACGGCAAAGGTGCCGGTCATGGTGATGCTGAATTGGATCGAGTCGGTGACCAGGACCCCCCAGAGTCCCGACACCGAGGCGAAAAAGATCGTCATGACCGAGCAGACCAACAGGGTCCGGCCCATCGGCCAGCCGAGCACCACGTTGGCAATTTTTGCCGCGGCGAGGTTGACCGTGCCCATGATCACGCAATTGAAGAAGAGACCGAGATAGACCGCCCGGAATCCACGCAGAAAGGTTGCCGCCTTGCCACTGTAGCGCATTTCGTAGAATTCGAGATCGGTGAGGACTCCCGACCGCCGCCACAGCCGGGCGTAGAAGAACACCGTCGCCATACCGGTGAGCAGAAAGGCCCACCAGAGCCAGTTTTCCGCCACGCCGCTCTCCCGCACCAGGTTGGTCACCAGATTCGGCGTATCGGTGCTGAAGGTGGTCGCCACCATGGAGATGCCGACCAGCCACCATGGCGCGGCACGCCCGGAGGTGAAAAACTCGGTGGTACTCGACCCGGCCCGTTTCCAAAAGAAGAGCGCCGGCAGGAATGAAATGACGATGCTTGCGGCGATGATGGCGAGGTCGAGCGGCATCAGCTGCATGCAAACTCCGAAAGTGGCGGGGCCGGATCACAACGAGATGGAAGCGCGGGGTGAAGCTTACGTGGGGAGCGAGGGGAGGGCCAGAGTACCCGCGGAATTGCCGGTTCATATTCCGGTGGCCGGGGGACTGGTAATTCCCTAGCTTGGCGACCATGATTGCAACCCTTGCTCCGGCTCCGGCCACCGACCTGATCGTGCCATACCGTCCCCGCGGTCCCCTTCCCCGCCCCGACGAGCTCCACCGAGCCGTTGACGAGCGCGACCCTTCCTACGAGGGCCTCTTCCTCGTTGCGGTCAAAACCACCGGCATCTTCTGCCGGCCAACGTGCCCGTCCCGGCAGGCGCTCCGGGAAAACCGGGAGTTCTTCCCCTCCGCCGATGCGGCGCAGGACGCCGGTTTCCGACCCTGCCTCCGCTGCAAACCGCTGGATGCTCCGGGCACCCACCCGGACTGGGTCGATCGGGTACTGACGCTGCTCGACGAGCAGCCGGCGGTTCGGCTGACCGATGCCACACTCAACCGACTCGGCGTCCAGCCCACCACCGCCCGCCGGTATTTCCGGGGGATGTTCGGGATGACCCTGCAGGGGTACGCCAGGGCTCGTCGGCTCGGATTGGCGCTCGACCTGCTGCAGCGGGGCGGACCGGTGCTGCCGGCGGGATTCGAAAGCGGCTTCGAATCGGACAGCGGTTTCCGCGATGCCTTCAAGCGGCTCTTCGGGGTGACACCCACCGAGGCGCGCGGGGTACCCGCTCTGGTGGCGACGGTCGTGCCCAGCCCGCTGGGTCCGTTGCTCGCCGCGGCAAGCGAGGAAGGCCTCTGCATGCTGGAGTTTGCCGATCGCAAGCGACTGCCGGAACAGGCCGCCGACCTGACCCGCTGGTTCAAACGCCCGGTAGTACCGGGGAGCATTGCCTTCATTGCGGCGGCAGAGCGGGAACTGGCGGAATACTTCGCCGGGAGCCGACAGCGTTTCGAGGTGCCGCTGGTGCTCAAGGGAACCGAATTCCAGGTACGGGTCTGGCAGGAGCTGCTCCGGATTCCCTACGCCGAGACGATTTCCTACGAGATGCTGGCGGGACAGATCGGCAAGCCAACGGCGGCGCGCGCGGTGGGGATGGCCAACGGCCGCAATCGCATCCCGATCATCGTGCCATGCCACCGGGTCATTCAGAAAAACGGCCAGTTGCGCGGCTACGGCGGCGGGCTATGGCGGAAGCAGTTCCTGCTGGATCTGGAGTTGAAGGCGGCGGGCGTGACACTGGCCTAGGCGAGTGGCGGGTGGGCCGCCGGAAAACAATCGGCGGGAGCCGGGCGGTGTTCCGCCCGACTCCCGCCGGTGTGCTTCACGGCCTGCTCAGCGAGCGATGCTGAGCCCCATCCCGAGAACGAAGCTCGACACTTCCTTGCGCCGGTTCTTGTCAAGCGGAATCGACATCATCACCCGCGGACGAACCGCCCCTCCCCGAAGTTCGAGGGCACCGAACACGTTGTGGGTGGTCCGGTTGCCGAAGGACTTGATCTCGCAGACGGTGACCACGCCGGCGGCGTCGAGCGGGCAGGTCTGGCCGGCGAACGGTGCGGTGATCAGGTAGCGTCCGTTGAGGCCAACCGAGAACTGGGCCTTGGGCCCCTCATAACCGAAGCGGGCACCATAATCCACCGCCGATTCGGAGTCCTGGAGTGGGTTGCCGCTGGTGTTGATCAGCAGGGATGGTCCGCCGCGAATTCCAAAAAGAAAGCCCTTGGCGCTGACCCGATGGACATCGAGCATGCTCCGAACGGTCATGATGTTGGGAGCGAAAGCGGAGAAATCCTCCATACTGGAGGCCACTCCGGCGGCGACCGATTGCTGTCCGATCGCATCCTTGGGATTCTGCCCGGTCGGGAGCCGCACCCCAATGGTTCCGGAGATCGTCTTGGCGTCATCCCCGATCCGGATTCCGATGTACGGATTGCCGATCCGGATTGAACTCCTGGTGACGGTGGTGTTGGTGCCGGAGCTGAAGGACTGTCCTGCACGCATGATCGGGAGGTCGGCCTCGAAGCGGAAGCCTTCTCCAATCCTCAAGCTGGTGGACGGCACAAACGTCCCGGTGAAGAATTTGTGCCCGTCGCCCTTGAGACGGGGGACGGCAAAATCGAGCTGGAATACGTCTCGACCCTGGGTGTCGTGCCAGGGCCGCTGGGCGTGAAGCACACCCCCAGGCAGGGTCAGTGCAGTGAGGACGGCCAGGAGGCGAAGGGAGCAGGTCGAACGCATATTGTGACTCCTCGGTCACGAAAGGTCGCGATGACGGCCAGCACAGCCGCACCATACGATGCGGCCAACAGCCCCCAGAGGGAAGGGGGGTCCTGAGCGGTGGCAATCCCGGCACTGGCAATTGTCAATCCGGTCGCTGCCGGGGGGCGTGCCGGCAAACTCTGGCCCCCACTGCTCCCGGCGGTGGCGGAGCGCTTTCCCGGACTGGTTGTCCGCGCCACCCGAGCGCCGGGCGATGGCGAGGTGATTGGCCGAGAATGGGCCCAAATCTACCCTAGTAGCAGTGTAATTGTGGTCGGCGGAGACGGGACCCTCCATGAGGCGGTAAACGGCCTGGTATTGGCTGGCTGGCGAGGCCGCCTCGGTGTGATTCCCGCCGGAACCGGGAACGACTTCGCCCGGAATTCAGGACTTCCGCTTCGAGTCGACCAGGCGATGGCCGGTATCGGCCACTGGGTGCCGAGGCCGGTCGACCTCGGGCGAATCCGGTTTACCGATCAATCCGGTATCGCTCGGGAACGGCTGTTCCTCAACGCGGTCTCGTTGGGGGTGAGCCCGCGGGCCAACCGACTGGCTCATTCGATCAAAACAATCCTGCCCGGCCGGTTCAGCTATGCCATCAGCGGAGTCCTGGCGCTGTTCCTTGCCGGCAGGGGTTCCTACACCATCCGCCACGACGGCGTGGTGGTACTGTCGGGCGAGGCCCTCAATATCACCGTGGCCAACGGCGCGAGCTTTGGCGGTGGAATGCGGATCTCCCCGGGATCGAAACTCGATGACGGCGTGCTGGACCAGGTGGTCATCGGACCGGTCGGGGCCCTGCGCGCGCTCCTGGCGCTTTCCCGGCTGTACCAAGGCAGCCATGTAAACATGCGCGGGGTGACTGTCACCCCGGTGCGGGGCACCATGCGGCTGGCGCGGGGAGACGGGGCGATGCTGGTGGAAGCCGACGGGCAAGACTTCGATGCCATCGGTGAACTGGCAATTGATGTGGTGCCGGGAGCGGTGTCGCTGCTCAGTTAGCCCGGTCCAGAAACACCTGCTTGGCCCGCTGCAACCGGGCCATCACCCCGGATTTTTCCGACTCGTCGTTCCAGCCTGGATGGGCCGCCGCCGCCGCTTCGAGCCGTTCGATCCAGCGCACAAACCATCGGGCGTCGTCGGGGTTTCGGACCGGCTTCCCGCCCACCGTCACATACACCGGACTGGTGCTGGCAAACGGATAGATGTCGAGGATCGGCTCGGCGGCCCCCGCCGACCACGCCCGCAGGGTAAACCAGCCACTCCGGGTGACCGGAAGCGGGATTACCGCGTCGGCGCTGGTGCCGTTCCGGGTGAGCGGAATCGGAGCAACCACCACACCGTTGGCCACGATTTCGAGCCGCTCCACCGGAACGATGGACCGGAGGCTGACCCGCGCCCTGAGCTGGTGGACTCCCGATGGCAGGGAAATCTCGCTCCCCACCTCTCGGCCATTCAGGGTGAAGGAGAGCAGGGGTCCATTGGACACGAATGTCCGGCCGGCCTTGAGGCCGGCGAGCCAGGCGCGGTAGTCGAGCGTTGTCCCCGACCGGACAAAGACCCGATTCATGCCGACCGGACCTCTCAGCGAGGAATAATTGGTCATGGCGTCGGTGCCGGCGCCGGCGGCAATCCGGAATCCGCAATTCAGGAGGCGATACCAGACCTCGGCGGTGGTTCGGTGATCGCTGAATCCGACTACCTCCAGATAATCCACCTTGCCGAGTGCCACGTCCACCGGCAGTCCGTTGGTGAGTGGGTCGGTACCGGCGGGATCGGGGAGCGGCGCGTCAAAGGGGTGAACGTATCCTGACACGCCTCCCTGTGCCGCCGTCAAGTCCGCAATGGTCGGGTTGTCGGGAAAAAGTGAGGCGGCTGCGGTGTTGGCGTACCCGGCATAATTGGGCAGCAGGAGGTTGGTGGTCAGGCCGAGGTGGCCGGTGTGACCCCACCAGCTGGTGTGAAATTCTTCGTCGTGGGTGATGATGGTTCGCCGAGTCGATGCGGGATCGGGACCGCCACGAAAGAGCGCGACATCCGGAATGCGCTGTTCCTTGTTGACGATCAGGTTTTCCACGACGTGCAGGTCCTCCGCCTCCGCCTGAAGCCGCAGGGTGGCCGGAGTGGCCCGGTAGGCCCCGCCGTAGTTCATGTGGACGTGAAGATCCCCACTCCACCACCCTCGCGCGGGAAGATCGAGCAAACGGGCCAGCTGAAATCGGGAGCGTATGGTGCTGCCTCCGGTGATGGTCACTCGGCGGGTTTCCGGAGAGTACTCCAGCCCCTTGGTAACCAGCACAGTGTACTCCCCGGTGGGGAGCGTGAGGACTGCGTTACGATCAGCGTGGAAGTAGGTGAGTTCAGATTTCCGCGCCTTCCGGTCGAAGGCATCGTCGGCGTGGCGCCAGGCGGAATCGGGCGCCCAGCCTCGACCATCGGCGCCGGTTACCGAGACCCGGGCGGAGGTCAGCGCTCCGGCGGCATCCTGCAACGACAACACCAGCCGGCCGCTCGGATGGAGCCGCTTTCGAATGGTTGCCTGAACGATTTCGGTTGCACCGCCCGGAACGGTGACCACCCGGAGCGAGGTATTGCCGGCTTCATTGCTGATGAAGGCCACCCGGCGGCTGTCGGGCGACCACCGCGGTGCGGTGTGATCGCACTCACAGTAGGTCAGCTGGAAGGGATCGCCGCCATCACTGGTGGTGAGCCAGAGCTGATTGCGCTGGCGGCCCAGGTAGGAGGAATACACCACTCGGCGTCCGTCGCGGGACCAGTCGGGTCGGGCCTTCCAGTTGGTTTCCTCCCGACGCAGCTCGCGCATCGGCCCGGAGGGGCGCGCCTCCATCCGCCAGACGCCCCCGGACCCCCAGACGTGGCCTCGGTTCGACACCACCACCAGCTCCTTCCCATCGGGAGACCAGGCGGGCGACAGATAGTGATCCCACTTGCTGTAGTAATACCGGGGGAGGGCTGAGGCGGTGTCGCTGGTCAACCGGATCGGCAATTGGGTGCCGGACGATGGACGGTCCATCGGCAGGAGATACACATGCCAACGGCCCTGGTAGGCCGTGGACACGAAGGCAATGCGGGTCCCGTCGGGTGACCAGCGGGGATCGAGGTTGGTCGCGCCGTTGGCCACCAGGGGACGGGTGCTGTTGTCGTGGAGATCGAGAAGCCAGAGTTCCAGGGCGTCGTTGCGGTAGGATGTGTACACGATGCTGCGTCCGTCGGGGGACCAATCGGGCTGGTAATCATAACCCGGTCCATCGGTCAACTGGGCCGCTTCCGGGCTGCCGATGCGCTGACGCCAGAGCGATCCCTGCATCGAATAGACCAATTCGTTGCCGTCCGGTGACCAGGCCGCCGCAGAAGGACCGCTGCCGGCCTGGGGCAGGTACATCTCCCGATAGTAGTAGGGGTGTGGGACGGCGATCTGCTGCAGGACCGGCTCGCGCTGGGCCGGAAGGGCAACCGGAAGGACCCCGAGCAGGGCCGCCGCCCAGATCCTTCCGGCAACCGGGAGAAACCGGGACGCCCCGCCGCCCCCAACCGTCCCCGGGCGCTGCACTAGTCCAGCTCGCTCAGGCACTGCTCCAGAATTTCCAGCGCGATGTCGACATCGGCGTCGTCCACCACCAAGGGTGGGGCCAGTCGAAGCGCGTTCTTGCCGGCGGCGAGCACCAAGAGCCCCTTGGAGAAGGCCATGCGTTCCAGCCGATGGACCAGATCTCCGGCGGGTTCCCGGCTGGTCCGATCGGCCACGAACTCGATGCCCTGCATCAGGCCGAGCCCGCGCACCTCACCGATGCACCCGTGCTTGGCGGTCAAAGCCTTGAGCCCGTTGGACAGGTGGGCGCCCCGAGCCCGGGCATTGCCAACCAGCTCGCGTTCCACGATGTCGAGGGTTGCAATTGCGGCGGCGCAGCAGACCGGGTTGCCGCCGAAGGTGCTGCCGTGGGAGCCGTTTTCCCAGGTGCTGATCGACTCCCGGGCGACGATGGCCCCGATGGGCATCCCGGAGCCGAGCCCCTTGGAGGTGACCAGGATATCGGGTTCGATCCCTTCGTGTTCGCAGGCCCACATCTTTCCGGTGCGCCCAATACCACACTGCACCTCATCGGCCACCAGCAGGATGCCATACTTGTCGCAGAGTTCGCGGAGGGCGGTGAGCCAGCCCTTGGGTGGCAGCACGTAGCCGCCTTCGCCCTGAATTGGCTCGACGAGTATGGCACAGGTCTCGTCGTCGATCAATTTGGTAGTGGCTTCGAGGTCGCCATACGGAGCGTAGAGGAAGCCGGCGACGAGCGGGCCGAGGCCTTCGTGGTATTTCGGCTGGGCGGTCGCGGTCAGCG
>JANNSC010000369.1:0-5187 GCA_031402135.1 Gemmatimonadales bacterium | reverse complement strand
CCCGCTCATTGCTCGCCTTCCTCTGCTCCCAACCCCAGCAGCGCTACCCGCGCCGCCCCAGCCAGCCGGTCCCGGTCCTCATGGCCGAGGCCACTCGTGGGGATCGGGGCCCCGATGTGCAGAGTCACCATTCCCGGCTTGGGGCTGAAGCTCCCACTCGGCATGAGCGCGTGGGTGTTCTCGCAAAATACCGGAACGACCGGCGCCTGGGCCAAGATGGCAAGCACGAACGACCCCTTCTTGAACGGGAGCAGCCGGCCGTCCAGCGATCGGGTCCCTTCGACAAACACCACCGCAGAAATGCCCTGGCGGATTTGCTCCGCCGCACCATCGTAAGCGGCAAACGTCTTAGACTTCCTCTTTCGGTCGATGGGGATGTGCTTCATCGCCCGGAGACAAAGTCCGAAAATCGGGATCCAGTCCATCTGTCTCTTGTACACGAAGCGAACCGTTCCCGGAAATTCGGTGATGATCGCCCAGATATCTGCGAACGAGGCATGATTGGAGACATACACTACTGGTACCGACGGATCCAGCCGTTCCCGCCCGACCACTCGCGCTTTCATCCCGGTGCCCCAGAGCATTCCCCGAGCCCACCCTCGGGAACATCGATCGTACACTCCGCCAGGGCGCTGCTTCACGCCGAACAGCGCCGACCCGAGAATCTGCACCCCGTACCAGCTGGTGAATCCCAGGAAAGACCCGAGGTAGCGGAGAAACCCGATCATTCGAAGTGATTGTACCCCGAAAGCGGAAGCCGGCGGCCCGCGAGCTCGAACGCTGCCCCAGCCCCGTCCACCACCCAGCCAACCCGGGTCAGGGGCACCTCACCGCACCCGGCAAACGCCGCGGGCATGGTCACCAGCAGCTCGTAATCTTCCCCGCCCCGCGCTGCAAATACCGCCGGTGGCTCTCCCGCCCGGCCTGCCTCCAGCGCAACCGCCGGGTGAATCGGCAGTAACTCGAGGCTGACCCGTACCCCGACCCCCCCGGCGGCGGCCAAGTGGCCGGCATCGCCCGCAATGCCGTCACTCAGGTCCAGCATCGCCGTGGCGCCGTGCGCTGCCAGCCACCGTCCCCACGCCAGCCGCGGCTCCGGATGGGCAAACCGGGCCCGCGCGTTCGGCACCGGTTCGCGACCGCCGGTCCACGCCTCGAGTGCCGCGCGGGCACCGCCGAGCTGGCCGGTTACCCATACGCCGTCTCCCGGCCCGGCGCCGGACCGGCCCAGCATCCGCTCGCCGCTTCCCACCACCGTCACCGCCAGAGAAATCACTTCACCCCGTGAAAGATCCCCCCCCAGCACAGTGCCCCCCACTGACGCCACCGCCCCATCCACCCCCTGCATCAGCCGGGTGCTGGTTGCCACACCTTCCCCAGCGGGCAGAGTCAGCGCCACCACGACGCCAATCGCCGATGCGCCGGCAGCCGCCAGATCGGAAAGCGCCGCCGCCGTGGCCCGCCAGCCGATTTCCTCGAGGCTGAGCCACTCCCGCTGAAAGTGCACCCCTTCGACCGAAACGTCGGTGCTGATGGCAAGATGGCTGGCGCCGAGCGAAACCCAGGCGACGTCGTTGCCGAGGCTTCCGGCCCGGGGTCCCAGTGCCGCCACGATCGCCCGAATCCGATCGAACTCGGCCCCGCTGCCGAGGGGAGTCGCTGTCACTGGGCGGTCAGATCCGGGCTGGAGCGGGGAGTTCGGAGAGAATTGGCGGGCGCGGTGGCGGCGGCGTGCGCCGCAACAGGTCCCACCGACGCCAGACATCGGGAAGTGCGGCGAGGACGTCCATCGGGCGCATCGAGCGGGCGCTCACCCGCCGGGCGGCGAGGTCACCGCCTTCCCCCAGCGCCACGGCGGCAACCGCCGCCGCAGTGGCGGGATCGAGCCCCTGCGCTGCGAACGCCCCGGCCAGCCCGCTCAAGCAGTCCCCGCTCCCCCCGCTGGCCAATCCGGGATTCCCGGCGGCCACAGTGCGGGTTATGGCCATTGCCGCCGCAATCACCGTGGGCACACCCTTGAGCAACACCGCCGCGCCCACCGCCCGAGCCGCCGCCTCCGCCGCCCCCCACGGATCCACATCCACCAAGGATGCCCCCTCCGGAAAGAGGGCCCGGAATTCACCCCGATGCGGAGTCAGCAGCGCCCGCCGCCCGACCAGCGCCTGGCGGAGCCGGGTAACCTGACCCGCAAATGCCATCAGGGCATCGGCATCGAGCAGCACCGCCGATTCGACCGGAGTGGCCTCAATGACGCCCAGCACAAAATCGGGTCGCGACGCTTTACGACCCAGCCCCGGGCCAATCACCACCGCATCAGCCTGTGCCAGCACCGCCACGGTGCGGCTGGTCGGCATTGCCTCGAACGGCTGCACCGAAGTTTGCAGGTCCGGTTCGGCCGAGGCCGCCACCGTTACCGAGGCGGCCGGAGCCACCAGGTGAACCAGCCCGGCACCGGCGGCAAATGCCGCTCGCGCGGCCAGCCTTGCTGCGCCCAGCATGCCCTCATCCCCACCAACCACCACCACACGCCCCCGGGTTCCCTTGTGCGCGGCGGAGCCAAACGGCACCAACAGCGCTGCTGCTCCCGCCTCGGCAAAGAGCACCGGCCACTCCGATACCACTGGGCCAAGCCCGATGTCGACCACCACCACATCGCCGACGTCATCCCGCGCCAGCAGATGGCCTCGGCGATATCCTCCAAAAGTGATGCTGAGCACCGCCTGCAAGGAGCCGTGCTGCACTCCGTCGCCAAGACCTAACCCGCTTGGTCCGTCGACCGCAATCACCGGCAACTCGAGATCGGCAATCCGCCCCAGCAGCGCCGCCACCGGCCCCCGTGGCACGCCCGCAGCACCGGTTCCCAGCAAGGCATCCACCACCAAACCGACATTTGGCCAGGGGCCATCCGGCGGCACCTCGCGGACTCCGGCGTCCCGCGCCATGCCCGCCACCGCACTGGGCAGCTCGGCGGTCGGCACCCCGGAGGAGGTGACCCACACCGGCACCCCGGTTACATGCAGCGCCCGGGCAATTACCCAACCGTCGCCACCGTTATTGCCGGTGCCGCACGCCACCAGCACCCCGTGCCGCAGCCGATCGGCCCACCGCGTGGCAATGATTGCCGCCGCCGCCCGGCCCGCCGATTCCATGAGCGCGCGCAGCGGCGTCCCCGCCGACACGGCGAGGCGGTCCCAGAGCGCAGCTTGTTCAGGGGTGAGAACCGGTATGGTATGCATGACGCTCGGTAGGCCGGGAGGCAGCTTACCCCCGGCGCTCCCCGCTCACCGAAGGGATGCCCTCCCAAACGTATCCATCGTCAAAGGCCTGGTCGAAGGAGTACACCCCGGCAAAGTCCTCGACCCGATCACCCGGTTGACTGACCAGCAGGCCGACGTCCACCAGCGAAAAAATAATTCGGCCGAGGTCCTCGGTCTCCCGGATGCCCCAGTGCTCCAGCACGCTGCGGGCCAGCAGCCCGTACTGCCCTAGCGCAAAATCCCGGCACGCCAGCGAGAGTTCCGGTCCAGTGACGTGGCGGCGCTGCGGCAGCCGCCCCTGCAGAAACTCGATGCCAGCCAGGACAAAGAGGTAGGCGCGTTCGTCGTACCGATCCCCCCGCTCCCGCATCCGCTCCAGCACCTCATCGGCAAAACGAAGTTCGCTCATGGTCTGCGGCGCTGGTAGAGGGGAAATCCGCCGGCGAGGTCTTCGACCTTCTGGCGCACCCGATTCTGGGTGTCCTCGTCCTGACGAGACAGTACCTCATCGATCAACCCGGCAATTGTTTCCATTTCGGCCACCCCCATCCCCCGGGTGGTCAGCGCCGGCGTACCCAGCCGGATGCCGCTGGTAACAAAGGGCGATTGAGGATCATCGGGAATGGTGTTCTTGTTGACGGTGATGCCCGCCTTGACCAACAGCGTCTCGGCCACCTTGCCGGTCAGCCCCTTGGGACGAAGATCGACCAGCATCACGTGGCTGTCGGTGCCGCCCGACACAATGGCAAAGCCCCGGTCGGCCATCGCTGCGGCCAGCCGCTTGGCGTTGGCTACGACCTGCCGCGAGTACACCTTGAACTCCGGCTCGGCCGCTTCCCGGAATGCCACCGCCTTCGCGGCGATCACATGTTCCAGCGGCCCACCCTGGGTACCCGGAAAAACCGACTTGTCGATTGCCTTGGCCAGGTCGGCCCGGCAAAGAATCAGGCCACCCCGGGGACCCCGCAACGTTTTGTGAGTCGTGGTGGTGACCACGTGCGCGTGGGGCACTGGAGATGGGTAGACCCCACCGGCCACCAAGCCGGCAAAGTGCGCCATATCCACCAGGAACATGGCGCCCACCTCATCGGCGATGCTCCGGAACGCCACAAAGTCGATGATGCGGGAGTAGGCGCTGGCACCGGCGATGATCAATTTCGGCTGATGCTCCCGCGCCAAGGCGCGCACCGTATCGTACTCGATGAGGCCGGTGGCGGGATTGACGCCGTAGTGCACCGCCTGCCAAATCGCGCCGCTGTGGTTGACCGAGTGCCCATGGGAGAGGTGGCCGCCGTGGGGCAGCGACATGGCCATTAGCAGCTCGCCCGGCTTGATGAGCGCCATGAACGCCGCGAAATTTGCCTGAGCCCCGGCATGCGCCTGCACGTTGGCATGTTCGGCCCCGAACAGCGCCAGGGCGCGTTCGATTGCCAGCCGCTCGACATCGTCCACCACCTCACAGCCGCCGTAGTAGCGCTTCCCCGGATACCCTTCGGCGTATTTGTTGGTGAGCGGCGTGCCCATCGCGTCGATGACCGCGCGGGAAGCGAAATTCTCGCTGGCAATGAGTTCCAGTCCGTCGCGTTGCCGAGCCAGTTCCCGGTCGACCATCACGGCAATCGCGGGATCCGACTCGCGCAGCGAGGCGTTGTGATCAAGCATGCTTTTCACTCGCTTCGATTTTGGCGACCCGGCGGGCATGCCGGCCCCCGGCGAACGGGGTGTTGAGCCACTCCTTCAGGATGCCGACGCCGTCCGCCTCGGTGAGGAATCGTGCCGGCAGCACCAACACATTGGCGTCATTGTGTTCCCGGGCCAGATGGGCAATTTCGGCGTTCCACGCCAGCGCAGCGCGAACGCCATGGTGCCGGTTGGCCGCAACTGCCATCCCGTTGCCGCTGCCGCAGAGCAGCACACCACGGGTTGCCGC
>JANNSC010000368.1:0-11459 GCA_031402135.1 Gemmatimonadales bacterium | reverse complement strand
GTCGAGGATCAGAAACGAAATCCGCTCCCCTTCCCGTTGCGCAAGTGCCAGAACCGATTCCATTTCGTCGAACAAGCTCCCGACCGTGAGAAACCCCGACAACGGGTCGCGGCGAACCGCCTCATCGAGGCGCCGGGCCCGAGCGGCTCGGTGGATCACGGTGGAGACGATGCGATCTGCTGCATGACTGCGTCCCAGTAATTCGTCGGTACCGGCCAGGAGCGCCGCGTTCCGAACGGCGTCGGTTTCCTCCCCGCAGAGTGCCACCACCGGTGTCAACGCCAGGCGGGTGGATCGCCGGATGAAGTGGATCAACGCAATGCCCTCGGCGTCGGGGAGCTCCAGGTCGAGCAGCACCAGGTCGGGCTGTTCCCGCCGCAACGCCAGTGCCGCTTCCTGGGCCCGGCCGGCGACAGTCACCCGCAGCCCAGCGGAGTCGAGCAGCGCGGCGATGCTGCTGCGCCTCGCGTCATCCCCCACCACCAGGAGTACCGAAGCAGGGGTCGCTCCGGCGCGGGCGACCGCGCGAGCCCAACGCGATATCTCGGCATCGGCCTCTGGGGGTTCGACCAACAGCTCAATCCGGGCAAGCGGGTCACGGAGCAAATCGGCATCGAGGGTGCTGGCCACCAAAGCGATCGCCGGGTGCCGCTCCAGCAGGCCCGACGTCCACCGGCCCACCGCGGCCTCGGCATCCTCAGCAAGGGTGGGAATCACCACGACAATATCCGGGCGCTCCGACGCCGGAGTTGCCTTGGGATCGGCATCGATCGGAGAGCTCGTTACCGTATATTGGGCATCCCGGAGCGCAAACGTCAGTCGCGCGGCGAGGTCGGTCGCTCCACCCACCAGATGGGCGCGCCAGCCGAACGGCGGCCGCTTCTGCGAGGCCTCGGAAGACCCGCACTCCCGTGCACCCTCATCGAACGCCGCCGCAACTCGCCCGATGATGCCGCCGAGAAAGGCGAATCCTTCGTCGTCAAGGTCCGGGTGCTCGCTCAGCCATCGTTCCGCCTCACGGCTGGCGCTGCTGATTGTGGTGAAGCCGTAGCTGCCACCCGAGCCGGCCAGACGGTGAAAGCGGACTTTGAGGGAGGCAGTCGCATCGGGCTCACCGGCTCGCACCGCAGCCAGATCCTTGCGGAGTTCACCAAGGCGCGCGGGGGCTTCGGCCAGGTATTCCCGCCGGAGTCCCTGGAGGAGCACGTCCATTTCTTCGGTCACGAGCCGCTCCGCAGGCTCCCGATGGTCAGCGTTGTCGCGGCCACCAGCGTGGGTGCGGTCCCCCAGTGTCCCGTCACCCGTTCTCCGTCACGCGCAGCGAGCATGGCGCTTCGACCGTCCACCACCAGGAGAAACGGCTGTCCCGGCCATGTCGTCGCCTCCGGGGTGGTCGCGACCGGAGCGAACGGCAGGTCAACCGGCCCGGTTGCCGAGAGGGAGAGGGCGACGCCGCTTCCGGCCGCTTTGCGAAGCGAAGGGATCAGGGGGAGGAACGCATCGGGTGGCGCGTGCAGCAGGATTTCGAGGTGGGCCCGCGCGGTTTCCCGGGATGCAATCGAGAGCGCCCCGCGGGCCGACGACAATTCCACCAGCGTTGGGGTCGCCGGCACCGAGAGGTCTGCCAGGCTGCGGCTTACTTCGTCGAGCGCCTGACCCTGCCGGTCGAGAATTCTGGCAAGCAACGCGTCGGGCGGCTCCGGGCGGTAGCGTTTGGGGCGACCATCTTCGCCCCGGGCCGCACCCTTCAAGACCAGGCCTTCAAGTGCTCCATAGGCGTTGGCCCTCGCCAGCCCTGCCGCACGGGCAATTGCATACCCGGTGCCCGGCCCGCCCCGCAGCAGGACCTCGTAGACGAGGCCCTCTGTTGGGGTAAAGCCGAAGGTGGTCAGGTCCAATGCCGCCATTACCGATACTCCAACGGCCACCCCAGCAGTCGGGCAATGAGCGCCAGGCGGAAAGTGACATCCACCACCCGGGAATCCGCCGATTTCGATTCCTGGTGAATCGGGTAGGCGTGATACGTCACCTTGTGGGTTGCTTTCGGGGCCGCCTTCAGCGCCTTGGGGCGCCAAACACCCTGGGAGTCGCACTCCGACATCAGGCGCGCCAGGACCTTGGTGGCAACCGGGTTGGTGTGCAGCGCAGCGATCCGGGCCAGCAGCTCAATGAAGTGCAGTGCCAGCGGAATATCCTTGGCGTTCCCCTTGGAATCCGCCACAATCGGATCACCCAACAGGAGCAAGTCAGGCTTCACTACCCGCTTTCCGATCTGCCAGACAAACGCCTTCTTGGACATCGGGGTGCCGAGGTACTGTCCGAGGCGCTCGGTGAACCCGGCTCGCTCCCGTTGAAGGTTCGGCATGGCGGCGATCATCGCGACCGAATACCACGTTGGAGGATGGGCTTCGGGGTTGAGAATTGTCCTCGCACCGGAGCGGACATAGGGCTTTTCCGCGAGTGGGCTTCGCAGGAAGGACGACACCGAGGAGGCGATCTTGTGGGCGGCCCCCCGGAGCCGCGGGTCTTCGATGTATCCCGCTTCGGCCAGCGCCGCTGCCACTGCCTCCCGCATGTGCTCGCGGGCCCAAAGCGCTGAAGGTTGCGAGTCCTTGGCGAGTTTGGCGAACTCGAACTGGAGGAACGGATCGTCGTCCCGCGACAGCAGCCGGAACAGCACCCGGTCAGCCAGCTTGTACGGCCGAGCCGACTTGGTCAGCCCGAGTTGGAGCAGCCGACGGTACTGAGGAATCGTCCCGACGTCCTTGATCCCGTCCTTGGCGGAGGCGGCGAGCCCGAGCAGGTTGCCGCCCCAAACCCCGTTGTCCTTCTGTTTCTTGACGACCGCCTGCGCCAGTTTCGACTCGGTGACGGCTCCGTCGTCCGCCACCATTGCCTCAGGCGGTTCGCTACCCGGATACGCCAGTTCTCGACGGGTACGCAGGCGGATTGATTCGCTGCCGTGTTCGAGCAACCAGGCGACCGGAACACGGTGAAAGGTTGGCAGGTCCAGATAGACTCCCGGGTGGCAGGGGCGCCGCAAAATAGTAGTGTTTGCTGCTACGGAACAGCCTCTTGACTGAGCTCGCTGCACCTCGGCTCTTGAACAAATTTCCGGATCTGGTAGAGCACCGTATCGGGGACCTCGGCGTGGGGCCGATGAAACGCGCTGGGCAGCGCGACAAACCGAACGCAACGGATCAACCGGGAGAGGGAATCGCCGACCGAGAAGGGGATCACCGGATCGAGGCCGCCCCAGATCAACAGGGCTGGCTGTACAATGGCCTGAAACCGGTCCCGAAGCCCCAGGAAATCGAACTCCTCGAGGACTCGGGCCGCCGATCGGCTGTAGGCGGGGTCTTGGGTTTGATCGTAGTCGGCCGTCGAATCGGGCTCCTTGAGCCAGCCCGGATCGTGAATAGGGGTGATGAAGGAACGGTAGGCCAGGTAGCGGCCCATGGCTCGGGCCTTTTCCGGATACATGGTGTCGACAATACCACCCAGACCGATCCGAAAGCCGGCCGGGGCAATCAGTACCAGAAGCTTGACCCGGTCGGGACGAGCCAGCGCCAGCGCGGCGGCCAGCTCGCCACCCATGGAATGCCCGACAACCACGAGGGTCCCCCCAATCCACCGATCAATGAAATGGGACAGCCGTTCGGTCATGGCAGGGAGGGAATAGGATGTGTCCGGCTTTTCGCTGACTCCGAAGCCGGGCAGATCGATCGCAACGACCCGCCAATGCTCGCTCAGCGGATCAAACACCGCCCGCCACGTTGTCATGGATTCACCGAATCCGTGGAGCAGCAGTAGCGTCGTGTCACCGGTCCCGGCACGGACGGTGCGCACCCTCACCCCGCCGGCGTCGAGCCATTCGGCGGTGTGCGCCGGGCTTGGTCGGGGCCGGTCCAGGAGGAGCCACACGCTTGCGAGCAGGATGGCAATCAACCACCAGCGGTTGGGTTTGAGCTTCAACGGGCCGGACACCGAAGCAAGGTGATCGTTCCCCCGGCCTCGAGGCCCCGTTCGCTGGTCAGGACCAGGGTTGCCGCATCCCACCAGTCGAGCCCTTCACCCTGGGGCTCCAGCCCGGCAACGTCGCAGGCGGGCCCACCGGATTCGGGAATTAGGCTGCCGTCCCGTCCCCGGGTGAACCGCAGGATTTCCCGATAGGTTCGCACCGCCACCACCTTTCCATCTGGTGAAATCGCCGCGTCGGTCACTACCCGGCCTCGGACCATGCTGGCGTCAATCGCCAGGCTGTCGACTCGTGTGGCGATGACCCCGTCGTGAGTGTCCCATGCAGTTGCCGGCACTCGAAAAACCAGGACGCCCCCGCTGCGACCCTTGGTGATCAGGACCACGCCGCCATCCGGCTCCAGGTAGAGCGCCTCGGTGTCGTGGGGCCGATCAGGGAAACGCACCTGCAGGGCCTCTACCATCCGGCTGGTACCGCTCACCGCGTCGGGCTCGGGCACTCGATAGAGCACCACCGATTGGCGGCGCTCTTCGTTGTCCCCGATGTCGCCGATGATCAGGCAATCCATGGCACCGCAGCGGCTCTTGCCGATCGCCTCCCAATCAATGTTGACGGCGCCGCGAACCTTGATGGTCGCCAGCGCCTTGCCAGTGGTGTCGGTGAGGAAAAGTAGCGCGTCGTTTCCCGAGTCGTTGATCGTCCAGAGCAATCCGGGATGAGCCCGGCTGACAACCACACCGGAGCTCTCGGTCAGCCGAGCGTCCTGAAAGGATCCCGTCCTTCTTGCGGTGGGGGGGCGACCCTGCATGGATGTTTGGCACGATGCCAGGAGCAGCAGCCCGACAATCGTGGGCCGGTGCGTCACAGCCCGAATACCAGCAGCACTCCCTCTTTTGCCGGCATCGACTCCAAATCGGTGAGAGTGCCGTTTCCGCTCAGGGCCCACCATCCCCCGACACCGGAGAACACAGCGAGGTATTGCTTGCCGTCCGGTCCGCTGAAGGTCATCGGGTTGCCGACGATTCCGGCCGGCGTCTGGAATCGCCAGAGTTCCCGACCGGTTCGCTGATCGAGTGCTTTGATCCAGCCTTCCAGTGTGCCGTAGAACACCAAACCACCGGCGGTCGTCAGTGCGCCGCCGGCCACGGTCATGGGTTCGCGCACCTCCCAGGCAATCGTAGCGGTGCTCGCGTTCCAGGCAATGAAGCGCCCCCGATTCCCCCCCGGACCCGGGAGCACCGTTACGGTGGTGCCCAGATACGGCTGCCCGGGAACATAGGCAACCGGGGTGCTCTTGAGCTCCATGCACAGGTTGTTCAGTGGAACGTAAAACAGGTTGGTGAGCGGGGAGAACGCCGCCGGTTGCAGATACTTGGCGCCGATGCCCGCGGGGCAGATTCCCGAACGGCCGGCGCTGGGTGGCTGAACGGTGGGCAGGCCGCTGGTGAGATCGACGACGCGAGCCCAGTTGGCCGGCCCGTACTTCTCGGCGACCACGACCTTACCGGTAGCCCGGTCGATCGTATAGGCAAACCCGTTGCGGTCGAAGTGCACCAGCGCCTTGAGCGGTGCTCCCCTTCCGGGCAGGTCAACCAGCAAGTTCTCGTTCGCGCCACCGTATCCCCATGCGTCGTGCGGAGTCATCTGAAATGCCCAGCGTACCTGCCCGGTCGACACATCACGCGCGAAGATACTCGAGGCCCATTTGTTGTCCCCGAGGCGCTGGGCAGCGTACCCGGGGGCGGCCTGGTCGGTCCCGTAATACACCAAGTCGAGTGATGGGTCGTACGAAATCCAGCCCGAGGCGGTGCCACCACCAGTGCGCCACCCCCCCGTCGGCCAGGTTGAGACGCCAAGATCACGTCCCTGGTGAGACCCATAATTCGTGTTGGCGGGTCCAACGATCAATACGTCGGAGTCAGGCCCGGTGCTCCAGCCCCGCCAAACCAGGCGGCCGGTCTTGGCTTCGTAGGCAGTCAAGTGGCCCCGGACTCCATACTCCGCCCCGGACTCACCCACCAAGACGAGGTCGCGAACCACCAGCGGCGCGCTGGAAACGGTTCCACCAATGCGTGAATCAGTATTGCGCACTCGCCAGATTTCCCGACCGGTGCGGGCATCGAGGGCGGCCAGATCTCCGTTGAGGAGTGGGGCAAAGAGGATTCCGCTGGGATGGTAGGCCAGCCCCCGACTCCCGACGTCACAGCATCCGGTCGGCAAGCTTGGGGGAACAGCACCCGCGGTGCCCCGGGTACTTGGCCGGTCCGTCAATGGCGCCGAATACTTCCACTGCACCTTGGTGCCCGGCTGAGACAGGTCGAGTGCGTAGACCACGTTCGGGTACGGAGTGTGGACGTACATCATGCTGCCAACCACCAATGGGTTCCCCTCGTGCGCCCGAGTCGTCCCGGTGGAAAAGCTCCACACCAGCCGGAGCTGTGCGGCGTTCCCTGTGGTGATCTGGTCGAGGGGACTATAGCGGGTCAGCCCGTAGTCTCGGCCAGTCATTGGCCATTCACCGGGGAGCACGCTTTGGGGCCATGGTATCTGCGCCGGGCGCTGGGCTACCGTCCGGGAAACGAGCAGGCCGGTTGCCGCGAGGGCGCCGAGCACCCATGACGACCTCACGGTTGCTGGTCCACCGCCGCGCGCGCCGACGAATCCGGCTTGAAATATCCTCGTTCATATGCCGACCGCGGATTCCAGAGGATCCACGACTCCACGCCGAGGTCACTCGCCGCTCGCATCTGCTCCCGGACGTGATGTGGGGTGTACTTCGGTGGGCCGAGAGTAAAGGCCTGCAGATAGGGCCTGATCTCGGCGGTTTTCCTGGGTGCCAGTGCCTTTGACCGCCTGAGTCCATCCTCAAGGGCACGCTTGACGATGGCGTAGGGCGCACTGTTGGGGCGTGCAACGCCGTAAACACCCCGTCCATAGTGGCTCGGATAGACCATCGGGAGCACGACATCAGCCACAGTAACCAGGTCTTCCCAGAGTTGGCCGATGCCCATGTCACCGTCGGCCGTCGTGGTGAGGCCGAAGATGTCAATCGTAAAGGGCACCTTCAGCGCCTTGGTTCTTGTCGCCAGGAGGGCCAGGTTCCGATTGATCCCATCCCGCGCTGTTTCGCCCCCGCGCCGAGCGGCAAAGATTGCCTTGGCCATCCGGTGCCTCGGTTCATCGGGAAACCTCACATAGTCAAATTGGATCTCCTCGAAACCGAGCTGCACTGCCTCTGCGGCCAGCTGGGCGGCGTACACCCATACCGAATCGTTGAAGGCATCCACCCATTGGGTTCCCTGTCGATCGGTCCAGAGGCCTCCATCGGTGCTCTTGACCGACCATCCCGGCTTTCGGGAGGCAAGGAGTGGGTCCTTTGCCACCACGATCCGGGCGATCGGGCGAATCCCTTTGGATTTGAGGAGGGCAACCCGCTCTCGGGTGTCGCGGGCGCGAAGCTGTTTGTTGGCGCCGATCTCGATCGCAGTGGGCACCGAGGAGAGATAGGTGAGGTATCCGGTGTCGTCCTTGACGTCGACCACAAACGCATTGATCTCGGTGGCCTCCGCCATACGCACCAGACGATAGAAACGATGGGTGCCGAAAATCCACGCATTGACGTAAATGCCGCGCACCGGGGACGCCGCTGGGGCGAGTCCGAGGAGCGTTCCGGTCAGCAGCAGAGTCATGAGCATGCCAGCATATTAACACGTCCCTTGCCATCGTCCGACGGGTGGCTAGGATTCGTCCGGTCGACCCCCTCGATCCTGGTGAGGTTTGATGTTGGTTAGCATCAAGTTCTGCGTCGTTTGAAACTATGAACCCCGGGCCGCCGGTCTGGCGGCCGAACTTCGCCGGGCGCTGCCCGGTGTCGAAATTGATCTGTTGCAATCCTCCGGTGGTGTGTTTGATGTGGTGGTGGACGGCAAGTTGGTCTTTTCGAAGGCCAAAGCCGGACGCCACGCCGAGCCAGGAGAAGTCCTCAAGCTGCTCAGGTAAAGGCAGGACTCTGTGCGAATCGCCATCTCGACCGGCGGAGGGGATGCTCCTGGTCTCAACGCCGTCATCCGCGCCGTGGTACTCTCGGCCCATCAACGGGGCTGGGATACCGTCGGCATTCTCCGCGGCTATGCCGGGCTCCTGTCCGAGGCGGGCCTTATCCCCCTGGGCCCCGCTGAGGTCCGCGGCATCACCCATCTCGGTGGCACCATCCTTGGCACCACCAATCGGGGTAACCCGTTTCAATGGCCCCGAGTCTCCCAAGACGGCGCCACAGTCGAGGAAGACCGATCGGATGACCTCATCAAGGCCTTCCAGGCGCACCGCCTCGACGCCCTGGTGGCCATCGGCGGGGATGGCAGCCTCGGAATTGCCCATCAGCTCTTCCTGAAGGGTGTGCCGGTTGTCGGTGTTCCCAAGACCATCGACAATGACGTAATGGGCACCGAGTCCTCCTTCGGCTTCGACACAGCAGTCAGCACCGCGACTGACGCGTTGGACAAGATCCACACTACCGCGGAGAGCCACGATCGGGTGTTCGTGGTCGAGCTGATGGGGCGCTACGCCGGCTGGATCGCCCTGCATAGCGGTCTTTCGGGGAGTGCCGACGTCATCCTGATTCCTGAAATTCCGTTTGACATTGACGTTGTTTGCCAGAAAATCCTGGAACGGGAGCGACGGGGGCGGCGGTTTTCAATCGTGGTTGCTGCCGAGGGAGCCCGACCCCGTGGTGGACACATTGTCCTGCGGGAGCAGGCAATCGGAGGGCGCTCCGAACGGTTGGGGGGGATCGCAGAGGAAGTGGCCCGGGCCATTGCTGAGCGGACCGGGAAAGAGACTCGGAGCCTCGTGCTGGGACATCTGCAGCGGGGCGGCTCGCCCACCACCTTCGATCGTCTCCTCGCCCTCCGTTTCGGTTCCGCAAGCGTACGGGCCATTGCGGAGGGTGACTTCGGCTCATGCGTCGTCTACACGCCGCCGACCCTGGGTCGCCTCCCCATGCGGGAAATCATCGGCAGGACCAAACTGGTCCCCCTGGACAGCGGGATCATCATGACCGCACGGAGCCTTGGAATCAGCATGGGCGATCAGGGATAGGGGGACCAATGGAGGCACTGACAGAAGCTCAGGTGGTCGCGGGGCTCGCAAAGTTGCCCGGGTGGGAACTTCGGGATGGGGCGATCCGCCGCACCTATCGGACCGATGGTTGGCGGGGCTCGATGCTGGTGGCCAACGCGATTGCCTTCATCTGCGAGGCGGCCGATCATCACGCCGATCTCACGGTGACCTGGCCGTCGGTCGCCGTGGCGCTGTCGACTCATAGCGTTGGGGGAATCAGTGCGAAGGACTTCGAGGTGGCGGCGTTGATAGATCGGCAGGTAATGTGGCGACCCGGAGAGGGGAGCAGCCTCCACGGCCCGGTCCCGCCGTTCGTCAAACGATAATCCACTCTGGTGAGAGTACGCCCAGCACCGATTCCTTGGTGCGCCAGCAGGTCGACAGCATGCGACTCACCCTGCAGGCCGTCGAGGTGCAACTGGGATCCGGCAGCCTTCACCCCGGCTCCCTGAGCACCCGTCATCCTGAGGCAATGATGCTGCGCGATTCGGCGAGCCTGCTCGAGAGTCTGATCAACGAGGCCCGAGATCGGGCCGGCTGACCCTCGAACGGCGGGCTATTCCTTCATCGAAAGCCGGTAGTACCCGCTCTGCCCTGGGCTTTCCTCGACCTCGATCTCGATCGCGTCAAGGTTCGACAATCCCTCCCGTAACAGGTCCTCCCGCACCCGGTAGGCAAGGTACTCCGCCACTATTTCGGCGGTGGTGTTGGATATCGGAAGGAGCGCACAATTGCTGAGCGGGAAAACGAAACGCTGAGCCCCGAGGTAATCCACCGTCATCCGATCGCCCTCCGGCCGCAGCGACATCTTCGGATTGTCGGTCGGCAACAGGACCTTGTGATCAAAGGCCTGGACGTAGGGTCGAAGAATCCGCTTGAGCACAGCGAAGTCCACCACGAAAGCGCACTCCGGATCCACCGCTCCCTCGACGACTACTCCCACTCGATAATTGTGCCCGTGGAGCGACTCGCACTGGTGGCCAGCGAGTGTGATGAAATGCGCCGAGGAGAAGCTGAGATACTCCTTGGAGACCGAAACCTTGAAGCCGTTTGCCACGACACCGCCACGCGAAGAGGATGGAAACGACGCCGGGGCCGAATATACCGCCGGACCCGCCCGAATGTCTCGGCACCGAGGAGTGCCTGTCCAGGGGTGAGGACAGTCCGGCTCCACTCAACCCGCGATGGCGTTGTCCAATAACGAGATACGATTTGGCACGGCCTTCGCTTTACGGGTCCGCGAAAGCAATTCGCACTTTTCCCCGGAGGTTACCGTGAGCACCCGCGCCGTCTTCCTCAGCTCGGCCATCCTGTTCCCGCTCGTGTTTTCGGCGCCAGTTCAAGCTCAGCGGGTCACCGCCGAGGTCCGGATAGGGGGCGGTCCGGTGTCCGGACACATCATCCTGGGCGATGTCGGCAGACGCTATGAATCGCGCCCTCGCGCCATCAGGCAGGTCGAGTGGATTCGGGGTGGAGACCGTCGCCGCGACGACTGGTTCAGGCGGTTTGGCCGGCAGGCCCAGGTCGTGATCGTCTTCTACGACCGCCGCGACGACCGATACTACTTCGAGCGCCACCGGTCGGGACTGCAGGAAATCCGGGTTTTTGAGCGAGGTGGTCGGTTCTATCGTTTCGATGACGATCGCTACGACCGCTATGACAATCGCTACGACCGCCATGACAATCGGCGGGATGATCGCTGGGATGACCGGCGCGGTGACCAACGCAACAATCGCCGGGACGATCGCCGGGATGATCGCTGGGATGATCGCCGGGATGATCGCCGGGATGATCGCCGGGATGATCGCCGGGACCACTCCGGCAACAGACACGAACAGTAAGAATCGGGCGTGACCATCTCCCCTTGAGCCTCCTATGGCTCGCCTTCCCCGGTCACGTCCAGAAGACCCAAGGCTCCCCGCCTGGGTCCAGATGGCCCCGCCCTCGGGCAGGGTCATCTGTTTTTTGGTACCGTGCTTGCCCGGCCTGCGCCGGGGCCCCAACTTCAAGGCATGATCATACTCGCCTTGACCGCGACGCTCTTCCTCTCGCCAGCGTCCTGCACGGTAGCGCCGAATTGGCGGAGTCCGGCGGCTGCGCCGGCAGACAGCATTGTCCGGCTCTTCGACTCGGGCCGCACCTTCGGCGATTTTCTGGGCTCCGCCACGGCCCGACGGGAAACCTGGACCGGGAATTATTCCGCCGTCGCTCTTGACCCCGGGCTCCTGGCCCGCGCTCGTGCCGTTCCGGGGCGCTGGCGCCTCCTGGCAGTGCTCGAGGACGGCTGCGGAGACTCGGCCAACACGATTCCCTGGGTTGCCCAACTGGTAGACAGCCTGGTCAACGTGGAATTGCGCATCGT
>JANNSC010000367.1:0-3518 GCA_031402135.1 Gemmatimonadales bacterium | reverse complement strand
TCTCAATGAGCTGGCGCAAGGGCTCCGGGAAGGGAATCGATCCGGTGCCGGAGGCGAATCGGAGCCCCACGGCGAGGAGCGCCTGAGGCGCGGAGCGGAGCAGCGCCGCCGCGGAGTCGTAGCTGGCGGGCCCGCTGGCGGCGGTGAGCCGGAAGGATGTCACTGGATATCCTCGGCGAATCAGCTCGGGGATGAGGGTACTGCCGATGGCGCTGGAGTTGCCATCGCCGTAGGTCACGACGCCTACGCGCCGGGGCGAGGCGCGGAGGCTGTCAATGAGGCCGAGGCTGTCGCGGACCAGTACGAGTGCGCGGGCCGACACCGCCAGCGCGGTGTCGCGATGGGCGCGCCGAGCCACCACGGCGCCGACGTGGTCGAGATTGACGGTGCGGCGGCGGAAAAGGCCGAAGCCCTCCTTGGCCATGAGCACCCGCCGCAGCGACGCATCGAGGCGGGCCCGGCTCACCCGACCGCTCTTCACCGCGTCGACCATTGCGTCGATGGCGGGGCGCAGGTCGGCGGGCATCAGGAGCATATCGCTGCCGGCCAGGAACGCCTTGACGGTGGCCTCTCCAGGGCCATAGGCGCTGACCAGGGCGCCCATGTCGAGGGCATCGGTGACGACCATGCCTTTGAACTGGAGTGAATCGCGGAGGATTCCGGTGAGGATTTCCGGCGCGAGCGTTGCGGGGACGGTCGCCCCGTTTTCGATTCCCGGCATGGCAATGTGGGCCGACATCACCACCTTGACGCCGGCGGCAATGGCGGCGCGGAATGGCACCAGCTCGAGGGAGTCGAGGCGGGCCCAATCGGCCCGAATAACCGGCAGCGAGACATGCGAGTCGGTGTCGGTATCGCCGTGCCCGGGAAAATGTTTGGCGGTGGCCCACATGCCGGCCGACTGGGTGCCGCGGATAGCGGCGGCAACCAGCCGGGCGACGGCGGCGGGACTACCGCCGAAGGAGCGGGTATTGATGACCGGGTTGGCGGCGTTGTTGTTGACGTCGGCGACCGGAGAAAAGGTGAGGTGCACGCCGGCGGCGCGTCCCTCGAGGGCAGTGATGCGGCCCATGGCGTAGGCGTCAGCCTCCCTCCCCGATGCCCCCACCCCCATATTGGTGGGGAACGCGGTGCCGCCGACAAACCGGAAGCCGCTACCACTCTCGAGGTCGGCCGCAATCAGCAGAGGAAGCTTGGAGCGGCGCTGCAGAAAATTCAGTTTGGCCGCTACATCCATCGGGGAACCGGTCGAGATGATGATTCCGCCAACCTCCAGCGAGTCCACCCAGGCCCGCGCCTTGTCGAGGGCGCGATCATCGAAGGCGGCGTAATGCCCGATCAGCCACGGCATGATGAGCTGGCCGATCTTCTGGCGCAGCGTCAGGGTGCGCAGCAGCTTGGCGACTCGGGCGCTGGGCTGGGGTTGGCGCTGGGCGACTGCGGTGGCCGGAACGGTCAGGCAGAGCGCGAGGAGGAGACCGGAAAGGTGACGGGCAACGGGCACAGGAAGCTCGGGGCAAGAGTGGGAACGCTGCTGCTCGGGCTCATTGTAGTGGGCTGCACCCCGCAACCGGGGCGGTCGCCGGCGCCGGTGCCGACGCCCCTCCGTCCCCCCGTCCGACCGGGCATCGAAGTGCTGCTGGGCGACAGCGCCCACCTGCTCCGGGGACTCCGAGTCGGCCTGGTGGCAAATCATGCCGCGGTCGATGGCAACAGTGTCAGCGACGTGGAGCGACTGCTCCGGGCCGGAGTGAATCTGGTGGCGCTGTTCAGCCCGGAACACGGATTCCGCGGCGCCGCCGATCCGGGGGAGGCGGTGGCCTCCACCGTGGACAGCGCCACCGGCCTACCAATCTACAGTCTCTATGGCCGTACGTCCGCCCCGACCGACAGCATGCTGGCCGGTATCGACGTCATGCTGGTGGATTTGCCGGACGTGGGTGCTCGCTATTTCACCTACCTCGGGACAACGATCGAGGTCATGAAAGTGGCGGCGCGTCTGGGACGCCGGGTGCTGGTGCTGGACCGTCCCAACCCGATTGGTGGGCTGGTGCAGGGCAACGTGCTCGATCTGGGGTATCGCTCATTTGTAGGGTCTCTGGCGATGCCGATGCGGCACGGGCTCACCCTGGGTGAGCTGGCCCGGCTGGCCAAGCTCGAGCTCGGCCTGCCGACCGATTTACGTGTGGTGCCGGTGACGGGATGGCGGAGGGAGGAGGCACTCGATCAGACCGGGCTGCCGTTCCTGTCGCCGAGCCCGAATCTCAGCAGCCTCGAGAGCCTGTTTCATTATCCGGGGACGTGCCTGTTCGAGGCCACGGCGCTCTCGGTGGGGCGGGGGACCGATGCCCCGTTCAGCCAGATCGGCGCAGCGTGGCTCGATGCGGCACGGGTGATCGCCGCGCTGCCGGCGGCGGCGATGGCAGGAGTCCGGCTCACGCCCATAGATTTCACTCCGGTTCGGCCCGGGGATGGCAAGTTTGACGGCATTGCGCTCCGGGGCATTCGGCTGACTGTTACAGACCGCAGCGTCTATGACCCCACCCACACCGCCGTGGCGCTGCTGGTGGCAATCCGCGGCGTCCATCCCGACAGTCTGGGGATTCGGGCGGCGGGGTTCGACCGTCTGGCTGGGGGGGCCGCGCTCCGCCAGCGGATCGAGAGTGGTTCCGCCGCAGCGCAGATTGTGGAGGAGTGGCAGCCGGCCCGCGCGGCGTGGCTGCTGCAGCGGCGTTCCGCTCTCCTATACCCCTAGGATTCTCATGGCGCAACCCGACCGCGATTTGCTGCGACACTTCCTGGCGGCGATTGCCTACCGAACTCAGAAGAGCCTGCGCGGGGCGCCGCCGGAGTTTCCCGGCTTCAGCGCCGGCGGGCGCACCCGGACACCGGTTGAGATACTCCGCCACATGACCAGCGTGATAGGCTACGCCGGAACCTTTTTTGCTGGTGGGGCATATCCCGTCCATCCCGAGCCGCTACCGACCTTTGCCGGGGAGATCGAGCGGTTCCACGCCATGGTAACCGAACTCGGGTCCCACCTCTCAAGGGGGACTCCGCCGCAAGGCATTTCGATCGAGCAATTGCTTCAGGGGCCCCTGGCCGATGTGATGACCCACGTCGGCCAGCTGGCTCTGCTCCGGCGGCTGGCCGGGGCGCCGGTGGCGCCGGAGAATTTCATCTTTGCCGACGTTCAACCCGGCCGACTCGGCCCGGATCAGCCGTTGCCGGCCCGCCCAGACCTGGAGTGGCCCGAGGGCCCGGGGTAACAAGGGACGGTTCCCTCTTGCACAGCCCCACTCTGGTTGCTAGACTCTCGCAGTTGCCTGGCCCGGTGTGTCCTTGATCATTCAGCCCACAGAGGATTTGCACATGAACGTCCTTTCGCGGCGGTTCGGGGTCGTGATGGCGGTTGCCGCCGTTGCGATCTTTCTCTCGTTCCCGGTTTCCCTCTCGGCCCAGGTGCAGGCCTCCACGGGCCTCATCCGCGGGGTGGTCAGCGACAGCGCGGGGCGGCC
>JANNSC010000366.1:0-7094 GCA_031402135.1 Gemmatimonadales bacterium | reverse complement strand
CTTCCCCTGGTGCCCTCGATCAGCTCTCCGATTCGGCCTTCGAAAATGCCGGCGTCAAGGACGTGATCGTGGTGGTCATGCCCAGCAACCCCACCGCCATCCACCTCGACATGTTGTTCACTCAGCTCGATCGCAACCTCTGCGCGGTCTATCCGCCCTGCTTCATCGGGCCGGAGCGGCTCACCATCTTGCATCGGCGGAAAGGGGAAACGGTGGTGCGGGAGCAGCCCGATCTTTTCACCGCGCTCGCCCATGCCGGGATGCCGCTCACTCCGGTGCTTGCCGGTGGCACTCGCCGGCTCACCCAGGAGCGGGAGCAGTGGGCCTCCGGCTGCAACTTCGTGGCGGTGGCGCCCGGGGTGATCGTGAGCTATGCCCGGAACGAGGAAACCCTCCGCCAGCTCGAGGCGGCCGGCTTTGGCATCGTGCCCAGCGCAGAATTCCTGGCATCGACCACGCTCCCCACCACCCGCACCGCCATCACCATCGAAGGCGGCGAGCTGGTGCGCGGAGGCGGTGGACCCCGCTGCATGACGCTCCCCACCCACCGGGCCGACCTGTGACCGGTGGGCTCGCCGGGTATCCGGCCGGGAGCCTGGTGGACCGCTCCATTGCGGCGCTGGGCCAGCAGGCCCGTCCGGCGCAGTGGCTGGCGCACAACGTGTTAGGCCTTCCCCACGCCCCTGAAATTGTCGCCGATCGGATTGCCGCCGCCCTGCTCGGCGCCGATCCCCGGGTCCAGCGGCTTCCCGATGGGCGCTGGAGCCTCATTGCCATTGCCACCGGCGCCCCGCTCCTGGAGGAGTGTGCCTTTGCCGTGGTGGACGTCGAAACCACCGGCATGTGCGCCACCGGGGACGACCGGATCACCGAAATTGCCGTGGTGCTGGTCCACGGCCAACGCCGGGAGCTGGTCTTCGAATCGCTGGTCAACCCCGGGCGTCCCATCCCGGCAATGATTACCGGGATCACCGGAATATCCGATCAAATGGTCCGCGCCGCGCCCCGCTTCGAGGAAATCAGCGACCGGATTCTCGACGCGCTGGGCGGTCGAGTGTTCGTCGGCCACAACATGCGCTTCGATTGGGGCTTCCTTTCCGCCGAGGTGCACCGCGCCAAGGGACTCCGGCTCGACGGGCCCCGGCTCTGTACCGTACGGCTGGCCCGCCGGCTGGTGCCCCACGCCGAATCCTGCGCCCTCGATGCGCTGACTCAACTGTTTGCCTTCGAGAATCCCGCCCGCCACCGCGCTGCCGGCGACGCACTGATCACCGCACAGCTGCTCCAGCGCCTGATGCTGCTGGCCCGAGACACCGGGGCCCGGACCCTTCCCGACCTCGAGGGGCTCCAGGGCCGCCATCATCGGGGCAGGCGGACCACCCGCCCCCCCGCCCCCCCCGCCTGATTCATGTCGCTGATCCACACCTTCGAGCTCGGCCGACTCCGCTGCCACTCCCTCGAGGCCGGCATCCAGCGGCTGGACGGCGGGGCAATGTTCGGGGTGGTGCCTAAACCGCTCTGGTCCCGCCGCATTGCCCCCGACGAAAAAAACCGCATCCCCCTTGCCATGCGTTGCCTGTTGATCGAGCACCCCGATGGATTGGTTCTGATCGATACCGGGCTCGGCAACAAGGAAGATCAGAAGTTTCAGGACATCTACGGTATTGCCAACGCTGGCCGGAACGGCCGGACCCAGTTGGAATCCGCCCTCGCCGAAACCGGCCACGCTGCCGAGGCGGTGAGGTGGGTCATCAACACCCACCTGCACTTTGACCACGCCGGCGGCAACACCTGGCAAGAGCGCGATCACAACGGCGCCGTCGTTGGCGGCCCTCGACTGACCTTCCCCAACGCCACCTACGTGGTGCAGCGGGGCGATCTCGAATTCGCTCGGCATCCCAACGAACGCACCCGGGCCTCCTACCTTCCGCCCAACTTCGAGCCGATCGCAGAGGCGGGGAAGTGGCGGCTGCTGGAGGGAGACGGGGAGGTCCTCCCCGGAGTCTCGGTGCGGGTTACCCCGGGCCATGTACCCTGGCACCAGGCCATTCTGTTGCGCGACGGCGGCGAGACTTTGGCCTTCATTGCCGACCTGATCCCCACCCGGCACCACCTGCCGCTCCCCTGGATCATGGGGTACGATCTGGAGCCGCTCCGGACCCTCGAGTCGAAGCGCCAGCTGATTCACCAGGCAGGGGAAGAGGGCTGGTGGATCTTCTTCGAGCACGATCCCGACGTGGTGATGGGCCAGCTCGATGGGGCGGAGAAGGGGCCCGAACTCACCGCACAGGTGCCGGCCCCGAAGCCAGCGCCGTCCTGAGTTCCCCGGGGGACACACCAGTCCGCTTTCGAGGCCACCCCGGATACCCTGATTCCCTGATTCCCTTCTTCCCTGACCACAAACCGCTTGCCACCGCCCCCCAGCCGTGGCATGGCCGATGCATCCTGCCCCAGGTATCTCGAGCCTGGAGTAGGGTATGTCAAACGCATTCGTCCCCTGACCACTGAAAAGCCCTCCGGCGCTCCTTTCACCTTCAAGGGGGCCGGGTCGCTCAAGGGACGCCCGGTCGGAGCGCTGCTCGGCGCGGTAGCCGCCGGCGCGTTCCATCTCCTGAAGCCTGAACTGATGGGTGACGGCTGGGCGGAGGGGGCATTCCTGATCTTTTGCATGACCGCCGGGGACCTGCTGCAGCGGCTCATTCACTGGGGAGCCGGCTGGCACATCGACCCCAAGTTGCGACACCTCGCATCGACGCGGGAAGCCGACCTGCAGTTTTCCAAGCTGGTGTACTACCGGCGCCGGCGGATCCTCTCACCGGCGGAGGCGAACGAGATCGCGGCCAGGATTGCGCGGGCGGACATCGCGGGCAACACCAACGCGCGGGCAACCGGCGCCCCGGTCAAGCGCCCGGCGCCGAAGCGGGCAGCTACCGGGCCCGTTTCTCTTCGTGCGCGACCGACTCCTCGATCATTTCTTCCAGAACCTCGAGGTCGACGTCCGCCAATTTCTTGATGTAGAGGCAGACCTTTCCCGTGGTGTGTTTGCCGAGTCTGGAGCGAAGGGCAGCCTCCTTCTTGAAGCCGTTCATGATGTAGAGGGTGAGGGATCCCTTCCTCGGCGAAAAGGCGGTGACCGGCCAATCCAGCTCCTTTCCCGACGCATACGTGATCATCAGCTCACCGAACCCCACGATTGCTGGCCCCCACAGCACCGGTGGCTTCCCGGTGGCCTTCTGCATCATCGTGGCGATGGTGCGGGAGTCGGCGCGCTGCACCGGATCCTTGACCGTCTTGAGGTAGGCGCTGAACGACGTCGTGGTTTTCCTGGTTTTCGGCTCGCTCATATACCCCCCGTTCAATGCTTGTCGCTCACGGTTTACCGCTTCACCGCCCCGTCGATCAATTTCTGCAGCACCCCGACATCCACATCACTCAGCCGCTTGATGTAGAGGCATCCTCCTCCCGCGGTGTGTTTCCCCAGCTTGGCCAGCAGGGTGTCGGCCTGCTTGGCGCCTTTCAGCCCGTACAGCGTCAAGGTTCCCTTCCGGGGCGAAAACCCGATGTCGAACCAGTCCAGCTCTCGGCCGGAGTCGTACTTGATGACTCGGTCCCCGAATCCGATGATCGCCGGCCCCCACATTTTCGGGTCCGCCTTGGTCGCCTGCTGCATCATCTTGAGCACCACCAGCGCATCGGCCCGCTGTACCGGATCCGTCACCTTCTTGAGGAAGCCCTCGGCGCTTCCGGTGGTCTTCTGAGTTTTGAGCTTGGACTTGGCCATGGTGCCGGTCTCCCTGGAAGATGTCCTGTTGTTTCCCGGTGTTCACATGATGAAGCTCCGCCGTTGCCCGCGACGGCGCAGCGCTCGAGTAGTCGCTTACTGCACCGGCGCCGCTGCGCTCGCCTTGGCCCGGCGATAGCGTGCCTGGAATTGCGGATCGGCGTGCCGCCACGCCTGTTCCACCGCCCGGTAATGTGCCACTGCGCTGTCCCGGATGCCCGCCTGCTCGAACGCCTGCGCCAGCGCCTCGTGTAGCTCGGTCCGGGTCACATAGGTGTTGCTGCCATCCACGCCGCCCCGAATCGCCGGCCGCAACACCGCAATCGCCTCCCGCCCTCGCCCCAGCGCAATCAGGCTCCGCGCCATCATCAGGTTGGTGAGGGTCAGGCCATCGGTGAGCGAGAACAGCGACCGCTGAAACTCCTCGACCGCCTCGGCATGCTTCCCGCCCCGCTGCAGCAGTAACCCGCGGAGAAAGTGATGCAGCAGTGGATCTCTTCCGAAGATGCTCCCCCGGCCGATCACCTCCACCGAGTCGGCCAGCCGCCGGGTGACTGCGGTGTCCCCCGCCGCGGCGTACGCCGCGCCCGCCAGCGTGTAGAGCCACGTCACCGTCCTCGCCTTGAATCCCACCGGTCTCGGCAGCGTCTGGTTTGCTTCGGCCATTCGACGGAATCGTTCCGCGGCAAGCGTCGATTCACCCATCTCATACGGCACGATGGCCAGGTGGACGCCGTCTGCCCCGATGCCTGGCACCACCTGATTCGAGCCCGGCACTCGACCCTCTTTGGCAAGAGCCAGCGCCTCCTTGAGCCGCCCCTGATTCCGGAGGCTCAGCAGCAGGAGCCACCGGCCCCCGGACCGGACCGACTGAATTGAGTTATGCAGGTCGTACTGCAGCTCCCGATCCGCCTCCTCGAATCGTCCCCATCGAATTCGGTCCCGATTGAGCGCCGGGCCGGCCGCCGTGCCCCCGGGCATCAGGGCATTGACCCGGGCCAGGGCGGCCTCCGCCTCCTGGAGCCGCTCCTCCCGAAGCAGCGGCTCCACCAGCACGCTCCAGCCCGCGCCGGCGTCCGGCCGCAGGCGAATCAGCCGTCGCGCCTGTCGAATGGCTGCGTCGGTGGAGTCCCAGTAGAGGTAGCTGCCCGCCATCTGCCCCAGTGCCGTGCACACCCGGCATTGCATTCCCCCAAGGGCCGAGGCGGTCGAGTCGAGGACCGTCGCGCGGTCGTAGGCGGCCACCGATCCGGCAAAATCCCCTTGGTTGAAACGGATCTGCCCCAGGAGTATCTGTCCATCCGGATCGGTTGGAAAGCGAACGCTCAGGGTATCGGCGATGGCAGAGGATATCGACAACGGCGCATCCAGCGCCGCGATCGATCCCTCGATCAGGAGCCGCTCTCGTTCCGAGGCTCGGGGAGCCAGCCGCCGACTCCGCTCCATGTCCTGGCCGGACATCCCCTCGTCAACCAGGCCCCGCCCGGCCTGCCAGGCGAAGTACGCCGCCATGGCGAAAGTAGAATCCCGGTTCAGCGCCGCCTTCATCAGGCGATAGGCGGCGGCGGCGTCATATCCGTACAAGGCCCGCAGCCCTTCCTCGTAGAGCGCGTACGCTTCCCGGGAAGGGGTGCGGACATCCACGACGCCTCGATAGGGAACCGGCAGCTTCAGGTCTCGAGCAATGGCGGCGGTTGCGCTGTCCACCAGCTCATAAATGTCCGGAGCCCGGACCGTGTACCCCTTCAGTACCACCCCCCGATCGAGTTCGACTCGCCGCAGCGTCAAGACCAATCCCGTTTGGGATTGGGTCGCCTCGCCCTCGATCACCTCGGTGGCACCGGCTCGCCGGGCCGCGTCGCTCATCGCGCCGGGCGTCGAATCGGCGCCCCGGGCGGTGAGTTCGACGATTCGGGAATTGGCCAGCATCTGAACCCCGGACACGTTGCCCAACATCGTCGACAGCATGTCACGGAGGATGGGTCCGAGGTTGGTCGAATCGGGGAATCCGGAGGCACGAACCATTCCGACTGCCAGCGACGGAGCATTTGACGGAATCTGCCGGACCATGCGGACCCCGAGCAGAATGATCGCCACCGCACCCGACGCCGCTGCAGCCAGCCTCCAGGGACGGAGCCCCCTTCCCGCTGCCGGCCTCGGCTGGTCTTCCGCTCCGACATTCCGGGCAGCTGTCGGCGCCATGGGGACCGGGGCGGCAGTCGGCTTCGACCGGGACGGAGCCGCGCGCAGGCTCTCGCTCAATTCCCTGATGACCGGATCGGCCTCCACCTCGAGTTCCCGGTGGATCAGTTCCTCATGTTGGCGGCCATGCCCCAGCGCCTTGGCCCGGTCGCCACCCCGCGCCAGCGAGCGCATGTAACCCGCCGCGTAGCGGGCGCTGAATGGATCCAGCGCGGTGAGCCGCTGCCACCAACGGGTCGCATCATCCTCGCGCTGCCCGTCCTCCGCCGCCGTCGCCAGCCCCTCCAGCACCCGCGCCATCGTGGTGCGTAGCCGACTTCGCTCTTCCTCCACCCACCGCTCGAACTCCGGGGCTCCAGTAAGGTGGAACCCATCCAGGAATTCCCCCGAATAGAGCCGCGCCGCACCCACCGCATCGCCCGCCGCCAGCGCGTCATGAAGCTCCCCAATGTCGCTGCCGATGGACGGATCCAGCCGCAGCTCGGGCGTCGCAGTGATCCACTCCCGGCCGGTTTCCCGGCGCAGGCTGTACAGGTGCTGTGAAAGGGTGTGCCGGGCTTGATCGAGATCTGACTCACCCCAGAGGATTGCCAGCGCCCTATCTCGGCCAATTCCCCGTTTTCCGGCGGCCGCGACCACCGCCAGGAGCCCCATCCGCCGGGGGCCCAAAGGGGGGGGAGCCGGGTCGCCTTCGATCCACAGCCCACCGAAGGTCTTGAGTCGCAAGGGATTCCGGGGCTTGATGAGAATTTGATGGCCGGCTGAATCCGGCTTGACGGACGCCTCCTATACTGCCTGTGATTCTACCGGAAAAACCCCAGTTTCGCCAAGCCGGACCCCGCCCCGCAAGGCGGAAGGGACGCCGCATGCGAATCCCCCCACCGGTCCTTTTCCCCCTCCTCCTTTCCGGGGCGGGTCACGCCCAGCAACCGCTGTGGCAGGCCGATCTGCTGATTCGAAGGCTCACTGTTTCGGAATCGAACGGAAATCTGATCGCTCGGGTGGTGGTTGGATCGGAATTCGGTGAGGCAATAGATGCCCGGCTCGAAGTGCTGCTCCCGGTCGGGGTTGGCATCATCCAGATGGGTGCCGGATGCAGCCCCGGCCCCAG
>JANNSC010000365.1:0-17376 GCA_031402135.1 Gemmatimonadales bacterium | reverse complement strand
AGCTGGCAAACATAACCCGCACAACTCCGGTACCGTCCGGTGGGGCCATCAACAAGGACCCTGACGGCGAGCCGACCGGGATGCTCATCGACCGGGCTCAGGGCCTGGTCGGCCGGTTGGTGCCCCCGCCCACCGAGGCAGAGCAGGATGAAGCGATCCAGAAGGGTGTCCAGCGGGAAATGGAGTTGGGCTGGACCCAGATCCAGGATGCCCACGGAACCTGGGGTGAGGTCGACCGAATCCGGCGGCTCTATCGCGATGGCAAGATCAAGATCCGGATCTTCAAGGCGATCAGCGGACCCGGCGCCGACGCCACCCGACTGATCGACCAAGGCCCGGTGCTCGGCGAATTTGACGGGATGCTGACCGTCCGGACCATCAAGCTGGTGGTGGACGGCGCCCTCGGCAGTCGCGGCGCGGCGCTGCTGGCGCCCTACAGCGACGATCCCAAGACCAGCGGCCTCATCACCACCGATACCGTGGCGGTCAAGCCGATGCTCGCCGCGGCCCTCAAAAATGGCATCCAGATCGAGGCCCACGCCATTGGGGATCGGGGCAACCGGCTGATGCTCGATCTGTTCGAGCGGGCCTTCAACGAAGTCCCCGCCGAACAGCGCAAGGTCAAGGAGCCCCGCTGGCGCAACGAGCACTCCCAGATCGTCACCTTGGCCGACCTCCCCCGCTTCAAACGGCTCGGCATCATCGCCTCGATGCAGCCCTCCCATGCCATCGGTGATCTCTACTTTGCCCCGGCGCGCCTTGGCATGGACCGCCTGGCCGGGGCCTACGCATGGCAGAGCATGCTCAAGATGGGGGTGCCGATCGCTGGGGGATCCGACGCGCCGGTCGAACGGGGCGAGCCGATGATCGAGTTTTACGCCGCGGTGGCGCGGAAGGATTTGCAGGGACGCTCGGGGGAAGGGTGGCATCCGGAAGAAAAGGTGACCCGGGACCAGGCTCTCAAGATGTTCACCATCTGGCCGGCGTATGCCGCATTCGAGGATGCCCAGCGCGGCAGTATCGAGATCGGCAAGCTCGCCGATTTCACCGTGCTCAACCAGGACATCATGACGGTGCCGGAACTGCAGATTCTCACTACCAAGACTCTGATGACCATCGTGAATGGTGCTGTGGTGTACTCGGTGGCGCCGTGACCCTGCACCTGCTGCGGCCTTTGCTGCTGCTCGCCGCCGCCGCGCTCGCCGGCCCGCTGGCGGCTCAGGACACGGTGCGCTTTGCCCCCACCGTCGGCCATCCGACTTTCGCGGTGCGGGAACCAGTACTGCGGATCAAGCCCAACACGGTGCTCATCTCCCGGACGATGTTCGGGCCCTACTATACCCGGGAGGGGGGCGCCTTTCCGGGAGAGGTGGGGCCATTCTACGTTGAGGGCGCCACCACCAACGACATGCTGGTGGTCAAGATTCTCAAGGTCACCCCCAACCACGACATCGCCGCGGCGCAGATCTACTCCGATTTCGGCGGCCTCGCCTCCGATGCCCGGGTCCGGATGCTCAACGAACCGATCACCGCCCGCCGTTACATCTGGGAGTTGGACCGCCAGAAAATGACCGGCACCACCCAGCTCCCCGACAGCCGCATGGAGTCGATCACCGTCGACCTCCAGCCGATGCTGGGCCGAATTGCGGTGGCACCGCGGGGCGCCGAGGCGTTTGCCGGACTCTGGCCGGGAAATTTCGGCGGCAACATGGACGCGCCGGAACTGAAGGAGGGTACCACCGTCTACCTCCCCGTCTTTCATGACGGAGCCTACCTCTACTTCGGCGACGGGCACGCCCGGCAGGGTCAAGGGGAAGTGGCCGGCACCGGCTTGGAGACGTCCATGGACGTCGTGCTGCAGATCGATGTCGTCAAGGGCAAGCAGATCGACTGGCCCCGCCTCGAGGACGAGCGCTACATCATGGTGGCGGGCAGTGCCCGGCCCCTGATCGACGCCTTCCGCCTCGCTCACATCGAGCTGATCGAGTGGCTGGGCGAATACGGCTTCGGCAAGCTCGACGCCTACGCCCTCCTTGGCCAGCTCGCCGAAAGCACCGTCGCCAATATCGTAGATCCCAACTACACCGTCATTGCCAAATTTCCCAAGCGCTACCTTCCGCGCTGAACCGGTAAGCTCCTGTCCACAGATTACACAGATTACACAGATTATACAGATGACACCGATGATTCATACCGAACCCACATACGCTTCAATCCGTGAAATCTGTGCAATCTGTGGATGCAGCAATCTGTGGATGCAGTAGTCTGTAGATGCAGGTATAAGCTACGGCTTCCACTCCGGAATCCGCCCCGGCGTCCACGGCGCTCCCGCCGCCTCCGCGGCATCCTCCAGCTGCCTGAGCTCATCCATTGCCGCCCGGAGCTTCGGCAGGAATGCCGTGAGTCCCGCTGACGTAATGTCATAGCCCCGCCGCGCCGTCGCCGTCGGCGCCGAGGTGTTGTTCCAGGTCCCGCCGATCACCCGCTGCAGCCGGTCCTGGATCGATGGGGGCACCGGCTCGTTCCGGCTCCCAATCACTTCGTCGCCACTGAGTTCGGTGCGCAGCCCCCGGAGCCGGTCGTTGAGCGCCCGCCCCCGTTGGGCCAGGGCAACCGTCGCGGCCGGCGTCTGGTCGATCGCCCGGCGGAGCAGGCCAAGGCGACTCTCCGCCTCGGTGAGTGATTGTGCGGTGCCCAGCAGCGCCCGTTGCAGCCGCGCCGTCTGCCGGTGGAACGCCACGATTGCGGCGCGGTCGGCGGCGGGCAACGTCCCCTGTCCGATCGGCTCCGCCCGAAACGTCTGCGGCTCGCCCACCGGGGTGAGGATTCCGTTCACGCTGAGCGCCATGCTCACCCGGTAGCTGCCCGGCACCACCATCGGTCCCGATGGTCCGCCGCCCCCCGCAGGGGCGCCGCCAGCCGTTGTGCTGTCTCCGCCTTCGCCACCCCCGCCACCACCTCCCCCGCCGCCGAAGCCGCCCCCCCCGCCCCCAGCCACCGGCGTGGAGGCGTGGGTCCGGAGGTCCCAGGTAACCCGCTGGAACCCGGCCGTTACCGGACCGGTCAGCCGCCGGACCACGTTGCCCTGCTCATCGCTGATCGTGAGCACCACCGCCGGCGCTTCCTCCCGCTCCTCGGCGCGAAGGCTGTCCCACGAGGGAAACGGCACTGCGGCGTTGCCTTGCATCGCGCTCTTCTCGGCCTGCTGCCGTCGCTGCTTGAGCGAGCGCAGCGCATCGCGCAGGTAGTAGGAAATGGTGGCGCCCAGGGGCTGATTGGCCACGGTGTACAAATCATCTCCCTGGGAGCCGCGCGGACCACCGCCCAGCGGCTGTGCCGGGATGTACATCCTGGCATCCTTCACCGGGAGCAGCTTGGCCCGCTGGGTCACCGTCTGGGTGGCGCCGCGAAGAGGGGAGTAATCGTGCAGGATGTAGAACCCTCGGCCGAAGGTTGCCATGATCAAATCGTTTTCTCGCTGCTGGATGGCGATGTCGCGCACCTGAATGGTCGGGATCCCACCGAACTTGAGCCATTTCTTTCCGCCATCCAGGGTAAACCAGGCGCCCAGCTCGCTGCCGGCAAACAACAAGTTGGGGTCGATGTGGTCCTCCACGATCGTCCACACCGGGCTATTGGCCGGAAGATCCCCGGCAATCGAGGCCCAGTTCTTCCCGCCGTCCCCGGTCTTGAAGAGGTAGGGGGCGTAATCACCCTGCTTGTGGTTGTTGAAGACGGCGTACCCCACTTGGGGGTCGTGGTTCGAGGCCTCGACGTCGGCGACGAAGGCGAGCTTCGGTACCCCGGGAATCGAATCGAGCCTGCGCCAGTTTTGCCCACCGTCCTCGGTGATGTTGACCAGCCCGTCATCGGTGCCGGCCCAGAGCATCCCCTCTCGCTTCGGCGACTCGGACAGCGCCACCACCGCGCCCCAGAGCGAGGTGGAGCTGTTCTTGGCGACCGCGTCCACGCCCCACACCCGGCCCATCAATTCCAGCGTGTTCCGGTCGAGCTGGCGGCTCAGGTCGCCGCTGATCGGCCGCCAGCTGTCGCCCCGGTCGTCGCTTCGGTACACCCGCTGTGAGGCAAAGTAGAGCCGCGTGTTGGAGTACGGGCTGATGACCAGCGGCGCATCCCAATGCCATCGGCTCGCCGGCTCCCCCGGCTCCACCTGCGGCTGTAGCCCGACCCGTTCGCCGGTTTTCCGGTCGTAGCGGGCCAGTTCACCGTGCTGCGATTCGCCGTAGATGATGTCGGGGTTGGTGGGGTCGATTCTCGGCTGAAAGCCGTCGCCCCCCACGACCACGAACCAGTCGGCATTCGAGGCGCCATGTCCGTTGCGAGTCTGGGAAGGACCGCACAGCGTGTTGTTGTCCTGGGTGCCGCCACACACGTTGTAAAACGGCGTGGCGTTGTCCACGCTCACCTTGTAGAACTGGGTGAGCGGGAGGTTCCCGAAGAAGTGCCAGTTACCGCCGCGGTCCCGGGTTTCATACAGCCCGCCGTCGTTGCCCACCAGCAGATGGTCGCTGTCGTCCGGGTCGACCCAGACGGCGTGATTGTCTACGTGCATCGAACGGCCCTGGATGGAGCGGAAGGTGCGGCCCCCGTCCTCGGTCACCTGCATCTGCACATCCACCGAGTAGACCCGGTCCAGAATCTTCGGATCCGCCACAATCTTGTGATAGTAGAACGGCGGGCCGGCGGTCCGCGGGCTCATCCGCTCCCAGTTCTGGCCGCCGTCGCGAGAGCGGAAAAAGCCACCCGCCCGGTTGGCCGCCTCGACCTGGGCATACAGCACGTTGGGATCCACCGGAGAAACCGCCAGCCCGATCTTGCCGAGCTCCTCCGACGGCAGGCCGCGGGTAATCTTGGTCCAGGTGGTGCCGGCATCCCCGCTCTTGTATACCGCCGAGCCCGGGCCACCATCGATGAAGCCCCATTGCCGGCGGCCCCGCTGGTAGGTGGTGGCGTACACCACGTCGGGGTTCCTCAGATCGAGCGCAATTTCGTAGGCGCCGGTCCATTCGTTGTCGGGCTTGAGCACCTGAGTCCAGGACTTCCCGGCATCGCTGCTCTTGAATACGCCGCGGTCTCCCCCGGGAGACCACATCGAGCCCATGGCCGCAGCGTAGACCACCTCTGACTTCCGGGGGTCGATCGCGATCCGGCCGATGTGAAACGATTCCTTGAGCCCGAGGTTGGTCCAGGTTCGCCCGCCGTCGATCGACTTGGATATGCCATCCCCCCAGCCCACTGAGCGCTGGCTGTTGTTCTCGCCGGTTCCCACCCAGACGGTCAGCGGGTTATTCGGGTCGAGGACCACCGTGCCGATGGAGTAGGACGGCTGGGCGTCGAATATCGGCGACCAGGTGGTGCCGCCGTTCACCGTCTTCCAGACCCCACCCGAATGGGCCGCCACATACCAGGTGCGCTTGTCCGAGGGATGAATCGCCACCTCACCCACCCGGCCCGATGCCATGGCAGGTCCGATCCCCCGGAAGCGAAGTCCGGCAAACTGGCCCGCGCGAGGACCGGCGGCGGTGCTATCGGCCGCTGCGCCCTGCGCTGCCGGTATCGCTCTTGCCGCCGGGATGCCCGTGCGGCGGGGGGCGGTAGGAGGCCGGCCGGCCGGCGCCGTTTGGGCAGTCAGGAGTACCGGCAGCAGCAGGGCGGCACCGAGCAACGGGGACAAGCGGGTCATGGAGATAGGGGGTAGAAGGGAAGCCATACGATAGCCCACCCCTCAAATCGTCGCTACCTTCGAGCCATGAGCAATCGCGACGGCCTCACCCCCCAGCTCGGCCTCCTCGACGCCACCATGATCAACGTTGGCACCATGGTGGGTTCCTCGATCTTCATCGTGCCGAGTTCAATCGCGGTGCTGTTCTCCGGATCGTTTCCCTCGCTCCTGGTGTGGATCCTCGGCGGGCTGGTCTCGCTCTGTGGCGCCATCTGCGTCGCCGAGCTCGGCGCGGCAATGCCCCGCGCCGGCGGCCAGTTTGTGTACCTGCAGCGCGCCTTCGGCCCCATCTGGGGCTTCCTGTACGGCTGGGGCGCAGCCGTCGTCATCAATCCGGCGTCCATCGCCTTCGTGGCCATGGGATTCGCCTCGTATCTCGGCTTCTTCATTCCGATGTCGCCGGGCGCCGTGCGGGTGGTGGCAGTGGCCTCGATCCTTCTCCTGACGGCGCTGAATTGCTACGGGCTCAAGGTCGGTGCCGTGACCCAGAACATTCTCACCCTTGTCAAGATCGGCGCGGTGATTGCATTGGTGCTGCTCTGCCTTCTGCTGCCGGGGGGAAACGCCGCCAACCTGCAGCCGTTCTGGCCCACCGAGTCTCTGGGGCAGATGGTCGGTCCCTTTGGGGTCGCCATGATCCTGGCTCTGGGCGCCTACGACGGCTGGATCGAAATCACCTACGTCGGAAGCGAGCTCAAGAACCCGGAGCGCGATATGGCGCGTTCAGTGGTGTGGTCCACTCTTCTGGTGACGCTGCTCTACGTCGGGGTGAGCGTGGCGGTGATCTACGTCCTGGGGCAGGCGGCCACCGGCCAATCAACCCTGGTAGCGGCCGACGCGATGAAGGTGGTTCTGGGTCCGGCAGGAGGCGGACTCATCACCGTCGCGATCCTCATTTCCACCATCGGATGCAACAACGGGATCATTTTCACATCGGCCCGGATTCCCTACGCGATGGCGCGGAGCGGCAATTTCTTTCAGTGGGCGGCCCGGCTGGATCCAGTTCGGGGAACCCCCAACACCGCCCTGATCGTACAGGGATTCTGGGCCTCCGCCCTTGCCCTGAGCGGGACCTACAACCAGCTGCTGACCTACGTGGTGTTTGTGGGTTTTCTCTTCTACGCGCTGTCGGCGGCGGCGGTGATCGTGCTTCGGCGGCGGGAACCGGACCTTGTCCGTCCCTATCGTGCCTGGGGCTATCCGGTCACCCCGGTGCTCTTCATTCTGTTTGCCGGGTACCTGATCGTGAATGCGTTCGTCGAAACGCCCCGGGACGCCGCCATCGGCACCGGGCTGCTGCTGGCCGGGCTTCCGGTCTATTGGTATTTTAGAAAATCCGCTGTCAGCCAATAGCTGTCAGCTTACCAAGGAGCTCCTATGAGTGACGATGCTTTCCAAAATTACGGCAACCACGTGCGGTGGCTGCCGCCGTTCCACTTCATCATCCTTCCCATCCTCGCCGGGAACGCCCTCATGTCCTTGAGGCCGTTGTTTCAGACCCCCTCCCTGGAGACCGCCTGGGCGGCGTTGGTGGCGTTTGCGATTATCGGGGGCATCTTCTTCAGCCGGTGGATGCCCCTCCGGGCCCAGGATCGGGTGATTCGGCTGGAGGAAATGCTCCGCTTGGAGCGGCTATTGCCAGGGCGGTACCAGCAGTTCGAGCGACTGACGCTGGCCCAGTTGATCGCGTTGCGATTTGCCTCCGACGCCGAGGTGCCCGGCATCGTCGATCGAATCGTGTCGGGAGCGATCAGCTCCCAGGACGAAATCCTGCGCGCCGTACAGCATTGGCGCCCCGATCACCACCGGGTCTAGGGTAGCTTTGCCAGCGCGTCCTTGATCCCGACGCTCTGGGGGAATCGCTGAGACAGCCCGGTCAGGATTGTCCTGGCGCTGTCGGCCCGGCCGGAGGCGACCAGGGCCTCCGCCGTGAGGATGCCGTGTCGCGGGGCAAGGCGGGGGTCGTCCGCCGGCACCTGAATCAGCGCCAAGGCGGCGAGTGCCCCCTCGGTGTCATGCCGATCCCTCAGTTTGGATTCCACCACCAGAAACTGGACCGTCGAATCGTCGGGCCGGAGCCGGGCCAGCTCCTCGGTCATTTTCGCCGCGTCCTCCGCCCGTCCTGAATCCCGGGCCAGACGCGCATTGTGAAAGAGCCCGGCAACCAGGAGGTTCTGGACATCGGCAGGATCCCCGGAGCGGGTGCCCACTCCTCCGGCATGCTGGTAGACGATCTCCCCGCCATGCTCCGCCGTTTCGTAGATGTAAAACCCCACCACCAGGCCCATCCCAGCCGAAAGCACCCGAACCACCCGGCCCGAACGCCGGGAAGCCAGGAAGAGACCTAGCACCTCCAGGCCGCCCAGCACCAGCAGGAGGTTTCGGGTCTTATTCCCCAGTTCTTCATGTTCCTGGACCGCCGCCCGAGCCCCCGGAATCCGCTCGGCCGGACCGTGGCTGTCCGTTCCCGACTTTGCCGCTGCCACCCCGGCGCCCGCAGCCCCTATCAGGAGCAGCGCGGCAGCGGGATTCAGCCAAGCGCCCCGGCCCAGCAGTGAGACCACCCGAAGGATGATGCCCAGCAGTCCGAGGGCGATGACGAAATGCACGATCTGAGGATGGAAAACGCCAATGTTGGGCACGGTCTCAATCCGGAGAGGGTAAACGATCAAAGATCTGCAACACGAATCTAGTACCCCTGAACCGGGTCGACGGCGAGGGCGGGACGGCGTCCCGCCTCGACCTCGGACAGACAGTCGAGGAACCCCTTGGCTGCCCCGGGAATCGTGGTGAGCCCGGAGATGTGGGGCGAGATGGTGACGTCGCCGTGGTCCCAGAGTGGTGAACTCCTTGGGAGCGGTTCCGTCTCGAACACGTCGAGCGCCGCCCCTGAAAGCCAGCCCCGTTCCAGCGCCTCCGGAAGTGCCGACTCATCCACCAGCGGACCCCGGCCGACGTTGATCAGGTACGCCCCCGAGGCCGCGGTGAATCGGCTGCCGCCCAAGAAGTGAAAGCTCTCCTCGGTGAGCGGGCATGCCAGGATCAGCCAACGAGCACCCCTCACTGCCTCGGCGAACCGCGACACCGGATGCACCGTGTCAAACCCCTCGCGCTGGCGGCCGCTCCGGGAAAGTCCCCCCACCTGAACCCCGGCCCCCAGAAAGGCGCGGGCAATCCCGCTCCCCACCATTCCCGTCCCCACGATCAGTGCCCGAGTTCCCCGGAGCGGGCTGGGGTGCCTTGGCTTCCAGCTGCGGGCCTGCTGTTCCCGATCGAGTGCCCGGAGACGCTGAGTGACCGCCAGTGCCCGAGCCAGGCAATACTCGCCGATCTGGGCCCCGAAATCCTCGGAGGTGCGGGTGAGGAGTGTTGTCGGCGGAAGTCCGGTCCGAAACGCAAAGGCGTCGACGCCCGCCCCGATGCAGTGGATCCAGCGATAGTGGTGTTCCCATCCCGGAACCGCCGGCACCCGGAAGCCGACGAACACTTCCGACCACGCCACATCCTCGGCCGTGATCTCTGTCAGGCCCCGGGCCCGAAACTCGAGATCGGGGCGTCGTTCCTGGAGGTAGTCCCCCAGCCCTTCGTGCAGGGCGTGGGACAAAAGAATTCGTTTGGGGCACCAGGGGCCGGTGTTCATGCCGGAAAATAACGGCGTCGGCATGGCGCCCTTCGCACTCCAGCGTTAGCGTTGGGCCCAACCCTCATGACGCAAAATCCCCGACGCGAGCAGCCTCGCTCCCCGCTGCGCGTCCTGCTCGGCGCCGCCTTTCTCATGGCGACGTCGGCCATCGGCCCGGGCTTTCTCACCCAAACGGTCGTCTTCACCGCCACGCTGGGGGCGAGTTTCGGTTTTGCCATTCTCGTCTCGGTGCTGTTCGACCTCGGGGCCCAGCTCACCATCTGGCGGGTCATCGTTGCCGCCCGGATGCCGGCACAGGCGGTCGCCGACCGGGTGCTGCCGGGTCTCGGTGCCACCCTCGCGGTCCTGGTGGCCATCGGCGGGCTCGCCTTCAACATCGGCAACGTCGCCGGCGCCGGGCTCGGCCTCGAAGCGATGTTCGGGCTTCCTACTTCGCTCGGTGCGGCACTCTCGGCGGCGATTGCCATCGGGCTCTTCCTTTCCAGGGAGGCGGGCCGCGCCATGGATCGCTTCGCCCAGGTGCTCGGCGGGCTGATGATCCTGCTCACGCTGTATGTCGTCATCGCCTCCCATCCCCCGTTGGGAGAGGCGGTAGCCCGCACGTTTGTGCCGATCCGCATCGACGCGCTGTCGATTGTGACCATCGTGGGAGGAACCGTTGGCGGCTACATCACCTTCGCCGGCGCCCACCGGCTGCTCGATGCGGGAATCGCCGGCCCCCAATCGGTCGGATCGGCTACCCGGTCGGCGGCCATCGGGGTCGGCGTGGCCAGCGTCATGCGCGTGCTGCTCTTTTTGGCCGCGCTCGGCATCGTAACCCAGGGGCTGTCGCTCGATCCCACCAACCCGGCGGCCGCCGTCTTCCAGCATGCCGCGGGAGACCTTGGACTCCGGATGTTCGGCGCCGTCATGTGGGCCGCCGCCATCACGTCGATTGTCGGGTCGGCCTACACCTCGGTTTCGTTCCTGCGCACGCTGCGGCCCGGCTGGGAACGCCTGTCTGCCCCCCTGATCATCGGGTTCATCATCACCTCGACTGCAATTTTTCTGATGATCGGGCGGCCGATCGCCATCCTGATTGCGGTCGGTGCCATCAACGCGATGATCCTCCCGCTGGGCCTCGGTACGATGCTCCTGGCGACGCGTAACGGCGCCTTGATGAACGGCTATCGCCACCCCAGAGGACTGACCGCCGCCGGCGCGACGGTAGCCATCGTGATGGCCGGGTTGGGGATATACACCCTTGTCACCCAGACTCCGCCGCTTTTTCGGTAGTAACACCAACGCAATAGTAGTATTAATAACAACTACATATTTGAATAAATTGCTCATTGTCTAGAAAAATAGCTGGACATCATATTGACAAATTGAGACGAGTTGACCATCTTAGCTAGACATTGCCTGGTCAACCTCTCACGTACGGAGCTCCACCGATGCGCACGACTCATACTCTCCTGGTCTCGATCACCCTTCTCATGGCCGCCGCTCCCCTTGCGGCGCAGGGTGGCAAGCCGATGCTGGACCTCCGGGCCGGCGTCGCTGTACCGACGTTTGATGTGGCCGATGTGGTCAAAGGCGGGTTTGCCTTTGGGGCCGGCCTGGCCATTCCGGTCGGGGAACGCCTCGTCCTGATCGCCGACTTCGATCAGGGCCGGCACAAGCTCAAGGGCGCGACCACCTCGGGCGCCCACATCGACGTGATGCATTTCATGGGCAAGGTCGGCCTGCGGCTCGGGAAGCCCGGCTCCAAGGTGAGCATCACCCCGAACCTCGGCGCCGGTATGCTGAGCTTTAACCCGGGCGGCACCGGGCTCGCGACCGCGGAGACCAATTCCTATTTCGCCATCAACGCCGGTGCCCGGATCGGCATCGAGCTGAGCAAGAACTTCGATTTGCTCATCAGCCCCCAGGGCGACATCGCCTTCATCAAGAAGGCGGACCGGGCCGGGTTCGGCGGCGCCAGCACCGCCTGGGTGTGGCCGTTCACCGCCGGGCTCCGCATCAAGTTCTAGTTCCGCCCCGGGCTTCCGGACGGTAGTTTGAGAGCGCGGCCCCCGGGTCGCGCTCTTTCCGTTGCCCCCCGCCCGCCTCGAGGTCGTGATGCAGACCAGTGACGTACCCCCCGTCACCAAGAAGGAGATCTTCGGCTGGGCGATGTTCGACTTCGCCAACTCGAGCTATACCACCGTGGTTATTACCGTGGTGTACTCCGGGTTCTTTGTGGGGTACATCGTGCCCGCCGGGTCGGCGATCCGGGATTCCTACTGGTCCATCGCCATCATTCTCTCCACCCTGCTGGCGTTGGTCCTCTCCCCGCTCGTCGGCGCGATCTGCGATTTCAGCGGCCGCAAGAAGACCTACCTGCTGGCCAGTACCATCCTGTGCGCCCTCTCCACTTCCGCGTTGGCGCTGGTCGGGCCCGGAGGGGTCTGGGCCGCCATTGCCTTGATCGTGGTGAGCAACGCCGCCTTCATGTTGAGTGAATCATTCTGTGGCAGTTTTCTCCCCGACATCTCGACCCCCAAGACGATGGGAAAGATTTCCGGTCTTGGTTGGGGCATCGGCTACCTCGGCGGGTTGGCCAGCGTCCTCCTCGCCATCTACGTCATCATTCGCTCCCCCGAGTCGGACACCGCCCGGTTCGTCGCCGAAAACCAGTGGGCCATGGCGGGAATCGGCGTCTTCTTCTTTCTGGCGGCGCTGCCCACGTTTCTGCTGGTGAAGAACCGGACCCGGCCGGCGCCGGGGTATGAACACGCCGGCCCTGGCATGCTGATCCGGGCCGGTTTTCGGGAATTCGGACAGACCGTCGCCACCGCACGGAAGAACCCGATTCTCTTCCAGTTCCTCGCCGCGTTCATGGTGTACATGGCCGGACTCGATGCCATCGTGAAGTTCGTGGGGATCTACGCCCGGGAAGAGGTCCATCTGAGCGCCAGCGAGCTGGGCATGCTGTTCCTGGTGCTGCAGCTCTCCGCCGCGGGTGGCGCGCTGGGCTTCGGGTGGCTGGAGGGAAAAATCGGGCCCAAGCGCACCGTGCTGCTCACCCTGTTCTGGTGGATCGTCGGCGTCCTCGGCATCTACTTCCTCGACGCGCTCGCCGGGATGGCGGGGACGGGGCCCAAGCAGGTGTTCTATGGGCTGGCGCTGATGGCGGGGGCCGGCATCGGCGCCACCCAGGCCTCCAGTCGAACTGTCGTCGGACTGCTCGCACCCCCCGACAAGAGCGCCCAGATGTTCGGATTTTGGGGGATGTTTTCCCGCCTCGGCACCATCATGGGTACCTCGTTCGGATTCGTCTCCGACGGCTTCGGCTCCCGCCGAGCAGCAATTCTGGTGGTGGTGGGGTTCTTCGTGGTGGGTGCCTTGCTGCTGAGCCGGGTGGACATCGACCGCGGCCTCCGCGAGGCCCAAGCCGCGCGGGTGTAATCACCCCCACCGCGGCGCGTCGGGGGCAGACTACCGCCGGGCGTACACCGAGGTGGTACCGCCGGTGTGGAACAACAGCACGTCGTAGGCCTCCTTGGGCGACCCTTCCATTCCGGGCGAACCGATCGGCATCCCGGGAACCGCCAGACCGAGCCCCTTGGGCTTTTGGCGCACCAGTTTGTGGATCAGGTCGGCGGGGACGTGCCCCTCGATGACATAACCCGCCACCACGGCGGTGTGGCACGATGCCAGCTTGCTGCCGACCTGGTAGCGCCGCTTGATGGAGGCCATGTCCGGGGTGTCCCGCACCGCCACTTCGAACCCTGCCTGCCGCATGATCTCCACCCAACTGTGGCAGCAGCCGCAATTGGGGTCCTTGTACACCACCATGGGGGTCCCGGGCGGCTGGGCCGGGAGCCAGCCCGGAAGGACCAGCGCGGCAAGGGCTCCGGCAGTTCCGGTGATCAGCGTGCGCCGGGTGATTTTCTCGGACATGGCAACCTCTCTGGGCACTATTTCACGAAAGTGGAATCGCGGTACACTGCCCGCCCATCGAGCAGTGTCAGGAGCACCTTGACGAGGTGAATGTCGGTCAGCGGAATCCGGTGAATGTCGCGGTCCAGCACGATGAGGTCCGCCGCCTTGCCGACCTCCAGGGTTCCGTTGCTCGCCTCTTCCCCGGAAGCGTAGGCCCCGCCGATGGTGTACGCACGCAGCATCGTGGGGAGATCCACCAACTCCTCGGGGATCCATGCCGGCCCCGCCGCCGCGTCGGGGCCCCTCCGGGTGACCGCAACCTGGATGGCCTCGAACGGATTCATTGTTGACACCGACCAATCGCTTCCTGCCGCCAGCGCCGCGCCGCTCCGCGCCACTGATCCGATCGGGTAGAGCCACCGCGACCGCACCGGCCCCAGCACCGGCTCGGTCAGGTCCCGGATGTAGCTGTCGGCCCAGGCCCAGAGGGGCTGAAAGCTCGGGATCACACCCAGTGCGGCAAAGCGGGGGATGTCGGTCGAGTCGATCAGCTCGAGGTGGGTGATGATCGGCCGGGCGTCCCTGGGGCCGTTATGCAGGCGGGCAAACGCCAAGGCGTCCAGCGCCATCCGGATGGCCCGGTCGCCAATGGCATGCACGTGCACCTGGAACCCGGCCTCGTCCAGCGCCGCCACCAGGGTGTCCATCTCCGCCGGGGTGAGCCGGGGCTCCCCCCGATCGGTTCCCCCTTCGTAGGGAGCCAGCAGCGCCGCCGTCTTCGCCTCGATCACCCCGTCAACGAAAATCTTCGCGGCCCGCGGCGCAAAATACCGGGTACCGGCATAGCGACCCCGCCACGCCCGCAACGAATCCATCTGGGCCACCCCGCCGCGTGGATCGACGCTGAGTGCCCCCACCACCCGGGTGGTGAGTTCCCCCGCGCTGTCCAGCGCGGCATACGCCTCGAGCAGGCGGGGGCCGGAGTTTCCGTCGTGCAGGGCGGTGAGGCCGAACCGATTGGCCATCTGCATGGTGCGCTTGAGCCCGGCGCGGATCTCCGCCTGAGTTCGGGGCGGCAGATAGCGGGACACCAGGCCCGAGGCCGTCTCCCGAAGCGTTCCCGAGGGTTCACCGGTCCGAGGATCGCGCTCGACCCGGCCGTTCACCGGATCAGGCGTCGAGCGGGTGACGCCGGCAAGCTCCAGCGCCTTTGAATTGACCCAGGAGGAATGGCCATCGGCCGCCGTGAGGTAGACCGGCCGGTCAGGGATGATCGAGTCGAGCCACTCCTTCCGCGGATTGGCGCTGGGAAACGCGGGCAGCTGCCAGCCCCGACCCCGGATCCACGGCAAGTCAGGATGCGCCACGGCGTACCGCCGCACCGAATCGAGGATCGCCGATGCGCTCACCAGATCATCCAAGGTGCACTCGGTGAGCCCGACACCGCTCTCCGGATGCAGGTGGGTATCGTGCAGCCCCGGAAGCACCGCCCGACCGCCGAGGTCCTGAACCTCGGTGGCGGCACCGATAAAGCGTTTTGCCCCGGCGTCGCTGCCGACGTACACGATCAGCCCACGCCGTAAGGCCACCGCCTCGGCGGTGACTGAGTCGGTGGCAAAGGGGTACACCACCCCGTGCTGGAGCACCTGGTCGGCCGGCTCAGGGGTACCACATCCCAGGAGGCCGAACAGCAGGAGGGGAAGGGAGGCGCGCATGGGCATCATGAAAGGTAACTTTCTCCCATGCCCTACCGTTACCCCGACTCCCCTGTCCTCTACCGCAGGTTGGATCATGAATATCCCCTCATTGTCCGGGGCGAGGGGTGCTGGCTGATCGACGAGGCCGGTCGGCGCTATCTCGACGCCTGTGGCGGAGCGTATGTGGCCTGCCTTGGGCATGGCGTGCCCGAGGTGGTGGAGGCGGTGGCCGATCAGATGCGCCGGGTGGGGTTCGTCAGCGGAATCCGCTTCACCAATGAAGCGGTCGAGCAACTGGCCGATGAGATGGCCGGCCTCGCGGAGGGAGACCTTTCCCATTTCTACTTCCTTTCCAGTGGATCGGACGCCGTCGAGGCTGCGCTCAAGCTGGCGCGGCAATACTGGGTGGAACAGGAAAAGCCCGGCAAGCATGTCATCGTGGCGCTGGCCCCCAGTTACCACGGCAATACGTTGCTCACCCTCTCGGCCGGTGGGCGGGAGCACTACAAGAAATACTTTCGCCCCTGGCTGACCGATATCGTGCCGGTGCCGGCGCCCTACCCGTATCGCTGCAATTGCCACGGCGCCGACCCGTCATGTGCCCGTTGCAACGGTAATCTGCTCGAAGAAACCCTGCTCCGGATCGGTCCCGAAAACGTGGCGGCATTCATCGCCGAGCCAGTGGGCGGCTCCTCCACCGGCGGCTCGGTGCCCCGGGAGGAGTATTGGCGCACCATCCGGGACATCTGCACCCGGCACGACGTTCTCTGGATTGCTGATGAGGTGCTGGTGGGCGCCGGACGGACCGGAACGTGGTCGGCGCTGGAACCGTACGGCGCCGTCCCCGACATCCAGGTGATGGGAAAGGGGCTCAGCGGCGGGTACGCCCCGCTTGCCTCGGTCGCCGCGCCCCGCAGGATTGTGGATGTCCTCGCCCGGGGCCCCAAAGCCCTGAGCCACGCCCAGACTTTTTCGCACACCCCACTCATCTGTGCCGCTGGCGTCGCCGCCATCCGCTACATCCGGTCGCATGATCTGATCGCCCGCTGCGCCGCGATGGGCAAGGTGCTCCACCGCAAGCTCGCAACGCTGCGGGAGCTGCCGTTTGTGGGTGATGTACGCGGCCGCGGCCTCCTGGCGGGGATCGAGTTCGTGGCGGACAAGGCAACCCGGGCTCCCTTCCCCCGGGCCCGGCGCTTCGTCGAACGATTCGTCCAGGCGGCCGAGGCGGTGGGACTCATGGTGTGGCCCAACACCGGACATGCCGACGGCAGTAATGGCGATTTGGTGATGTTGGCCCCGCCGTACATCATCACCGAAGCCGAAATCGATGAGATTGTGGTCCGATTCCAGAAGGCGCTGAATGCGACTGGCAGCGGCCAATAGTCGCGAGCCGTCATCTGATGACTGAGACCTGACCGCCGAATACAGCAACCCAAACGCACCCGGGAGTTCTGACCATGCCTCGTCCCCAAATTGTCACCTCGCCTCCCGGCCCCAAGGCGCGGGCCATCATCGCGCGGGATGAAGCGGTGGCGGCGCCGTGTTACATCAAGGAATACCCGTTGGTGGTGTCGCATGGGTTGGGCACCATGGTCGAAGATGTAGACGGCAATCGCTTCCTCGATTTCATGGCCGGCATAGCCGTCTGCTCCACCGGCTACAGCCACCCCGAGGTGGTCAAGGCCGTTCAGGAGGCCGCCGGCCGCTTCCTGCACATCTGCGGAGGAGATTTCTACTACGAGGGGATGGCGGCGCTCTGCGAGCGACTGGCCCGGCTGGCTCCCGGCCCCAGCAAGAAGCGGGTGTTTCTGAGCAACTCAGGGACCGAGGCTGTCGAAGGGGCAATGAAGCTGGCCCGCCACGCCACCGGGCGGACCGCGTTCGTGGCTTTCAAGGGAGCCTTCCACGGGCGCAGCTACGGGGCGCTTTCACTCACCTCGAGCAAGTCGCGCCAGCACGCCGGATTCGGGCCCTTTCTCCCCGATGTGCATCACGTGGCCTATGGATACTGTTACCGCTGTGAATTCGGGAAGACCTTTCCCTCCTGCGGTCTCCACTGCGTGGGCGCCATCGAAAAGGATCTTTTTGCCCGCCACCTCGACCCCAAGGATGTGGCGGCAATCTTCGTCGAGCCAATTCAGGGCGAGGGCGGCTACGTGCTGCCACCCAAGGGCTGGCTCACCGCCCTCCGCGAACTCTGCGACAAATACGGCATCCTGTTGGTGGCCGATGAGGTGCAGTGCGGTATTGGGCGCACCGGAAAGATGTGGGCCTGCGAACACGAGGGTATCGAACCCGATATCCTGGTCACCTCCAAGGGGCTTGGCTCCGGAATGCCCATCGGGGCCATCGTCGCCCGGGAGTCCATCAGCACCTGGGAAAAC
>JANNSC010000364.1:0-13632 GCA_031402135.1 Gemmatimonadales bacterium | reverse complement strand
CCGCTGCACCGCAAAGACCACCTCCGCACCAATTGCCGGGTGATCGGGCTGCAGCCGCGCCGCCAGTTCCGGCCGTTCCCGGCAGAGATTGTAGATGGCAGGAGTCTCGGTCCCGAAGTGGCTGAGCAAGTGGGTGATGGTTTCGCCGCCGAGTCCGGCAGCTTCGCCACCGACCCGAAAGCCGTCAAGAACCGCCGCCTCCCCACCCGGCAGCGGCTCGGTCCAGCTCAGGGACTTGCCGGGGTCCCGGCGTCGGTGGGGCAGGGCCTTGAACACCTGGTCCACCAGTTGCGCCGCCATTCGTCGCCACGTGGTCAGTTTCCCCCCCGCGATACTGAACACCCCTTCGGGCCCCCGGACGATCCGGTGCTCCCGCGACAGGGCAGAGGTCGCTGCTGCTGGATTCCCGGCCATCAACGGCCGCAACCCGGCCCAAGTCGCCGTGACGTCCTCAGGCGTGAGGCGGGCACCCGGAAACAGCGCATTTGCCGATCGCAGCAGGTAGGTGACGTCCCCGGCGTCCGTAGCGACGTCGTCGGGGCTTCCGGCACTTTCGGTGTCGGTCGTCCCGACGTAGCTCCACTCCCCCCAAGGGAGCACGAACATCACCCGGCCATCCACCGGACTGGTGAAGGTGATGCCGTGGCTGTGGCCGATCCGTGAGCGGGGGACCACGATGTGAGCACCCTTGGTCGGCCGGAGCAGGGGGGTGGCGTGGGGATCCTCGAACCGTCGTACGGCGTCCACCCACGGCCCGGCGGCATTGACCACCACCCGGGCCCGAACCTCCCCTTCCGCACCGGTCAGCTCATCCTTGATGTAGGCACCGGCGACCCCGGCCACGGTCCGAATCAGCCCCGTAACTCGCATGTGATTGGCAACCTGGGCACCGTGCCAAGCCGCTGCCCGCACCGTGGCTATGGTCATTCGGGCATCGTCACACTGGGCATCCCAGTACATTGCTCCACCAGTCAACCCACGTTCCCGGAGCAGCGGCTCGGCCTCCAGAATTGCTCGCTTGCCCAGCGTCCGGTGGCGGCGCACATTTCCCGTCGCGGCCAGCAGGTCGTACAGCGTCAGGCCGGAGATGACCTTCCACTGGGGCACCCGGTCGCCGGAATAGACCGGCAGGATGAAGGGGAGGGGCCGGACCAGGTGGGGAGCGAGGCGAAGCAGCACGCCCCGCTCCCGCAGCGCCTCCCGGACCAGGTGCAGACGGCCCTGCTCGAGGTAGCGGAGCCCCCCGTGGATGAGACGACTGGACTTGGAACTGGTACCGGCACCAAAATCCCCTGCCTCGACCAACGCAGTGGCGAGGCCACGCAGCGAGGCCTCGCGGGCGATGCCGGCGCCGGTGATTCCGCCCCCGATTACCAGCAGGTCGAATTGACTGGCGCCCAGGTCCCGGAGTGAGGCGCGAACCGAAGGAGTCATGTGATAGGAGTTTCCTCCGACCCTCCCGATGTGACGGAAATCGACCGCCCGAGCAGCTGGTTCGCCTGGCACGCGCACCGCATCCGGTCCGGGAGCCGTGTCCTCGATCTCGCCTGTGGCACCGGGCGGCACGCCTTGGCCGCTGCGGGACTGGGAGCCAAGGTCACGGCTGTCGACAAGGATAGCGCCTCGCTCGACGTCGGTAAGCAAGAGGCCAAGGTTCGGGGACTCGAGGTGACCTGGATGAAAGCAGACCTCGGGTCCGGCCTCCCTGACATTGGGAGCTTCGACGCGATCCTGGTGTTCGACTACCTCGACCGCGCCGGCCTGCCGAAGATTATCGAGCGGGTTGCCCCCGGTGGTCTGCTTTTCCTCGAAACCTTCCTCGAAGCGCAGAAGGCGTTTGGCTGGGGTCCCTCTTCGGACCAGCACCTGCTGAAATTTGGCGAGCTCGCCACGCTGGTCGCTCCCCTCACCATCATCCATGGACGCGAGGTCGTCGAAGCAGTGGACAACGCGCGGTGGAGTGCGATGGGCAGCGTGCTGGCTCAGCACAAGTAATGACCCTCGACCTCTTCTCCACCAGGCGCCGCCCCGTGGTGGTGGCGGGGCTGCGCACCCCGTTCGCCCGGAGCGGATCGCTGCTTCGGGATGCCGCAGCCACTCAGATGGCTCGACATGCGGCTCGCGAGTTGCTCGCCCGGGCCAACCTCGACGGCCGGGAAGTCGACGAGGTGATTTTTGGCCAGGTGATTCCATCAGTACTGGCACCCAACGTCGCGCGGGAAGTCTCGCTCCTGCCCCAGTTCCCCCGCACCATTCCGGCCTACAGCCTGAATCGCGCCTGTGCTTCCGCGGCACAAGCAATCACCAATGCACACGATCAGATCCTCCTCGGCCACGCCGACGTCATTCTGGCCGGCGGAGTGGAATCGCTTTCCGACATTCCGATCATGCATTCGCGGCGGATGAGCCAGACCCTGGTCGCGGCGAGCAAGGCCAAATCGCTGAGCCAGCGGCTGGGGATCTTTTCCAAGGTGCGGCCCCGAGATCTGGTCCCGGTTTCTCCTGCCATTGCCGAGCCCTCCACCGGGGAGTCAATGGGACAGTCGGCCGAGAAGATGGCCAAGGAAAACGGAATCTCGCGGGACGCCCAGGATCGGCTGGCGCTGTTGAGTCATCAGCGCGCCGCAGCCGCGACGGCGGACGGCCGCCTCACTGCCGAAATCGCGCCCTGGTTCGGCGGTCCCGGGATGGATGAGGTCACCACGAGTGACAACGGGATTCGAGCCGATTCGAGCCTCGAAGCTCTCGCCCAGCTCAAACCGGTCTTCGACCGCCGCTACGGATCGGTCACCGCCGGAAACGCGTCACCACTCACCGATGGCGCCGCTGCGGTTCTCCTGATGTCGGAGGACAAGGCGCGGGCGCTCGGCTACAAGCCGCTCGCCGCCATCCGAAGTTATGCCGTCTCCGCGGTCGATCCCGGATGGCAGCTGCTGATGGGGCCGGCGTACGCCGTTCCCAAGGCGCTCGATCGCGCCGGCATCTCCTGGAAGGATCTTGGCCTGGTGGAAATTCACGAAGCCTTCGCCGCCCAGGTGCTCTCCAACGTCCAGGCGTGGGGCTCCAAGGCGTGGGCTGAGCGGCTCGGGCGACCGGGACCGGTTGGGGAGGTGGATTGGGATCGCACCAATGTGTTGGGAGGCTCGATCGCCATCGGCCACCCCTTTGGCGCCACCGGGGCGCGAATCGTAACGACGCTCGCCAACGAAATGCAGCGGCGCGGGGTCCAGTTCGGCCTGATCTCAATCTGCGCGCAGGGTGGGATGGGACTCGCCATGGTGCTGGAGGCGGTATGAGCGCTTTCACCCTGAGTCAAACCGATGGGATCGCCGTCATCACGCTCGATGTTTCCGGCCAGCCTGTCAATGTGCTGGGGCCATCCGTCATCGGAGAGTTCGAAGCGATTCTCGAACAAGTTCGAATCGACCCGGCAGCTCGGGCGGTGGTGCTGATTTCCGGCAAGCCCGACACTTTCGTTGCCGGCGCCGACATTCAGCAGTTCGTCACCATCAAGACCGCCGACGAAGGCGAGGCCATGTCTCGGGCCGGACAGGAAATGATCAATCGGCTGGGACGATTTCCCAAGCCGATCGTCGTGGCAATTCACGGTGCCTGCGTCGGCCTCGGCTGCGAGCTGTCGCTCGCCTGTACCTGGCGGATCGCCACCGATTCACCCAAGACGGTCATCGGGCTCCCCGAAGTCCAGATCGGGATCCTCCCGGGGGCGGGTGGCTGTCAGCGGCTGCCCCGGCTGATCGGGGTGCGGGCCGCGCTCGACCTGATCCTGGCGGGGAAAACCGAGCCAGCCGCCAAGGCGTTCAAGCTTGGACTGGTGGACGAATTGGTGCCGCCAAGCATCCTCCGGTCGACCGCTCTCGCCGCCGCGGACCGCATTGCCCGGCAGGGCGCGCCGGAGCGCGCACCCCGCGGAGGGTGGTGGCTCGAACGTAACCCGCTCGGTCGCCGCCTGGTGTACCGTCTTGCCCGGAAGGCCCTGCGCAAGAAGACCGGCGGACATTACCCTGCGCCACTCGCCGCGCTCGACGCGGTGCAAACCGGCCTCGAGCAGGGTATGGAGCCCGGCCTCCGCCGGGAGGCCCGGCACTTCGGCGAACTTGCCGTCGGTGACGTGTCCCGGAATCTCGTCAGCATCTTCTTTGCCACCACGGCGCTGAAAAAGGATGACGGGGTCGCTCCCGGAACGGTCCTGCCGCGCCCGGTGCGCCGACTCGGCGTGGTCGGATCCGGATTCATGGGGGCCGGCATCGCCGGCACCGCGGCATCGCAGGCCAGCGTCGACGTCCGGCTCAAGGATGCCGATCTCGTCCGGGTAGGGAAGGGACTCAAGGCGGCTACCGATATTCTCAAGGGCCAACTGACCCGGCGTCGCATCACCAAATTCGAATACGAACGCAAAACGGCCCTGCTCTCTGGATCCGGCGATTGGCCAGGATTCGAGCGCGCCGACATGGTGATCGAGGCAGTCTTTGAGGACCTCGAGGTCAAGCGGCGCGTCATGGCCGAGGTCGAGGCGGTCGTCCGCCCCGATGCCGTGATTGCCAGCAACACCTCGACCATCCCGATTGCCCGGATCACCGAGGGCGCCAAGCACCCGGAACGGATGCTGGGGATGCATTTCTTCTCCCCGGTGGACCGGATGCCGCTCCTCGAGGTCATCCCCGCTGCCGGTACCGACCCCGTCGCCGTCGCCACCGCGGTGCAATTCGGCCGCCGGATGGGAAAGACGGTCATCGTGGTGGCCGATCACCCGGGTTTCTGGGTGAACCGGATTCTCTCGCCATACCTCAACGAAGCGGGGACGCTGCTCGCCGAGGGAACGCCGATTGAGGTGTTGGATCGGACCATGACCAGGTGGGGATTTCCAGTTGGTCCGATTGCCTTGCTCGACGAAGTCGGTCTCGACGTTGCAGTCAAAGCGAGCGGCGTAATGCACGCGGCGTTCGGGGAGCGGATGACACCGGGGCCCGGGGTGGCCAAGATGCTGGCAGCGGGCCGGTTCGGCCGAAAGTCAGGATCGGGTTTTTATCTCTATCACGACGGCCACAAGACGGATCCCGATCCCGAGGCCTACAAGCTGCTGGGAGTCACTCCCCTCGCCTCGGCAGATCCCGACATGGTCGAACGCCGGCTGGTGTACCTGATGTTGAACGAGGCCGCCTTGGCCGAGTCGGAGGGTGTTATCCGTTTCCCCCGCGACGGCGATATCGGCGCAATATTCGGAATCGGGTTTCCTCCGTTTCGGGGCGGTCCGCTTCGCCTGATCGACACGCTGGGCCCGGAACGGGTCGTCCAGACTCTCGAGGGGCTCGCAACCGCGTTCGGTTCCCGCTTCATCCCTGCGCCGGCCCTCGTTGCCATGGCGAGGGCCAACCGCCGATTCTATCCCGATTGACTCGGTCCTCCTGCTGGACAGAGCAGCCGCACACTGGATCGGGCCCGCCTGTTCGTTTTTGGGACGAGGCAATCCCGAATCCGAACAGTACGCCCCGACCGAGCCATCGAAACAATCACGTAACTGATTATATGGCATAATGTTACAAATTTGATCATCGCGGCACAGGTCTTCCCTGTAGCACCCCCATGGACATCAAGCGCGACCAGCCCAAGAACTACAAGAAGATGATTCTGATCGGCGCCGGTGTGGTCGGGGTTCTTGCCGCCACCGTGGCACTGATGCGGCTCAAGCCCGCTGCTCCCACCGTCGAAGCGTCCACCATTTACCGGGATACCGTCGAGCAAGGCGAGATGGTGCTCGAGGTACGCGGCCCGGGAACCCTGGTCCCCGAGGACATCCGCTGGATTACCGCCGTGACGGCGGGTCGGGTCGAGAAGAAATATCTTGAGCCCGGCGTGGCAGTCGAGGTGAACACCATTCTGCTGGAGCTCACCAACCCCGACGTTGAAATCCAGACCCTCAACGCCGACCGATCGCTCACCGAGTCGGAGTCCCAGCTGGTCCAGCTCCGGACCAACCTGAACAGCAATCGGCTTACCCAAGCCTCATCCCTGGCCCAATTGCAATCGGAGTGGCGCGACGCCAAGCGCCGAGCCGAGAGCGGCGCTGAGTTGCTCAAGCAGGGACTGATTATTCCCCTCGATCAGCAACAGGCTCAGGAGCGTGCCGACGCGCTCGGCAAACGGGTCGAATTCGAAGCTGAACGCCTCAAGATCGCCACGGAAACGATCAACGAGCAGATCCGGGTGCAGGAGGAGCAGGTGCAGCGGCTCCGCTCCATCACCGCGTTTCAGCATGGGCTCAAGGCGTCGATGGTGGTCCGCGCCGGCGCCAAGGGCGTCCTCCAGGAAATCCCGCTCCAGGTCGGACAGTACGCCCAGGCCGGCATGACGCTGGCCAAAGTGGTTCCCAGCCCGCAGCGGCTCAAGGCGGTCCTTCGCATTCCGGAAACCCAGGCCAAGGACGTGGCAATCGGGCAGAAGGCTTCGATCGACCTGCGCAACGCACTCGCGCCGGGTCATGTATCGCGCATTGATCCCGCGTCGATCAATGGCACCGTCACGGTCGATGTGGTGCTGGATGGGGTGCCTCCAGCCGGCGCCCGACCCGACCTCAGTGTCGACGGAGTGATCGAAATTGCCCGGATGAGCAACGTACTCTTTACCGGGCGGCCTCCCTATGGTCAGAGTGACGCGACCATCGGGATCTTCAAGCTGGTCGAGAACGGCAAATACGCTGAACGGGTGAGCATCCGGCTCGGCCGCACATCGGTCAACAGCGTGGAAATCAAGGAAGGCCTCGCCCAGGGCGACGTGGTAATTCTGTCGGACATGTCGCGGTGGGACAACGTGAATCGCGTGCGTATCAAGTAAGCCATTTCGGTTCCCTTACCTCGAAGGAATGATTTCATGTCCACCGCTCCCGGCGAAATCCTGATCAAGCTCGATGGCATCAAGAAGGTGTTCCTGACCGACGAGCTGGAAACCCATGCGCTCTCCGAAATCCATCTTCAGCTGATGAAAGGGGAGTACGTCTCGATCTCCGGACCCTCCGGCTGTGGCAAGACCACCCTCCTCTCGATCCTCGGACTGCTGGACACGCCGAGCGGCGGCAGTTACACCCTGGCAGGGCACCCGGTTCAGAGCCTGACGCCGTCGGAGCGCGCCCGGGTCCGGAATCGGCAGATCGGTTTCATCTTTCAGGCCTTCAATCTCATCGGTGATCTCACGGTCTATGAAAACGTCGAGCTCCCCCTGACCTATCGGGGCATGCCATCGGCGGAGCGCCAGAAGCGGGTGACCAGCGCGCTGGAACGGGTCGGCATGGCCCACCGGATAAAACACTACCCTTCCCAGCTGTCCGGCGGTCAGCAGCAGCGGGTTGCCGTTGCCCGCGCCGTAGCGGGTGAACCCGCCATCCTGCTGGCGGACGAGCCCACCGGGAACCTCGATTCCCAGAATGGCGAGGCGGTGATGGAGTTGCTCCGCGAGCTGCACCGCGGCGGCGCCACCATCTGCATGGTGACTCACGACCCCCGCTACGCCAAGTGGGCCGATCGGGAAGTGAGGCTCTTCGACGGCAAGGTGGTGGAAGAGGAAACATCGGGTGCGCGGGTGGACGTGCACCACTAGCCTGGTAGCAAAGCGTTCCACCACGCCGGTCGATTCGCGCTTGGCATTCCCGCCCCGGTGGCAAGAGTCTGAAGAGGACCCATGGGACACTTGGTGCAGGACCTCCGCTACGCGTTCCGCGCCCTGGCCCGCGCCCCTGGATTCGCCACCGTCGCGATCCTCAGCCTCGGTCTGGGCATCGGGGCCGTCACCACGATCTTTACCTGGATTGACCGGTGGGTGCTCAATCCGCTGCCGGCGGTCAAGGATGTCGGAGGGCTGATCAACGTCCACACCCGGTCACCGGGTGGGGGAACCTGGGCGATCTCCTATCCTTCCTATCGTGACTGGAGCCAGCGGAATCGCGCCTTCGACGGGCTCACCGTTTTCAATCTGTCCCAGGTCGGGCTTCGCATCGATGGCGGCACCGAGCGAGCCTGGGCGATCACCTCGTCCGCCAACTATTTCGACGTCCTTGGTGTCCCGATGCTCGCCGGGCGATCGTTTCGGGCCGAGGAAGAGCACGGCGCCGTCCAGGTCACGGTGCTTGGGTATGCCTTCTGGCAGCGCCGATTCCGCGGTGATCTGGGCGTACTCGATTCAAAACTGAACCTCAACGGCCACGATTTCACGGTCATCGGGATCGCGGCGCCCCGGTTCGGGGGCGCCTACGTTGGCCTCAACATGGACTTGTACCTGCCGGTCACCACCCGCACCGTCCTCGACGGGGGGCGGCCGTGGGAGGAGCGCGGCTCCCAGTGGCTGGAGGGGATCGGCCGGCTGAAGGCAGGGGTCACTACCGACGCGGCCCGCGAGGACATGGCGCGGGTGGGCCGCGAGCTGGACGGACTCTATCCCGACGACCAGAATCATCCGGTGCTGACACCGCTCCGCTCCCAGGGCGCCTCCGCGGTGCTGCTGCCGGTCATGTCGGCTCTGCTTGGCGTCACCGCACTCGTGCTGCTGATTGCCTGCGCCAACGTAGCCAACCTCCTGCTCGCCCGAGCCGCGGCGCGGCAGAAGGAGCTGGGCGTGCGCCTCGCCATCGGGGCGGGTCGAGCCCGGCTCATCCGCCAGCTTCTCACCGAGAGCCTGTTGCTGGGCGCGGCCGGCGGCCTTGCCGGTCTCCTGCTTGCATTCTGGGGCCGGAACGCGATCAAGGGCTTTATCCCCCCGGCGCCATTCCCCATCGATTTCGAAACCAGCCTGAATCTCCGGGTCGTCGGATTCAGCGTGCTGGTAACGCTCGCCACCGTAGTGGCATTCGGACTCCTGCCAGCGCTCCGTGCCTCGCGTCCAGACTTGGTGGGGGTGCTCAAGGACTTGGCCAGCGGCAGCGGTGCCAGGGGCCGCCTGCGCGGAGCGCTGGTGGCGGGGCAAGTGGCGCTTTCCCTCGTGGCGCTGGTATGCGCCGGCCTCTTTCTCCGCGGATTGGCACGGGCCCAGCAGGTCGATCTCGGCTTCAAGAATCCGGAAACCCTGTTGCTCGTGTCGACGGACCTGCAGCTCGCCGGTCTGCCCGATTCCGCTGGCCCCGCGACCGTGGACCTGGTGCTGGAGCGGGTCCGCAGCATGCCGGGAGTTCTCGCCGCAGGCAGCAGCGATTTCGTGCCATTGGGATTCGGAGGGAATTCCTCCGCCGGGATCCGGGTGGACGCCTACACGCCCGCCGAGGACGAGAACATGTCGGTGCAATACGCTCGGATCAGCGGGGGGTATTTCGAGACGATGGGGCTCCGCATCATGGAAGGGCGGTCCATCGGGGCGGAGGATCGGAACGGGAGCCCACTGGTCGCGGTGGTGAACCAGGCCTTTGTCCGGCGTTTTTGGCCCGGCCAGTCCGCGGTGGGGAAGTTGTTTCGTCGCGGAGAGCTGTCCTACACGGTGGTTGGTGTGGTGCAGGACTCGAAGTACGCCAAGATCATCGAGACGCCGTATTCCTTCATCTACTATCCGGTGGCGCAGCGCTACGCCTCGGAATTCACGCTCCACGTGCGCACGGCCGTCCCCCCGAGAGGGCTGATCGAACCCTTGCGCAAGGAATTGGCGGCTGCCAAGGCAACCCTTCCGTTCCTCGATCCGCGCACCATGAGCGAGCAGATCATCCCTGCCACGATCGGTCAGCGGATGGGATCCCGAATGCTGGCACTCTTCGGCGGAGTGGCCCTGCTTCTCGCAGCGATCGGCCTGTATGGCGTGATGGCGTACTCGGTGAGCCAGCGCACCAGGGAAATCGGGGTTCGCCTGGCGCTCGGCGCCGATGCGCCAGGTGTAACCCGCATGGTGCTCCGCCAGGGGCTCCGGCTCACCGCGATCGGGCTCGTGGTCGGGAGCGTGCTGTCGCTTGGAGCGGGCTTCCTGCTCCGCAGCCAGCTCTTCGGCCTGAGTCCGGCCGATCCGGTGACCTTCGGCGTGCTCACCCTGCTTCTGGCCGCAGTAGCCATGGGCGCTAGTGTCATTCCGGCCCGCCGCGCGGCGCGGGTAGATCCGATCGTCACGCTCCGAAGCGAGTAGGCTTCAGGGAGGAGGGGTTGTCGGCCACCCCCGGGGGCGATAGCCTACCTCCGCGGTCCCGGCGCCACGCTTCTCCCTGGGGCATCATGATCCAGCTCAGCAACGTCGAAAAATTCTACCAGACCGGCCCCAGCCGGACCTGGGTGCTCCGCCAGATCGATCTGACCATCGAACCGGGCGAGTTCGTCACCGTCATGGGGCCCAGCGGGGCGGGAAAATCCACCCTGCTCGGGATCCTGGGGATGCTCGACGCCGGCTGGACCGGATCCTTTGATTTTGTGGGCCATCCGGTCCACCAGCTCAAGCCGAAGCAGCGGGCCGAGCTCAATCGCCAATACATCGGCTTTGTGTTCCAGCAGTACCATCTGATCGACGATCTCACCGTCTACGAAAACATCGAAACGCCGCTCTCCTATCGCGATGTCCCCAAAGGCGAGCGCCAGGCCATGGTGGCCGACATCCTCGATCGCTTCCAGATTGTCGGAAAGAAGGATCTCTACCCCAACCAGTTGTCCGGCGGACAACAACAGCTGGTCGGGGTGGCCCGCGCGGTGGTCGCCCGGCCCAAACTCATCCTCGCGGACGAGCCGACCGGCAACCTCCACTCGGCCCAAGCCCGGGAAATCATGGAGTTGTTCCGTGGACTCAATCGCGATGGCACCACCATCGTTCAGGTAACCCATTCGGAGGAGAACAGCCGCTACAGCAATCGGATCGTGCAGGTCAAGGATGGCTGGATCGTGAAGGAATAGAGATCGCCGTGCCCGCCCCCCTCATCCTGATTGCGGACGACCAGGCCGACGTCGTCGAAGCCCTTCGGCTCCTCCTCAAGGCCGAGGGATATCGCACCGTCACCGCCCACGTCCCGGAAGGCGTGGTGGCACTCCTGTCCAGGGAACAGGCCGACGCTGCCCTCATCGATCTCAACTACACCCGCGATACCACCTCGGGCCGCGAGGGCCTCGATCTCCTCTCCCGCATCGGTGCCCTCGATCCCACCCTCCCGGTGATTGTGATGACCGCTTGGGGCAGCGTCGACAAGGCCGTCGAGGCGATGCGGCTCGGGGCCCGGGACTTCATCGAAAAACCTTGGGACAACGCCCGGCTCCTGACCACGCTTCGAGTTCAGGTGGAACTCACTCAGGCACTCCGATCCAGCCAGCGACTCGCCCAGGAAACCCAGCTGCTCCGCCGGACCGGATTGCCGGATCTGGTGGCCGAGTCTCCGGCCATGCGACCAGTCCTGGAACTGATGGAACGGGTGGCGCCCAGCGACGCCAACGTGCTGGTAACCGGAGAGCACGGCAGCGGCAAAGAGGTTGTGGCGAGGTGGATCCACGCGGCGAGCCGCCGGCACGACCGCTCGCTCGTGGTAGTCAACGTCGGCGGTCTGGCGGAGGGCCTCTTTGAGAGTGAATTGTTCGGGCATGTGAAGGGGGCCTTCACCGATGCCAAGACCGACCGGGCCGGCCGTTTTGAGCTGGCCGATGGGGGTACCCTGTTTCTGGACGAAATTGCCAACATCGGCCTCTCCCAGCAGGCGCGCCTGCTCCGGGTGCTTCAAACCGGAGAACTCGAGCGGGTCGGCTCCTCCCAAACTCGCCACGTAAATGTGCGGGTCATCTCGGCCACCAATACCGATCTTCGAGATGAGGTCGAGAGCGGCAGATTCCGTGAGGATTTGCTGTTCCGGCTCAACACCATCGAAATCCGGCTACCGCCCCTTCGCGAGCGTCAGGAAGACATTCTCCCTCTCGCACGCTACTTCCTGAGCCGTCACGCAGCCCGCTACGGGAAGCCCGGAATCGGGTTTTCCGACGCAGCCGCTGAGCTTCTCCGGGTCCATGACTGGCCCGGGAATGTTCGGGAGCTCGATCACGCCATCGAGCGGGCAGTCCTGCTGGCGCGGCTCGGCGTGATTGGTTCGGAGGACTTTACCCTGGTCTCGGGGTCGTCGCGGGGAACCGCGCCCGATCCGTCGGTGATGAACCTGGAGGCGCTCGAGCGCGAGACCATTCGCCAGGCCCTCGCGCGCAATGACGGGAACGTCAACCTGGCAGCCAAGGCGCTCGGGCTCTCCCGGAGCGCGCTCTACCGGCGCCTGCAAAGGTACGGGCTGTGATCGCGTGAAGCTCCCCCACGATCGCCGCATCCTCCTCCTCGCCCTGCTTGGCGGTCTTCCCGCGCTCATCGTGGCGACGATTCTGCTCTGGATGGTTCCCGCCTCAGGATTGCTTCGAGCGACCCTCCTCGGTGCCCTCGCAATCTTCTGGATGGTGGCCGCCCGGACCGCCCAACTCCGGGTCGTTGGCCCGCTCCAGATCATTGCCAACCTGCTCGCCGGCCTCAGGGAGGGACACTTCACCCTTCGCGCCCGCGACGAGGGCTCCGACGATGTGCTCGGCGCGGTGCGCCGGGAAGTGAACGCCCTCCAGGAAACCTTGCGGGAGCAGCGGCTCGGCGCGCTGGAGGCCGATGCGCTCCTCCGGCGGGTCATGGAGGAGATCGACGTTGCAGTGTTCGCATTCGACTCGGGCCGGGCGCTTCGGCTTGCCAACCGGGCCGGCGAGCGGCTGCTGGCTCAGCCCGCCGAGCGCCTGATCGGCCGGACCGCCGCCCAGCTGGGGCTCGACGCCTGCCTTGAGGGAGAAACCCCTCGAATCCTCGAGCTGGCCGTCCCCGGCGCTGCCACCGGCAAGTGGGAGCTGCGCCGCCGCCCCTTCCGCCAGGGCGGATTGCCGCTCGACATGATCGTACTGGCCGACATCAGCCGGGTACTCCGCGCCGAGGAGCGCCAGGTCTGGCAACGCCTGGTGCGAGTGCTCTCCCACGAAATCAACAATTCGCTCGCGCCGATCCATTCCCTGTCGGGAACCCTGACCAGCCTCCTCGATCGAGAGCCCCGGCCGCCTGATTGGGAGGGTGACCTGCGGAAAGGCCTCGAGGTTGTTGGGGCGCGGTCTGACGCTCTCAACCGTTTCATGGCCGCCTACGCCCGCCTCGCCAAGCTTCCTCCTCCCGTCCCGGCGCCGCTCGATGTCGCGGAATGGATTCGGCGGATCGTGCGGCTCGAGGGCAACGCGCGTGTCGAGGTTGCCGAAGGCCCTCCGGTCACCATTCGCGCCGATGGCGATCAACTCGATCAGGTGCTGATCAACCTCCTGAAAAACGCCGTCGAAGCGGTCGGGGAAGCCGGCGGGAGCGTGCAGGTGCGGTGGTCGGTGCAGGAAGAATCGGTTGAGATCGAGGTGCTGGACGAGGGCCCCGGGCTTCCCCCGACGGCCAACCTCTTCGTGCCATTCTTCACCACCAAGCCGAATGGCTCGGGGATTGGCCTGGTGCTCTGTCGCCAGGTCGCCGAGGCGCACGGTGGTGGTATGTCGCTTCTCAATCGAACCGATCGACGGGGCTGCGTTGCGCGGCTCCGGCTGCGGAGGTAATACGTGATGCTGTTCGGCGCTGTGATGCGGGAGGGCCTATCAGGCAAATCGATCCCGAGCTGACCCTCGGCGGCTACATGAAGCGACATGA
>JANNSC010000363.1:0-7325 GCA_031402135.1 Gemmatimonadales bacterium | reverse complement strand
CTGCCCGCACCGTGTTCCTTCGCCCACTTCGCGGCGTACTCACCCGCGCGTTTGCCGAAGACCAGCAGATCGCTCAGCGAGTTGCCGCCGAGGCGGTTTGAACCGTGGAGACCCGCCGCGACCTCGCCCGCGGCGAAGAGTCCGGGCAGCGTAGTCATCTGGCTGTCTCCGTTTACCCGGATGCCACCCATGATGTAGTGAGTGGTGGGCCCTACCTCCATTGGCGTGGTGGTAATGTCGATATCCGCCAGTTGCTTGAACTGGTGGTACATGCTGGGGAGTTTCTTCTTGATGTGCTCGGCAGCCTTGGGGATTTTCTCCTTGATCCAGGCAATATCGAGGAAGACTCCGCCGTGGGGACTGCCCCGGCCATCCCGGACTTCACGCATGATGCACCGGGCGACGTGGTCGCGGGTCAGCAATTCAGGTGGACGACGGGCGTTCTTGTCACCCAGGACATAGCGCCACCCCTCTTCGGGCGTGTCGGCAGTCTGAGCCTTGTAGTTGTCCGGGATGTCGTCAAACATGAAGCGGCGACCTTCGCTGTTCTTGAGGACGCCACCTTCACCGCGCACCCCTTCGGTGACCAGAATTCCCCGAACGCTGGGCGGCCAGACCATCCCGGTCGGGTGGAACTGGATGAACTCCATATCCTGCAGCACGGCGCCGGCGTGGTAGGCGAGTGATTGGCCGTCGCCGGTGTACTCCCAACTATTGCTGGTGATCTGGTAGGCTCGCCCGATGCCGCCGGTGGCCATGACAATGGCCTTGGCGCGAAACAACCGGAACCGGCCCCGCTCCCGATCGTACGCCAGTGCACCGGCCACCCGTCCTTCCCGGACAAAGAGCGAGAGGATGGTGACCTCCATGTGCACATCAATGCCTTGATGAATGCCGTGGTCCTGCAGGGTGCGGATCATTTCGAGGCCGGTGCGATCGCCGACGTGGGCCAGCCGTGGATAGCGGTGGCCACCGAAATTCCGCTGCAGGATGCGCCCGTCTGGGGTTCGGTCAAAAAGAGCGCCCCACGCCTCGAGTTCCCGCACCCGGTCGGGAGCTTCCCGCGCGTGCAACTCGGCCATGCGCCAATTGCTGAGGTACTGGCCGCCCCGCATGGTGTCGGCAAAATGAACCCGCCAGCTATCGCGATCGTCCACGTTGCCCATGGCCGCCGCAACGCCGCCCTCCGCCATCACGGTGTGCGCTTTTCCGAGCAGCGACTTGCACACCAATCCGACTGAGACGCCTTTTGCAGCCGCCTCGATTGCGGCACGGAGGCCGGCGCCGCCGGCGCCGATAACCAGCACATCGTGATCGAGAGTCTGAACCTCGATCATCAGAATATCCTCACGTCATACCAGAGGCCCATCGAACACATCCTGATGTAGACGTCGCTTCCCGCAACGGTGAAGAGACTGACCCAGGCCCAGCGGTGGTGGGCCGAATTGAGACACGTGGCGCAGGCATAGGGCATCTTGAAGACAGGCTGCTTGGAGAATTGGTCCCGGAAGCCGCCCAGGATGTGGCGCATTGAGTGACATCCGAGGGTGTACCCACCCAGGCAGACGACGTTCACTGCCAGCAGCACCGTCCCGACCCCAACGTGGAAGCTGGCCATACCGGTGATCGGATCGGTCCACCACAGCGCCTTCCAGACGTCGAAAGCGAGGATGAAGAGGAATATCACCGCGAACAGCATGAAATACCGGTGCACGTTTTGGAATACCAGCGGGAAATACCGTTCGCCGAGGTAGCGCTTGCGGGGTTCGCCGACGGTGCAGCCGGGTGGATCGGCCCAAAACGACCGGTAATAGCTCCCCCGGTAGTAATAGCAAGTGAAACGGAACAGCGCCGGAAACGGCAGGATGATGAGGGCCGGGCTGAAGGGGAGCCATCCGGGCCACCATCCGGGCTTGGGGCCCAGCAGCGCGTGGGGCGAGTTGCCGAAGATCTCCGGGCTGTAGAACGGCGAGAGGTACGGCCCGTAGGTGTAAAAGGCGTTCTGGAACGCAGCCCAGGTCGCGTACACCAGGAAGCTGCTCAGGATGATGAAAATGATGATGGGTTGTATCCACCAGGCATCCCGGCGGCTGGTGGTCAGGAATCGGCGGCGGACAAGGGGGACCGTCGCATGGGCCATGCGGAACTCCATTGTGCGGTAGGTAACGATGGGGCTGTCGGTATTGGCGACGCCTTGACGGTAAGGCGTCGAGGGGACAGATGGTAGGCCCTGCCGCCCGACCGGCGACCCGGCCCGACGCCTGATTTGACAAACCCCCCAAACGGGAGCAAACTCGGTTACCCCTAGACCGAAGGAGGCGGCCGTGAAGATCTACGGCCCTGACGCTATCCGTAACGTGGCATTTGTGGGCCACGGTGCGAGTGGCAAAACCACGCTGGTGGACGCCCTCGCCTTCGTGGCCGGTTCCAGTCGGCGACACGGCTCGATCAAAGATGGCAGCACCCTCACTGACACTTCTCCCGACGAAATCGACCGAAAGCACTCCATTTCCCTCGGTGTGGGAATCGCCGAATGGATGGACGTCAAAATCAACTTGCTGGATACGCCCGGCTACCTCGATTTCTTCGGTGAAGTTGTCTGCGGCCTGACGGTGGCTGACGCTGCGGTGGTGGTGCTTTCCGGTGTCAGTGGGGTGGAAGTCGGTACCGAGAAGGGCTGGAACGCCTGCGACCACTACCACCTGCCCCGGATCCTGTTCGTTTCGGGGATGGACAAGGACCACGCCAACTTTGAGCGGGTGTTCAGCGACATCAAGGAACACTTGACGCCCAAAGTACTGCCGGTCGAGATCCCGGTGGGTGATGGCCTGCAGTTTCGGGGGATCATCAATCTCCTCACCCAGACCTGCCAGCTCTTCAAGCCGGGCTCGAAGGCCGGTGAATATGAGGACGTCCCGGTGCCCCCCGAGTATCAGGATGTATTCGCCCGGTATGCCGAGCAGATGACCGAGGCGGTCGCGGCCACCGACGACACGCTGCTGGAAAAGTACCTCTCCGGGGAGAGCATTCCGCGTGAGGAAGTCGTGCCGGCGATGAAGAAGGCAATGCTGGCCGGCGACATCGTGCCACTCTTCTGCGGCAGCGGCGAATTGTTGCACGGCGTGCGTCCGTTGCTCACCGAAATCGTGGAACTCTTCCCGTCGCCCAAGGAACTCACTGCGCCGATGGATGCTCCGCTGCTCGGCCGGGTCTTCAAGACCATTTCGGAACCTCACGTCGGGGACATTTCACTCTTCCGGCTCTATACCGGCACCCTTCGGACCGGCGATGAAGTGTGGAACGCCGAGCACAGCATCGCCGAGAAATTGAACCACTTGTCGGTACAGCAGGGCAAGGAGCGGGTGCCGGTCACTGAACTTCAGGCCGGCGACATTGGCTCGGTCACCAAGCTCAGGAACACCCATACCAACGACACCTTCTGCCGGAAGGACCACCCGGTCCGGCTGCCGCCGATGGAGTTTCCCGAAGGGGAGGCAACCTCCGCAGTGGTGGTCAAGCAACGGGGTGAGGAAGACAAACTCGCTGCTGGACTCCACAAGCTGCACGAGGAAGACCCGACCTTTCACTTTGAGTACAACTCGGAACTGGGTCAGACTCTCATTCACGGGATGGGGGAACGACATCTTGAGATTCTGCTCGGTCGTCTGGCCCGGAAGTACGGTGTGCACGCCGAGCTCACTCGGCCGAAGGTGGCGTACCGGGAAACCTTTCGCGGTGTTGCCGAAGGCCAGGGCAAGCACAAAAAACAGAGCGGAGGCCGGGGTCAGTATGGCGATTGTCACATTCGGATTGCCCCGCTGGCGCGTGGCTCCGGGTATGAATTCGTGGACAACATTGTCGGGGGGGTGATTCCCAACAAATTTATCCCGGCGGTAGACAAGGGAATCCAGGAGGCGCTGCACCGAGGGCCGATTGCCGGCTATCCCTGCGTGGATTTCCGGGCTGAGTGCTTCTTCGGTTCCTATCACGATGTGGATTCCAGCGAACAGGCCTTCAAGATGGCCGGAATCCTGGCGTTCCGGGCAGTGAGCGTCAAGGCGCGCCCGGTACTGCTGGAGCCGATCACCTCGGTGCAGATCTGGGCGCCGTCGGACATCCTTGGTGACGTGTTAGGGGACCTCTCACCCCGCCGAGCCCACATTCTGTCGACTGAACAAGATGGGCGCCTCACCAAGGTCAATGTGCTGGTCCCCGAGTCCGAGCTGTACCGGTATTCCACCGCGCTCCACTCGATTACCCATGGCCGGGGCACCCACCGGGAACGGCCCCACGGCTATGCCGAAGCGCCCGCCGATGTGGCAGCCAAGGTGGCGGCCGAACACCAGAAGGCTTCATCGGGCGGGGAGGAGTAGTACCGTGGTCGAACGGCCGCTCACCATCGCAGTGGTCGGAGGTTCCGGCTCGGGAAAAACCACCGTCACCCGGGCCATCTATGACATGCCCGGAGTCCATGCGGCGTTTATCGATCAGGATGCCTATTATCGGGACCTGAATCACCTGGACCTGGAGGAACGCAAGAAGGTCAACTACGACCATCCCGATTCGTTCGACACCGAGTTGCTGGTTCGCCAGCTCGGCATGCTGCAGCGAGGCGACGCTGTGGAAAAGCCGACCTATGATTACGCCGCCCACACCCGGGCGGCCCGGACCGAACGAGTCGAGCCGAAGGATGTGATCCTGGTGGACGGGATCCTGCTCTTTGCCGATGCCCGGCTCCGTCCGCTCTTCGATATCAAGATCTACGTGGACGTGTCGGAGGATGTCCGCTTCATTCGCCGCCTGCAGCGCGACACCGCCGAGCGGGGTCGGAGCATGGAGGATGTCATCCGGCAATACCTGGCCACCGTCCGACCGATGCACCTCGAGTTCATCGAGCCCTCCAAGCGTTACGCCGACATCATCATTCCGGAGGGTGGATTCAACCGGATCGGAATCGAGATGATCCAGGCGAGGGTGCGGTTGGAAATCGAGCGGAGAAGGGCGGTCATTGGCGCTTAGCTATTGGCTGAAGGACCTGAGCAGGCATACCATCGTGAGTACACCCCGGGCATCTATCGTGGAGCATCCTGGATGAACCGCATCGCTCTCTTTGTCACTGCGCTCGCTGGCACTGCGGCCGCGCCGGTCAACGCGTTCGCCCAGTCTGCCGACACCCTCCTCTCCGTCAATCGATTCCTCGACTATGAAACGGTAGCCGAGCCGGTGGCCTCTCCGGACGGGGCGCAGGTGATCTTCACCCGGCGCAGTGTCGACAAGATGAAGGACACCTTCGAGACCGCGCTCTGGATCATGAACGCCGACGGGACCAAGCAGCGATTTCTGGTGAAGGGCTCCGGAGCCGTCTGGTCTCCCGATGGGACCCGAATTGCATTTCTGGCGGAGGGCGAACCGGGCGGACCCCAGATTCAAGTGCGCTACATGGACGCAGAGGGGTCCGTTACCCAGGTCACCAGGGTGATGAAGGCCCCGGGGAGTCTGCGCTGGTCGCCCGATGGCAAGTGGATCGGGTTTGCCATGTTGGTGCCCGCGGAGCCGGCGTGGCGTATCGACATGCCGACCCCCCCGACCGGTGCAACCTGGACCAAGGCGCCGCGAATTGTGGAAGCACTGCACTATCGCGCCGACCGGACTGGATACCTCGACGCCGGTTTCACCCATCTCTTCGTCATTCCGGCCACCGGCGGCACCCCCCGGCAGGTCACTCACGGCGAATGGAATGTCGGTGCGCGGGGGGGCGGCCTTCCCGGCGCCGTCGGCTGGACCTGGCTGCCCGATGGGCGCAGCGTGATCGTGGACGGAAATGATGCGGCGGACGCTGAGCGCCTCTACGAGCGGTCGAACCTCTACTCCATCAATGTTGCGACCGGCGCCCGACGACGGCTCACCATGCAGGATGGACTCTGGGCCGGTCCGACGCTGTCACCCGACGGCAGGCTGATCGCGTTCCGGGGCTTTCCCGCGGGGAAGCAATCGTACCGCGCTGAGGATCTTTATACCATTGCGCCGGACGGCAGCGGGATGACGTTGCGGACGCCGGGGCTCGACCGCGACCCCGTCTCGGTGACGTGGTCGACCGACAGCAAGGGTCTGTATTTCGCGGCCCAGGATCGCGGAACCAGCAACCTTTGGTATGCCCAGCTGGGACAGCCGGCCCGGCAGCTCACCAACGGAACCCACCTGCTGACTGGGCTTTCCATCGGCAAAATCAACTCCGCGTTTACGGTACGGAGCAATCCGTCGCTGCCGCCCGATATCGTCAAGATCGACCTCAAGAAGCCCACGGCGATGACCCAACTCACCGAGGTCAACGCCGACCTGTTGACCGGAACGCGGGTCGGAGAGGTCGAGGAAATCTGGTACCCTTCGAGCGGCGGGGCCCGGATTCAGGGATGGCTGGTCAAGCCGCCCAACTTCGATCCCAGCCGCAAGTACCCCCTGATCATGGAAATTCATGGTGGACCGCACTCGATGTACACCGTCGGCTTCAACTACAGCTTCCAAAGCTTTGCCGCGAACGGCTTCGTGGTGATCTACACCAATCCACGCGGCAGCACCGGCTATGGCAGCGGGTTCGGCAACGCGATTTTCCAGGCCTACCCCAGCGTGGACTACGACGATCTCATGGCCGGCGTGGATACCGCCATCGGGCGTGGCTATGTCGATACCAAGCAGATGTACGTGGGCGGCTGTTCCGGTGGGGGCGTGCTATCGAGCTGGGTGATCGGACACACCGACCGGTTTGCCGCGGCAGCGGTGCGCTGCCCGGTGATCGATTGGCTGAGCTTTGCCGGGGAAACCGACATCCCGCTCTTCACCTATAACTTTTTCGAGAAACCGTTCTGGGAAGATCCCACGGCGTGGCTCAAGCAGTCGAGCCTGATGTACGTGGGCAACGTCAAGACCCCGACCATGCTGATGACCGGCGTGCTCGACCAGCGCACTCCGATGCCCCAAACCGAGGAGTACTACTCGGCTCTCAAGATGCGCGGGGTGCCGGCGGTGCTGCTCCGGTTCGAGAATGAGTGGCACGGGACGTCCTCCCGGCCATCCAACTGGCTCCGGACGCAACTGTATATGATGAGCTGGTACAAGAAGTGGGGGGGTGAGCCGCGGCCGGCGATCGGGGGGTTGAACCCGGAAAAATGACTGGTGAGCAGTGCGCGATAAACGGCGAGCGGGAATAAGCTACTCACCACCCACCGCCTATCGCGCACCGCCCACCGTCAGTCAGGGCCGCGGGTACCGCTGCAGGTACTGCAGGTCGTCTTCATCGGTACGGACGACGTAGACGGTGCCCTTGCCGA
>JANNSC010000362.1:0-2879 GCA_031402135.1 Gemmatimonadales bacterium | reverse complement strand
CGGGCCCGGCGCCTCGATGAGGCGGTTCGCCGCGACCCGTTGTCGGGGTTTCTCACGGTCGGGAGCTTGTTCGACGAAATGGAATCGGTTCTGGCACTTGCGCAACGGGAAGGGGAGCGGATTTCGTTTCTGATCCTCGACGTCGATCACTTCCGACGGGTCAATGAGCAGTTGGGACACCAGATTGGTGACCAGGTCCTTGCTCATATTGCAGGGATCATCAAGGAGCGGGTGCGGGCCAGCGACTTGGCGGTCCGATTGGGCGGAGAGGAATTCGGGGTGCTCCTCCGACATTGCGGGCCCGCTGATGCAAAGGTGATCGCCGAAAAGATTCGGGCGGCGGTGGTGGACACCCCCCCCGTCGTGGAAGGCACCCCAATGCCGGTCCGACTCTCGGGGGGGGTGGCCGGCTATCCGGAACACGCTATCGCAATGCGGGAACTGCTCCTGGCCGCGGAGCGCGCCCTACGACAAGCGAAGGAGACCGGACGCGACCGGGTGTCAATCAGCGGATAGGGATCACCGCGGGCGGGAAATTACGATCGAACCGGCCTCCCGTTCCGCCGCCGCAACGCTTTCCAACCACTTTGCCAGGTCAAGCACCCGAGTCTTCGGGAGGATTCCCTCCCGTCCTTCCCGCTCGATTGCCACCGATAGTGTCCGGCCGGATTGCCCATAGCTGATGCTGAGAGCCCCGAAGGGACCGCGGAGGGCGACGTCCTTCGGTGGCTCGGCCTTCCATCCCAACGGCAACTCGATTCGGAGTTGGACCGTCCCGGATCCCGAGGAAACTTCAGCGACATCGATTGGATAGCGCCGCGGCCGGGCCAGGAGCTCGGCGATCAGGGGCTTCACGTCACGCTGCTGCCGCGCCTGGGGGAGCGTCAAGATGGCGACTGGACCGGCGAGTTGCGCCGCCCGGCCATTCCGTGCGAGAAACCGGAAACGCAACCCTCTACCCCCATCGAGCTGGTTGCTCATGGTGAGACTGTCACCCTCGGCCTCTGGAAAGATATTGCTTGCTGCCTGGCGCACGAAGCTCGCCCGCCCGGCCGAATCCATCGAGGTGCCGAACATGTCGCGCAACGAATTTGCGACCGGGCCGAGAATCGCCATCTCGACCCTTGATGTGGCAAATCCGGTGGTGTCGAGCACCGCGTCCAGGAGGAGGTCGTTGCGGATCGCGTTGGAGTCTTCTTGGGGCGTCACGTCCTCTTCGGTACGGCCATCGGGGTGAACCACCAGCACAAACTGACCGTGATCGGCGATGGGCAGCGCGCCCCACGGCACGTCACCGGCCGTGAGATCGACGTAGAGTCGGCCGGATGGTCGCTCAACTGCCGCAATGGCGTGGTTGAACTGGAAAATGGACGGCAGCCGCCGGTCCACCCTTCCGCCGGCGGACAGCAGCACGGGATACGCCGTGATTCCCAATCGTGCCGCCAGCGCAATGAAAAGAGTTGCCTTGTCCTTGCAGTCCCCGTAGCCGGTGGCCACAACATCCGCCACCGACCGGGGCTGATAGCCGCCCATCCCGAGCGAAATCGCCACGTAGCGCACATCCTTGGCGACGAACCGGTGCACCGCTCGCACCGAATCATCGAGGGTTCTGGCACCCGACACGATGGCGGACAATTTGTCCGCCACCGTGGAGCTCACCGCGTATCGATCGCGAGCGAGGTTTGCGTACCATGCGCCCACATCCCGCCACTCCCCTGCCCCGGCGATTGTAATGGTCTGATCGACATCATTGGAATCGGCGGCGAACGGCTCCGGTTCGATTTTTTCGACATCCTGCCGAGCCCAGGTCACCACCCGACGGCCCCCGGCAATAACGGTATCGGGATGGAAATCAAGGTTGCGCGCTATCACTCGCGGCGACAGACCGATCGGGGTGTCGAGCACCAGGCGGGAACGACGTACCAGGGTGCCGGGACTCAGCCGCCAACCGGTGAAGAAGTCTCCCGGGCGGAACGGCTTGAATTCCTCGATGGTGTAACTGAAGTCCACGACGGTGCCGGGCCGCACGTTGGGCAGGGACATCCGTCGAATTTTGCGTTCGACGTAGGACGGATCACCCATCGGCGCCGGCACATCAGCGTCCTGGGTAATCCCGGGCTTGTCGCTGATGATCTGTCCGGTGAGGGAGACCACTCGAATCCAGTTGACGGTGAGCCGCTCTCGTCCCGGCTCGTAGCCGAAGGAATGTTCGGCCCAGCGTTCCACGCCGGTTTGCTTCAGAATCTGGACCACCTGGCGGTAGGTCCGGCTGCCCCGGCCATCGGCTTCGTGGCGAATCACCCCATCATCGAGCAGATAGACAAACGCCTCGCGGGGGAATTTGGCCGAATCCACGGTGAGGGAGTAGATCGAGTCGGTGATCGGGGGAGAGTGAGTATAGGATGGCCGCACCTCCCCGGTGAATCCGGGAAGCGCGGCCAGCAAGAGAACGAATGATGCGGTTCGAACCACTACCCGGCTCCGTTCGAGAGAACGTGAAAACTAGCCGGGGCCGAGGCTCAGTGCTGGTAGCCCGCCGAGAGAGGTTGCACGTCCCGAGGGCTCTCTTCACCAAAGAGAAGCCGCCCCTCGCGAAATGAGGCACCCCGAAGCGTCAGCGCCAGCACCTCGCCGAGTTCTTCGACCGGGAACACCTCCACCAGCGCCCGTACCGTCTCGGGCAGGTCGTCCAGATCCGGTTCATTCGCCTTGGGGATCAGCACCCGGGTGATTCCGGCTCGCTCAGCCCCGAGGATCTTTTCCTTGAGTCCGCCGATGGGCAGCACTCGCCCCCGAAGCGTGATCTCTCCGGTCATTGCAATGTCGTGGCGGGCGGGCCGGCCCGACATCGCCGAAATGAGGGCAGTGGCCATGGTGAC
>JANNSC010000361.1:0-9717 GCA_031402135.1 Gemmatimonadales bacterium | reverse complement strand
CGAGCAGAAGTCACGGTTTCTGGAGAGTACCGGGAGCCTGGTGCTGGATCTCCGATCCAATGTGGCGTACGCGGCGCTCTCGCCTCGCACCGACCTCGCGCTGGCCCGGGAGTGGGCCGAGCAGCTGGGGTACGAATTGATTGCCTTTACAGCGGTGGACCGAAACGGGGTGGCGTACTATCACACCAATGTGCTGATGTTCATTGGCCACGGCCTGGCCGGGGTGTGCCTAGACTCGATTCCGGCAGACGCTGAGCGGCGGATGGTGGAGAGCCGTCTACGGCGGGACGGCAACGACATTCTGAGGCTGACGCAGGAGCAGGCCGGCAATTTCTGCGGGAACTGCCTGGCGCTGTCGGACCGGAAGGGGCTGCCGATGTTCGTCATGTCGAGCCAGGCATGGAGTCATTTTTCGACCGACCAGCGCGCCACGATCGAGCGGCACGGCCGGATCCTCCACACCGACCTGTCGGCATTCGAACGACTGGGCGGGGGGTCGGCGCGCTGTTTGATTGCGGAATTGTTTTAGGAGGGCGGAACGTGGTCGGTGATCAGGGGTCCGGTGGCTGCCACTCCGATCCCGGGCCACGCTCCCCCGAGGCCTATCCCTGTTTGTGGCGCGTTCGCCCCACCAGGTAGTGCAGCGTCGCCAGTGCCATCACCACCGCCATGATCCGGGCCTCCCGCATGCTCACCTGCGTGGCAACGATCACCATTCCTAACACGCCTAGTCCGGCGAAGAGCCCACCCACCGGCAGCCGAAACGCCGCCGGGGCAGCAGCGCCGGGGCGGCCGTCCCGGGAACGAAGCACCGGCAGCGCGGCGCAGACCAATCCGTAGGTGATCAGTCGAGAGACCACCGAGAGGGTCAGGTTCTGCAGGAAGCTTCCGTTGGCGGCCAGAATCCACACCAGCAGCGCAAAGCAGACAATCGACAGGTGCGGGGTGCGGAATACCTGGTGCACTGCGCCAAACGGCTTGGGGAGGTCGCCTTGCTCGGCCATGGCAAAGGTGAGCCGGGGAACGTTGACCATCGCTCCGGCGAGGTATCCAAAGGTGGAAACCATGGCGCAGACCGCCAGGAACCCGGCGCCACCGTTTCCCATGAAGACCCGAGCCGACTCGGCCAGCGGCCGGGTGGCCGACGCCGGGTCGGGGAGGGTCAGGGTGACGATGGTCTGGCCGAGGGTATAGACCAGAGTGGCGGCGAGCAGCGCCACGAAGAGGGCGACGGGAGCATCCCGCTGGGGGTCCTTGGCCTCGGCCAGCGGCAGTAGTGCGGCCTCGAACCCGCCATAGGCAAACACCAATATCAGCATCGTCTGCAGCCAAGGCTGGATTCCCGGCGGCGGCGCCGGCGCCGGGACCGCGCCGTGTCCGGCGATCCACAGCAGTCCGAGACCGATGAACAGCGCGAGCCCTGCCAGCTTGGCTGCTGCCAGAAGACTGCTGACCCGGGATCCCTGCCCCACCCCGCGGTAGTTCACCAGCGCCAGCCCGCCGAGCAGCGCGGTGAGGACGATGACACTGCGGACCCCGGCGGTGATGCCGGGCACGAACTCACCGAGGTAGATGACGAACAGATTGGCGTTGGTGGCCGACGCGGTGAGCCGGGCCAGGTATGCCATCCAGCCGGTCTGCAGGCCAGCAAAGGGGCCAAAGGTGGCCCGGGCGTAGAGGTACGGACCGCCGGCCTCGCGGAATCGGCTGGCAACTTCGGCGAAGCAGGCGAGGATGATCCCGATCAAGACCGCTGCGACCACCCAGGCCCACGGCGCGGCGCTGCCCAGCTTTCCGGAAATCACCGAGGGGAGCCCGTAGATGGCACTCCCAATCACTCCGTTGATTACCAGCCCGGCGAGGGCCCAGCGGCCGATGGTTCGGACCAGCTCCGGTTTGGCGGCGGCCGTCACCGGCGCGCGGTCCGCTGGCGGGTGAGGATTCGGCCCGGCTTCGCCGGGGTGGATTTGCCGCCGTCCACCACGAAGGCCCCGTTGACCAGGACCTCGCTGATGCCTTCGCTGTACTGGAACGGTTCGAAGTAGGTGGACTTGTCGCGAATTTTCTCCGGATCGAACACCACGATATCGGCCTGCATCCCTTCCCCGATGCGGCCCCGGTCCTTGAGGCCGAGGATTTGGGCGGGAAGCCCGGTGAGGGAACGAATGGCATGGGGGAGGGTGATGGTCTTCCGGTCCATGGCAAAGAGGCGAATGAGCCGGGTGGTGGTCCCGAAAGTTCCCGGATGCACGAACGGGTTACGGCGCATTTCCGGGGTGTCCCCGCCCCGATCGGTGCAGACCGCAGTGTAGTCCTGCCGCATGAACTCCTCGAGATCGAGCAACGACACGGCAAAGGCCCGCCACTCGATGCCTCCGGGCCGGTCGAACCCGGTCATCTGCATCCAGATTGCGGTGTCCACCGGATCCTCGTTTCGGCTCCGGGCCACCTGACCCAGAGTTTTGCCCACGAGGCTCTTGTCGAGGAAGTCCATGATCAGGAGCCCATCGGGTCCACCGCCGCGATCGATTTCGTAGGCGATATCCCTGCGGATAATCCTGGCGGTGTCGGCACGTGCCAGCCGCCGCTGCAGGGTAACCCGCATTCCGGAATAATCCGCTTCGGCGTTGTCGGAGTCGAACTGGCCCATCCCCTTCACCGGACGCTGCAGCAGGGCCCAGCGGGGCACCAGGACGATGGTCTCGTCGTAGGCCTCGTAGGAGTGCATGTTGATGTATACCTCCTGCCCATCCTTCCACGCCTGATTCACCAGCTGGGTGATGATTCTGCCGGAGCCCCATTCGCGGGGCCCCTTGGGGTGCAAGTGATCCATCATCGAGGGAATGCCAACCCGCTTGGCGATGGTAATAGCCTCCATCACCGCGTCGATGTTGGTGACCGGTTTTTCCGGCGAGCTGGGCAGTTGCCATTTGGGGTGCTGGCCCTGGCTCCGGAGGTGCGACTGGTAGTGCCCGCCGTAGGGAGCCACCATCCTGGCCAGCTCGAGTACCTCCTCCTCAGTGCTCCAGCGCCCCGGGACGTATTCGAGTCCGGTGGTGAGACCAAAGGCACCCTCCTCCATTCCCTGTTTCACCAGTTGCTGCATCCGCTCGATTTCATCGGGACGGGCGGCGCGCTGATAGTCCTTGCCCATTGCCAGAAGTCGCACGGTGCCGTGCCCGACCATCGGGACCAGATTGAGCGCGGTGCCCATCTTGAGCAGGGTGTCCCGCTGTTTGGAAAGCGGCCAGATGTTGCTGCGACCGTCGGCGTCGATGACCGCGGTGGTGAAACCCTGGGTGGTAAAATTGGGCAGGGTCCCGTGGCCCCGGAGAACTGCCGGCTCGAGGTGCTCGTGCAGTGTGAAGAATCCCGGGGTGACGTACTTCCCCCTCGCGTCCACGATTCGGCGGGCGGTGGCAGCCGAGAGATCGCCTACGGTGGCAATGCGGTCTGCCCGGATGCCGATGTCGGCATAGAAATAGGGGTTCCCGGTTCCGTCGAGAACTCGGCCGCCCCGGATGATGACGTCATATCCGGGGCCCTGGGCCAGGAATGCTGCGGCGAGAAGGCCGAAGCAGGAGATCACGGGTTCACCGCCGGGGGGGGAGTGGACTGGAGCCAGTCGAGCGCAAGGTTGGCCATTGCGCGAACTCCCAGGGGCAACGCCGCCTCGTCGGCGAAGAAATAGGGCGAGTGGTTGCGCGGAGCCATGGCGGGGTCGGTTCCGGCCGGCGCGATCCCCAGGAACACAAAGAGACCGGGAATCTTCTGCTGGAAGTCGGCAAAGTCTTCCGACGGTGTGGAGAGCGGGCCCAGCCGCACGTTGGCGTCGCCGGCCACCCGGCGAAGGGTGGGGAGCATCCGGGCGGTAAGCGGAGGATCGTTCACGGTTACCAAGGCAGCCCCCGATCCGAAGTCCACCTTGGCGGTGGCCCCGGCGCTTTGGGCAATCATCTCGACGGTGCGGCGGATCCGTGCCTTGATATCGGTGCGCATCTCTTCGTCAAAGGTGCGAACGGTTCCCTGCATGATCACGCTGTCGGGAATGATGTTGCCGCGGATGCCGCCCTGGATCATTCCCACGGTGATGATGGCGGGCTGCCGGGTTACGTTGATCTGCCGGCTGGCAACGGTCTGGAGGCCCAGCACGATCTGTGAAGCGACGACGATGGGGTCTACTCCGCCCCACGGCTGGGCCCCGTGGGTTTGCCGGCCGGTCACGGTGATGCTGAGTCCATCGGCGGCCGCCATGAACGGCCCCGACCGATAGGTGATGGTGCCCACCGCGTCGGGCCAGACATGCAATCCGAAGATCGCGCCGGGCGCCGGGTCGTTGAGAGCCCCCTCCTCGATCATCAGCGCCGCTCCGCCCCGCTCACCGGCCGGCGGGCCCTCCTCGGCCGGCTGAAAAATGAATTTGACGGTGCCGGGAATGTTCGCCTTCATCCCGGCCAGCACCTCGGCCACACCCATCAGAATGGCCACGTGGTTGTCGTGGCCGCAGGCATGCATCACCCCAACCGCCTGGCCATTGTAAGTGCTCTTCTCCAACGACCTGAAGGGAAGATCGACCTGCTCGGTAACCGGCAAGGCGTCCATGTCGGCCCGAAGCGCAACCACCGGACCCGGCTTGCCGCCGCGCAGCACTCCGATCACGCCGGTGTGGGCTACGCCGGTCCGGACCTCCAGTCCCAGCCGGGTCAGGTGATCGGCCACCAGCTTGGCGGTGCGCACTTCTCGATTGGAGAGCTCGGGGTGCTGGTGAATGTCCCGGCGCCAGGCCACTACACTGGGAAGCACCTGTTCGGTGCGGGCGTCCACCGCTCGGGCGAGCCGCTCGGCGGGTGTTTGTCCGACGGCGGGGACGATCGGGGCCAGGATGAGCAACGCGAGAAGAGGCCGCATCAGGGTATTGCCTTTGTCAGGATGAGTGCGCGGGCGCCGCGGTTGGTGATCGAGAGGCCGGTGACCTGGCCGGCGGTGAGGAGAAACCTGATCGGGAAGTCGGCGGCCACGAAACTGCCGTCGGGCTGCGGCGTTACCGGTCCCTCTACCACCAGCCCGATCCGGATTCGGAGGGAATCGCGGACCTGGACGATCTGCCAGTCGGCCAGGAGTTCGTCGCTGCGGTAGCGCCCCACGTACGCGGAGAGCGGCAGCGCCGGGGCCTTGTCGGCATCGGCCACCGCGCCCGCAGGCTGAAACGGCGTGAACACCGGAGCCACCGCCGCCTCGGTGTAATGGTCCGCGAGCAACAGGTCGGCCACCCGGTGGGCCAGCGGCCCGGGCCCGGCGTTGCCTACGTTGCAGAGGACCATGACGGAGGTCCGCTGCTCCGGGAAGCGGGCGAGGAAGGCGCGGAACCCGGCCCAGGACCCGCCATGGCTCACCTCCCGTAACCCGCGCCGCCGGTCCACCACCAGGCCCTTGGCGTAACTGATGGCCTTGCCGTCGTTCAGGACACCGGTGGTCTCAAGTTCCCGGATCGCAGCGGCGCCGCCCACCCGCCTGCTGTGGAAGTTCTGCTCCCAGAGCAGCAGATCCTCGATGGTGGTGTTCACCGCGCCATCGCCGGTCTGTTCCCAGTTGGCCAGCGCCAGTCGGAAACCGCTCGGGCGGTCGGCGGAGTAGGACGCGGCCTTCCCGGGGACGACCTGGTCGTGGCGATTCACGAACTGCGAGTGGGTCATCCCCAGGGGCACGAAAATCCGTTCCGCGGCAAAGTCCCGAAGCGTCCTGCCGCTGACCTTCTGAACCACCAGCGACAGGAGAAAGTATCCCGAGTTGCTGTAGCGATGCTCCGCGCCCGATTCGAAGTTGGGATCCCGCTGGCGCACGATCGCTTCGAGGGCTTCCCGGTCTCCGGTGACGGACTCGTCCTGCAATCCGCTGGCATACAACACCGCGATGTAGTCCCGGATGCCGCTGGTGTGGTGCAGGAGGTGCCTCAGGGTGACCGGCCGGGCATAGCGGGGGATCTCCGGGAGGTACTTCTGAATCTCGTCGTTGAGGGAGAGCTTGCCGTCCTGAGCCAGCAGGACGATGCTCATCGCGGTGAACTGCTTCGATACCGACCCGATGTCGAAGACCGTGGCCGGAGTGATCGGCACACCTAGTTCGATGCTCGCGAGTCCGAATCCCTTCGCGTAGGCCAGGCGGCCGTCCTGGACCACGCCGAGGGCGCAGCCCGGGAATCCTGGCGCGGTGAACCGGGAGAACACCGAATCCACGCGGGATGCCATGCGCTGGTCGAGTTCGCCGGTCTGGGCCGACGCGGGGCGAGCCGCAAGGACGGTGCATCCGAGCACCAGCGCGGCAAGGCGGCGAGTCATGACAGGCTTCCTGGAGAGCGGGTCTCTAGCGGAGCGGCGAGAAGGCTCATCTTGAAGGTAGCTCCGGGGTCGTTTCCGATGTAGTCGAGCGAACCGCCGTGGGAGATCGCCACCGCACGCGCGATCGACAGGCCGAGCCCGGATTCCGCCGAGCCGGATCGGGGCCGGTTGGAGCGGTAGAAGCGCTGGAAAACGCCGGAGATGTCCTCATGGTTGAGTCCGGGCCCGCTGTCTGCGATGGTCACCGCCGGCTGCTCCCCCTCGGTCAGGTGGATTCGCACCGTTCCGCCGAGAGGCGATGCCATGATGGCGTGCTCCACCAATCCGTCCAGGGCGCGAAGCAGCAAGTCGCCGTCTCCTAACACGTTTCCGGCGGAACCATCCAGGTCGATGCGGACCCCCCGCGCCCCGGCGATCGACGCCTTTCGGACGGTGGCACGCTCCACCAGATCCTGCAAGTCTACCGAGACCCTTTTCCCACCGACCACTCCGCCTTCGACCCGGGTGAGGGTGAGCAGATCGTCGGCAAGGCGGGTCAGCCGCAAGACTTCATCGAGGCAGCGCCGCAATACCTCCTCGTATTCCGGCGCGTTCCGGGGCCGGGAGAGCGCCAGCTCCAGTTCGCCCCGGAGCACCGTGAGCGGCGCTCGCAGCTCATGGCTGGCGTCGGAAGTAAAGCGCCGAGTTCCGGTCACCGCATGCTCAACGCGTTGGAGCAGTCCGTTGAACGCCACCGCCATCCGCTGAAACTCGATCAGGTCACCGGGTGCGCTCACCCGCTGCCCCAGTTCAGTGGCCCCGATCGCTTCGACGGCAGCGGTGATTGAAACTGCCGGATCGAGGGCCCGCCCGGCGATTCGCCAGCTCAGAAAGGTGGCGACGGCGACGCCGAGCAACCCGAACAGAGACAATTGCCAAACCATCCCGTTGAGGCCGCTGTGAACCTGATCGAGTGGAAGGGAAACCTGGAGAAAGTGCTCCTGGTGCACCGGCCCGACCCGGGACAGCGGATAAATCACGCTCCGGACCTCGGCACCACCGCTCTGGTGATTGGTGAAGGCCGGGGCGCCCTGCCGAGCCTGGGCCAGCCCTTCTCCCGGAACCGAGAGAACCGGCCGCGCGGTGTCGCTCCGGACGAGGGGCCCGCCTTCGCTGGACAGTAGCTGGGCCCGGGGCCGGCTCGCCAGGGAGACCACGCTCCCGGCTCCCGACATGGCGCCGGGCGGAAAGTGATATTCAGAAGTGATCTGATCAGCCCCGGCCCGGGCGACAATTTCGGCGACTTCGAGCAGAGTGGCATCCACACCGCGCAGCAAGTCCCGGCGGAGCAGCACCGCCGACCCGGCAATTCCCACCGCCGCAACGACCAGCGCCTGAAGCATGACCCGAAGCGCCAGCGTCGAGCGGAACGACCGCATGGTCAGGAGGGGTCGGCTCGCAGGGTATACCCCACACCGCGCACCGTGTGGATCAGCCGGGGTTCTCCACCGGTTTCGATCGCACTGCGGAGGGTGGAGATGTGGGCATCCACCAGATTGGAGTCGGGATCAAAGGAAAGATTCCACACCTCACGCAGCAGTTCGGAACGGCTCACCGGCCGCCCGGCCTGAAGCATGAGGTATTCGAGCAGCCGGAATTGCCGCGGCGCCAGTGGAATGGTGCGGGTTCCCCGGCGGACCGCCCTCTGCAACCGATCGAGCTCCAGGGTCCCGGCAGAGAGGGTTCCCTGCACCCCTACCCCTCCCTGCCGCCGGGTGAGGGCGCGGACCCGCGCCAGTAACTCAACCAAGGCAAAGGGCTTGACCAAGTAGTCATCGGCGCCGGCATCGAGGCCGATAGCGACGTCCTTGGGGGTATCCCGGCCGGTCAGGATCAGAATCGGTGTGGAGATGCCTTCCTGACGAAGCCGAGCGCAGACCACCAGGCCGTCGGGCTCGGGGATCTGAATATCCAGCACGATCAAGTCGTGGGGCGGTTTGCCCCGGGCGGCGGACAGCGCCGAATTGCCGTCCACGGCAACATCGACACTATGGCCATCTTCCTCCAGGCTTTGGCGGAGAAAGTTTACCGTCCGTTCGTCGTCCTCGACTACCAGTATGTGCACGCAACCTCCCGGGCCCTGCGGTGCCAACCCCGAATCGGGGTAAAGTTACCCTAACCTCGGTGCATTGCTACTTTTCCTCAATGCCATCCGCCACCGTCTCCACCGCCCTCGACTTCGGCGACCCGCAACGTCTCGACGCGGCGCTCTCCGCCTTTTCCCATCACTTGCGCCCCTCAGGAGTCCTGAAGATTGCGGCGGAAGTTCGCGGCCTGATTGCCGCCGGACGCCCGATCTGCAATCTGACGGTAGGGGACTTCGATGCGGCGCAATTCCCCATCCCCGAACGGCTTCGCCAGCTCATTGCCGACGCGCTGGCGGCGGGAGAGACCAACTACCCGCCGGCCGATGGAATCCTCTCGCTCCGGCGTGCGGTGACCGAGTATATCGCCCGCGACCATGGGGTGGCGTACCCGGTCGAATCGGTCCTGATAACCGCCGGGGGGCGCCCCGCAATTTATGCGGCGTACCGCTGCCTGGTAGACCCGGGTGATACGGTGCTGTACACGGTCCCCAGTTGGAACAACGACCACTACATCGGCTTTGTGGGGGCGCAGGCCCAGGCGGTCTCCACCCGGGTGGAGAACGGCTTCCAACCGACCGCGGAGGAGTTGGTCCCCCAGCTCCCCGGCGCGGCGCTGCTCTGCCTCTGCTCGCCCAGCAACCCCACCGGGACGACCCTCGACCCCGGGGTGCTTCGCGACATCCTGTTGGCGGTGGTCGAGGAAAACGGCCGTCGCACCGCGACGGGACGTCGGCCGCTGTTCGTGCTGCATGATTTGATGTACGGATCGCTGGTGTTCGGCGGTGTCGCCGAGCGCCATCCGCTGGCCCTGGTTCCCACCATGGCCCCGTGGCTGATGACCATAGACGGTGTTTCGAAGGCGTTTGCCGGCACCGGACTCCGAGTGGGCTGGGCGGTTGGTGCGCCCGCCGCCATCAGGCGAATGGGAGAGTTCCTCAGCCATGTCGGAGCCTGGGCACCCAGGCCGGAGCAAGTTGCCACCGCCGCCTTCTTGCGGGAGCCGAAGGCGATCGCGGAGTTCCGGGCCAGCATGGAGCGGGCGCTCACCACTCGGCTCGATGCCCTGTACCAGGGGTTTTCGGCGCTCAAGCGGGCCGGACATCCGATTGACTGTGTGCGGCCGCAGGGAGCGATCTACCTCTCCCTCCGTCTCGACTTGGTGGGTCGGCAGGTCGGGGGCGTTCCGATTCCAGACATCGAAACGCTTCGCAGGGTACTGCTGGATCGGGCCGGTATTGCCGCGGTCCCCTTCGAGG
>JANNSC010000360.1:0-2209 GCA_031402135.1 Gemmatimonadales bacterium | reverse complement strand
CGTCTCGTGGTGGGGTCCGATACCATTCCGATCAATACCTGGAACCGCAGCCGCCCGGACGGCGTGGCGTTCTTCGATCCCAACTATGGTGATCTGGTTGACACCGCCCCGGGCTCCCTGCGGATTGCGGTTGGGCCGGGCCGGCGGCGACTGGTGCTCTCGGTGGATTCGGGAGGGGCTTCGGTTCCCATACCGGCCAGTGGCGGGGTGATATCAGTTGGAGCCGCAGTACCCGGCGGCTTGCGGAGGAGGATCACCGCTGCCGCAGCGGCATCGCTGCCGTTTGATGTGGTAGTCGGCCTCGAACCGCTCCACCCCCGAGAGGCGGTGGGTGGTTTCCCGGTACTGGTGCGGGACAGCGCTGAATCGGAGGGACTGGATGCCGCCGGTGGGGCAAGCTTCGGCTCGGTGCGCCACCCACGCACCATGGTTGGTCTCGGAGCCGGGGGGCGACGGGTGTTGCTGGTCACGGTGGACGGCCGCCAACCCGGGTACAGTGCCGGCATGACCCTGCGGGAGAGTGCCCAACTGATGCGCGACCTCGGCGCAACCGAGGCGCTGAATCTTGACGGTGGTGGCTCGACCACCATGGTGGTGCGCCGGAGCTGGGAGAACGCGGTGCGCTACACCCTGGCCAACAAACCCTCGGAGAAGGAGGGGGAGCGCCCTGTTGCCAACGCCCTTGCGGTCGTTTCGGATCCGAAGCAGTGTCCGACGCGCTGACCCGCTGACCCGGCAATCCTCTACCCCCGCTGATCTCAAGATCAAAGCACCCATACCGGAGCCCCGATGAAAACGAACGTCGGCCGCCTGTCCTTGATGATGTTCCTGCAATACGCGGTCTGGGGAGCGTGGCTGCCGCTGGCGGCACGCTATCTGACCGCCAGTACCGCGGAAGGCGGCCTCGGATTCACCGGCACCCAGATGGGTACCATCCTCGGCCTCGCCGGATCGATCGGCGCGATCGCCGGTCCCTTCATTGCGGGGCAACTGGCCGACCGCTACTTCAGCACCGAAAAGTTTCTGGCCGCGCTGCTGGCGATCGGGGGCGTGATCAAATGGATGACCGCCTCGCAAACAAGCTTCCAGGCGTGGCTCTGGCTCTCGATTCTGTACGGCGTGGTATATATGCCGACGCTGGCACTCTCCAATTCGATGGCGTTTGCCAATCTGGGTGACCGGGACCGTGGATTCCCCAAGGTGCGGGTGTGGGGGACGATTGGCTGGATTGCGGCGAGCTGGATCTTCCCGATGATCTATCTGCAAACCGGGCTGCACCTGCAGGCGATGCCGCCGTTCCTGGTGGGCCCGGAACTGCCCAACGTGACAGCCCGGCTGGCCGATTCGTTGCGGTTCTCGGCCCTGATCTCCTGGGGCTACGCGCTGTTCTGCCTTACGCTGCCGCACACGCCGCCCAAGAAGGACGCGGTGGAGAAGCTGGCGTTCAAGAAGGCGTTCGGACTGCTGTCGGAGCGGTCGTTCCTGGTGCTGGTGCTGGCGAGCCTTCCGATCAGCATCATCCATCAGGTGTATTTCCTGCAGACGCCACAATTTTTCTCACACCTGGGCCTGGCCGACAGTCAAATCGGGCCGGCAATGACCATCGGCCAGTTCAGCGAAATCGGCATCATGGCGCTGCTGGGTGGCCTGCTGGCTCGTCTCGGCTTCCGCACGGTGATCAGCATCGGCGCCCTCGCGTACTTCGTCCGCTATTTGATCTGGAGCGTGCCGTCACTGCCGGTGGGGGTACTGGTCGCGAGCCAGTTCCTGCACGGCATCTGCTACGCCTGTTTCTTTGCCGGCGCCTATATCTATACCGACCGAGTTGCGCCGCCTGACGTTCGGCACTCGGCGCAGACGGTGTTCGGGATCATCATCCTGGGCGGCGGCCCGGTCCTGGGCGGACTCCTCTCCGGCTGGCTGGCCGACACCTACGCCCAGTCAGGCGGGGTGGTGGATTACGGCGCTCTCTGGCGGGTGGTGTCGTTGATTGGCCTGGCCGCGGCACTGTTCTTCTGGACAATGTTTCGGGAACGAAAAGCCGCCTCCCCGGCTTGATCAAACCTTTGGCCGCCGACCGGCATCCCATTGGCGTGTCCGTCCTCGCACTCCATCCCGGGTTCTCGCTCACCGAGACGGCGTCGGCCCGGGCCGTACCGGTGAGCGATACGGTGGCCCTGGCCCAAGCCGGTAATCCGGACGCATTCGA
>JANNSC010000359.1:0-16146 GCA_031402135.1 Gemmatimonadales bacterium | reverse complement strand
TCGACCCGCACCGAGAGCACCCGGGCCGAGGTCATGGCGGCGAGATCCACTTCGGGGACCTCGACGGTGCCGCGGGCATCTTCCTGGTTTGAGGAAGTCCCGCTGCATCCAGCGATGAGCGTCGCGAGTAACAGAGGCCTGGATAGGGTGATCATGCCGGCTGCTCCCCCTGGGACAAGGCGTAGACCGCAAAATCAGCGGCGTGACGGCCGAAGGCGGCGGTGGTTTCGCTGGAAACCCCGCCGGCTCCCTGGCCGAGGAACACCCCGATGGCGGGGCGGGCGAGGGTGAAGTAGACCACTTGGGAAATCGTGCTGACAGCGGCGAACCGGGGTTCCAGATCGGACCGGAAGACGCCGGATTTCTGGCCTGCTGCGATGACGGCGGAGAGTCGCTGGAAGATTCCGGTTGCCACCCGGAGGATCAGCTCCTCGGCGTGGCGGGCGTCATGATCGATCAGTTCCCGGACGATGAGCTTCGGTGCATCGGGGTGGGTGGTGAGGAATCCGACCTGGGCGTTCACCAGCGCCCGAATCGCCTGAGCCGGCGACGCCGGCACTTGGAGTGCGGCGGTGCCCCGGGCCACGAGGCCTTCGGCGAGGCGCCGGAGGACGGCGCGGTAGAGTTCTTCCTTGTTGGCAAAGTAGTAGTAGATCAAGGCGGGATTGAGCTGTGATGCTGTGCCGATCTGCTTGATGGTGGTGGGATCGAGACCCTTCCTGGCAAAGAGCCTCTGGGCGGCGTCGAGGATCTGGTCTCGGGTGGAGGAGGATGCTGGGGCGGCGTCCATGGTATTTAATTAAACGATTAATTAATGCGATGGCAAGCACCACGATTCCCAGCGGCGCGGTGGGCTCAAGGCTGTGGGAGGATTTCTGGTATCGGCCGGCCGTCGACATCGGGAAGCTCGACGCCGAGTAGCGTGCAGATGGTCGGCGCGAAGTCCATCACGGACACCTCGCGGTTCAGCTGCCCCGGCAGAATCCCCGGGCCGGCCGCGATGAACAGCCCTTCGATCCTGTGGTCCCCGGTGCGAGAAAAGTCATTGGTCCCCTCGACGATTCCGATTTTCCTGGACCGAACCCGTAGCGTTGCTCCTGCCCCAGCGGCGAGGTTGGAATTCCCGGTTGGCACCGTGTCATCCCAATCCACCAGCAGATCGGGCAGCTCATCCACTCGGTTCCCGGTATGGAGGTCCCGAGTGCGCCGCACAGTTCGGACCAGCGGGCGCCCGGTCCGTTCGTCAATTAACTCCAGCAAATCGGCAGTAAGCTGGGCAACGAATTGGTCGGCTTGAGGGCCGGGTGACAACACCCCGGACGGCTCTCGACCGATGAGGTTCTGGCGAATCCCAGCGGTCAAGTGCCCGTTCCGGACGACGAAGCACCGACTGCGGGTCGGGTCAGCCTCGATGGTGGGGAGGGAAGGCGTGGTTGTCTGACTGCGGTGCATTTTCTGGCGCAGCTCGAAGACCCGTCGCCGGAATCCCTGGGGGAGGTGGCGCCAAGCGGCGCGCGCCGATCGTATTGCACTGGCGCGGATGCCGCCCTCGAGTGCGGGCGGAGGCCGGCGCTCTGCGGCACCCAGACGGAAGAGTATTTCCGGGAGCACGAACTCCGCGCCGAACCAGTGGGCCATGCCGTGCGCCGAGACAACGAGCACGATCGCGTCGCCAGCGGCTTTGATGACTCGTCCCATCGCCGCGTCGACCTCCGCGTAAACCTTGCGCAAAGGATCCCCGAGAGCTGCCACAATCGAGGCATCGTGGGACGGATGTCCTGGCTCATGCAGGTGCCACATGTAGTGCCCGGCACAGTGCGGTTCGGTAAACACCTGCAGGAACAGATCCCATTCGCCCTGCGCCAGATATTGGCGGGTCAGCTCAGCGCGAGTGCCGGCGCCTCGGCACAGCATGTCAAGCAGGGTGCGGTGTTCGTCGGCGGTGCGCCGCAGGTCATCACCGGTGCTCAGCAGGGGGTGGGGCCCCCAATCGGACAGGATTTGCGGCGCCAAGCTCGCTGGAGCGGTCCTGAAGCAGGTCCACCCCTCGAACACCCCCCAGTCGACACAGTGCATCCCGTTGATTTCGGGGTCGGGTTGGCTCAGCGGCACGTCAAAGATTGCGACACGCCGTCCGGCGCGGCTCAGGCGGGTCCAGAATGCTTCGTGCTGGATCGATTGCAGTTCGTAGTTGTAGGTCCCCGGCTTCACTCGAGCGATGTAGTGGTAGCTATGCCTAGCCGGGGAGACGCCGGTGCAGAAGGAGGGCCAGGTGGAGTGGATGAAACCCTCGATGCTGCGGGAATTCCCGACAATCCCGCGGTCCATGAGTGCCCGGACGTTGGGCAAGGTGCCGTCGGCGGCCCAGCGACGGATCAGCTCCGGGCTGGCTCCATCGAAGCCCAGTACCAGCACTCGGGTCGGAGATTTGGGCGTGGCCTTCACCATCGAGAGGCTCCGGCCGGCCGTACTTGCGCGCGCGCCTGAGATGTACTGGGCATCAGCGTGGTCCTCCTCGAAAGTGGCGAACTGCAGTCGGAGTCATGGGCCCAGCAACCTGAGGAGAGCCGGGTGGCTTGACGGCCCCTCGGTTCCTACTCAGTGACGGAGAGCAGCTCCGGGATGGGGCGACCGTCCACCCCCGGCATCTCTACCCCGACCAGGGCCGTAAAGGTCGGGGCCAAATCCATGATCGAAACCACCCGGTCCAGCCGGCCCGGCCGGATGCCCGGTCCCGCCGCGACGAATAATCCGCCGATTCGGTGATCTCCGGTGCGGGTGTATTCGTTGGCCACCGCAATCGTTCCGATCTTGGCGGAGTGGAGCCGGACCATTGCTCCGGCCCCGTTGGCGTGACGAACGCTCCCTGTCGCCACAGCATCGTCCCATTCCACCAGCAGGTCGGGGAGTTCGTCCAGTCGCTCACCGGTGTAAAGGTCCTTTGTTCGGACGACCCGTCGCGCCACGGGGCGTCCGGTGCGTTCGTCGGTAATGTCCAGCAGGTCGCGGGTGAGCTCGGCGCAGAAGGCCTCCGCCGCCGGTCCCGGAGCCAGGACGCCGTTCGGCTCGCGCCCAATGAGGTTGAGGCGGATGCCGCCGGTCGCATGTCCATTGCGCACCACGAAGCACCGGCTGGTGCGGACATCCACATCGAGCCCGGGGAGCGATGGCGGGCCCGCGAATCGATTGCCCGCGCGGGTGCGCAGTCGGTAGAGTGCTTCCCGAAGTGGCTGGGGCACCATGTGCCAGAGCCACCTTGCCGCGGCGACGGCCGCAGGGCCTGGTCCGGTCGGGGCCGGCTCGACCGACGGCGCCTGCGCCACGCCCAGTGCGTGCAGGATGTTGGGCAGGGCACCCTGGGCACCGTACCAGTGGTGCATGCCGTGCGCCGAGAACACCACGATGCGTGCGTCGCCCGCGGCAGCGACTATCTGGCCAATGGCCCGGTCGATTGCGGCATAGACGCGCCGGAGCGGGTCCCCGATCGCCGCGGCGATCGCGGGGTCATGCGCGGGGTGCGCCGGATCGTGAAGATGCCAGCATTGGTGCCCGGCGCAATGTGCCTCGGTGAACACCGGCATGAAGAAGTCCCACCCACCGGCAGCCAGGTAGTGAAGGGCCAGGTCCGCGCGTTTGCGCACGCCCAGCTCTAGCTGGCTCACCAGCTCGCCGAATTCCCCCGCGCCGCGGCGCAGCCCATCGCACGCCCGGCGCAGCGGGTAGGGGCCGAAGCGGGCGGCGATTTCGTGGCGCAACGCCGGCGGTGACGTGTCGAAGCCGAAGGTAGCCTCGATCCCGCTCCAGTCGACAATGTGGATCCCGTTGAGATCCGGATCGACGCGGGAGAGCGGCACATCGATCAGCGCAACGCGCTTCCCGGCGCGGTGCAGGTGGCTCCAGAATCCATCGTGCATCAGGGACGAGTACTGGTACTGGTAAGTGCCCGGCTTGACCTGAATCGTATAGTGGAATCCGTGGCGGGCGGGAGTCACACCGGTGTAGAGCGACGGCCAGGTGGAGGCGATGAAGAATCCCTCCAGGCTCCTGGTCTCTCCGGTGAGGCCTCGTTGCATCAAGGCGGCCAGGTTGGGCATCGTCCCGTCCAGGGCCCATCTGCTGAGGAGGTCGGGGCTCGCCGCGTCGATGCCTAGCACCAGCACTTTGGTCGGGGCGGCGCTCACGAAAACAGGCGCCGCGCCATGGCGGCAATGACGCGCCGAGTGAAGAGGAGGTACCTCCAGCCGCTGGGGTCGGTGAGGGAGCGCAGGTGCCAGCGCCACGCCTCGCCGGGATTCCCTTCAGTGATCAGGCGGTTCGCGATCGAGTGACTCGCCTCCGCCCGCTTGCGACGGATGCCCGCGCGGAAATGTTCGGGCAGCTCGAGGTCCAGGATCCGGTTCAGCGCTGCCACTTCGCCGAAATGGAAGTCGCGAGACTTGGACTCGGAATCGGGAATGTCGGTGTGCCAGATGACGGTGGGCTGGTCCACCAGGAGCAGGCGGCCAGTGCTCGCGAGCCGCGCCGCCAAGTAGGTACATTCAAGAAAGCGCGGCATGTCGCGAAAGACTTCGACGCCGACCCGGTCGGTCCGGCACAGCCAGGAGCCGGGCAGGAGCCAGTTGCAGCTCAGCAGCGCGGTCAGCGGGTCGCGCCGCACCGCCGAGATGTCGGTCATGGAGAGCGCCTCGGCCGTCGCGCCCCGCCGGTACCCGTTGGTGACGACGGCATCCAGTTCCGGGTGGGCTTCCAGGGCGTCAAGCCGGAGCGCCAGCGCTCCGGGCATCATCACATCATCGTCATCCAACTCGCTGAACCAGGGTGTTTCCACCAGCTTTCGTCCCGCGGTGAGTGCGGCGGGAATCCCGGGCTCGTCGATGGTGATGACTCGCAATCGGGGGTCCGCGGTCAGTTCGCGCACCAACGAGGCATCCCACTCGGCGCCGTTCACGATTACGAGCGGCATGCCGCGGACGCCTTCCTGGGTCAGAACACTCTCCAGGGCGGCGCGAATGCCGTCGGCGCGCTCCTTGCGAGCCAGGGTCGGGACCAGGACCGTGACGGTCCGCACGACTATCGGAGCCGATCCATGGAACTCGACGCCCGCCGGCTCACCGAGGGGGCATGCCTCGACGCTGACCTCTGCATCATTGGCGCCGGGCCCGCCGGGATTGCGGTGGCACGCGAGTTTCTCGGACGCGACATCGACGTGCTCCTGCTGGAAAGCGGTGGATGGGAGCCGGATGAGAGGGTTCAGCGCCTCAACGAAGGCCGGGTGGTTGGTGACGTCTACGCCGGTCTTCGGTCAACCCGCCATCGCCAGATCGGCGGGACGGCTCGAATCTGGAATACTCCGGTCGGCGGCTTCATCGGTGCCAAATTCGTGCCGCTTGACCCATGGGATTTCGACCGCCGCGAATCCGAACCTCTCGGCGAGTGGCCCATCTCGCCTGGCGACCTGCATCCCTGGTATCGGCGCGCCCAGGTGGTGTGCGGACTGGGACCGCCGGGCTATGGCGCGGCCGACTGGCCGGATCCCGACCGGCCGCCGCTTCCGCTCACCGGTGGACTGCTCGCTTCACGGGTGTACCAGTTCGGCCGGGGGCGCCCATTTACCGAAACTTATCCCCGCCAGATTCGAGAGTCATCCAACGTTCGCCTGATGCATGGCGCGACCGTCTGCCGACTGGCCGGGGATGGCGCCGGCCGCCGGGTGAGCGAGGCACTGTTTGCGTCGCGGCCCGGTTGGTGGCACACCGTGCGGGCACGGGCCTTCGTCCTGGCGGGCGGGGCGATCGAGAATTCGCGGTTGCTCCTCCTTTCGGAACTCGGGGGCGACATGGTGGGACGGTGCTTCATGGAGCACCCGCGGGACCACGCGCTTACGCTCCGGCCCCGATCGGAGGACCTCTTCCTGCGGGCCGGATTTTACGACGCCCACACCGCCCCGGACGGGACGGTGATCTGCGGACGCCTCGCCCTGACCTCCCACGCGGTTCGGAACCTCGGCTTGCCTAACGCGTCCCTCACGCTGCTGCCCAACCGCAGGGTGGTGCCGTCTCCTTCAGGCCTGGCCGGGAAGGTCCTGTCGCGCCTTCGAGAGTTGGTCGAGCGACCCCACCCCGCCGGGTACGGATGGTCGCGCGAGCCGGCGCCCACGCGAGTCTACGACGGATTTCGAATCCTGGTGAATTTCGAGCAGCGGCCCCACCCCGGGAATCGCGTGGTGCTCGGTCCAGATTTGGATGATCTGGGATCGCCGCGCGCGGAGTTGCATTGGCGATGGCGAGCCGAAGAGCAGGCCGGCCTGGAGCGGCTGCGCACCAGCCTGGTCAAATCGCTGGAGGAGTCGGGGGTTGGGCGGGTCGGAGTGGCTACCGGCCAAGCCCCCGATCCCAACGCGCACCACCACGCCGGTACGACCCGGATGAGCCGTGACCCCGCTTTCGGAGTGGTGGATCCGGATTGCCGGGTGCACGGCATGGAGAACCTCTACGTCGCCGGTGCCTCGGTATTCCCTACGGCAGGCTTTGCCAACCCCACCCTCACTTGTGTCGCCCTGGCCCTCCGTTTGGCCGCCCATCTCGAAGGCCTTTTCAAGCCCGGACGTCCAGGGCCAAGCGGGGTTGAAGAACCGGGCTAACTCCGTTATGTTAAAAGGCTTATGTTCGACGAGCTGTCCGGAAAACTCGGAGCCGCACTTCAGCGCCTGACCGGGCGCGGGGTGCTCAATGAAGAAGCGGTTCGCGAGGGCCTCCGAGAAATCCGCCGGATCCTGCTCGAAGCCGATGTGAGCTTCGACCTGACCCGCACATTCCTGGAACGGGTCCAGGAAAAAGCCGTCGGCCAGCAGGTGTTGAAGTCGCTGCGACCGGGTCAGCAGCTGGTCAAAATTGTCTATGACGAGCTGGTGGCAATGCTGGGCGAGAAGCAGTCGCCCATTGCCCACGCCACGGTGCCGCCAACGGTAATCCTGCTGGTGGGCCTGCAGGGTTCGGGCAAGACGACCACCGCCGGCAAACTGGCCCGGCGGCTCAAGCTGGAGCAGAAGGCGCCCTTCCTCGTGGCGGCGGACGTCTACCGCCCCGCAGCGGCGGAGCAGCTCTCCACGTTGGGCAAGCAGGTGGACGTCGGAGTGCATTGGGAAGCGGGCAGCACCGATGTCGTAGCGCTGGTGAGGCGAGGCATCGAGGCGGCGGCCAAGGCGCGGGCTCGCACCGTAGTGGTGGACACGGCAGGGCGGTTGCAGATCGACGAGGAAATGATGGCGGAACTCCGACGGCTCAAGGCCGCGGTGCATCCCCATGAAATCCTTCTGGTGGCCGACGGGATGACCGGACAGGACGCGGTCCGGATTGCACAGGGGTTTCACGAGGCGCTGGGCGTCACCGGTGTCATCCTCACCAAGATGGATGGCGATGCCCGGGGCGGCGCTGCCCTCTCGATTTACGGGGTAACCCGCGCGCCGATCAAGTACGTCGGCACCGGCGAGAAGCTGGACGCGCTGGAGCCGTTTCATCCGGAACGGATGGCGGGACGGATTCTCCAGCAAGGTGACGTACTCACCCTGGTGGAAAAGGCCCAAGCCAACGTCGATGAGGACGAGGCCAAGCGCCTGGCCCGGAAGGCCACCTCGAAAAAGGGCCTGGATCTCCAGGACTTTCTCGCGGCCATGAAGCAAATGCAGAAGCTGGGGCCGCTCAAGAATGTGCTGGGCATGCTGCCGGGGGTGAATCCCCAGATGCTCAAGAACGCCAATGTCGACGACAGGAAATTGAAGCACGTCGAAGCGATGGTGCTGTCGATGACCAAGGCGGAGCGGGCCGATCCCGAGGTGATGAACGGCTCCCGACGATTGCGGGTGGCCAAGGGGGCCGGCCGCAGCGTGCAGGAAGTAAATCAGTTGCTGGCGCAGTTCAAGCAGATGCAGAAGGTCATGAAGGTCGCAGGCAAGCCGGGCGCGAAACTTCCTTTCGGTCCCCGGTTTCCCGGTCATTAACCCGGGAAGAAAGACAGCCAGATGAGCACACGCATTCGCCTCCGCAAGATCGGTCGCAAGAAGCTTCCGCTCTATCGCATCGTGGTCGCCGACAAGGAATCGCCCCGGGATGGGCGGTTCATCGAGATTCTCGGCACCTACGATCCCAAGCAGGAAGGCGTCAAGAAAATTGTAATCGACGTCGAGCGGGCCAAGAGCTGGATCGGCAAGGGTGCCACCCCGACCGACACGGTCGCGGCGCTGCTCAAGTCGGCCGGTGTCATTGCCACCGCCCCCAAGGCGTAGCCTCGATGGAGGAGACCCGCCACCTGGTGGTGGGGCGGCTCCGCAAACCGCACGGCCTCAAGGGAGACTGTGCGATCTTCCCCCTGACCGAGAATCCCGAGCTGGCGTTCGCACCGGGGCAGGCGGTCTGGTTGAAGAATCTGGCGGGAGAAGTCGTGGCCGGTCCGCTGCTGGTAGAACGGAGCCGGGTGTATCACCGGCAGTGGCTGGTGGCCTTCACCGGCTACCTCCATGTGGATGCGGTAAAGCCGTGGGGCGGGCATTTTCTGGCGGTCGAAGCCGCCGGACTCAAGCAGCCGGCGGAGGGTGAGGTCTACCTCCACGAGCTGGAGGGATTTGCGGTCCAGGACAGTGCCGGCAATGCGCTCGGACTGGTGTCTGACGTGGTGGAGATTGCGTCGGGTTTGATGCTGGAGGTACAGGGTCCCACGCGGGAATTCCTGCTGCCGTTCAAGAAGGAGTTTGTGCTGACGGTAGACCGGGGGGCGCGAATGCTTCGGGTTCGGGTACCGGAGGGGCTGCTGGATTTGTGACGGATCAGGGGTGAGAGGGGTGGGGCCGTGCTGACCATCAATGTGGTGACCCTCTTCCCGGAGGCGATGGGTCCGATGCTCGAGTCGAGCATCATGGGGCGCGCGGTGGCGGCGGGTTTGGTGACGTTTCGGTTGATCCAGCTCCGGGACTTTGCCCACGACCGGCACCAGACGGTGGACGACTACGCCTTCGGCGGCGGGGCGGGGATGGTGCTCAAGCCGGAACCGTTCTTCGAAGCGGTGGAGTCGCTCCCGGAGCGGAAGGGCCCCATCGTGCTGCTGTCGGCCCGGGGCCGTCGGCTGGACCACCGGCTGACGGTGCGGTATTCGCTGGAGCCGGAGCTGACCCTGCTGTGCGGGCATTACAAAGATGTGGACCAGCGGGTGCCGGACGGGTTAGGGGCGGAGGAAGTCTCCCTCGGAGACTTTGTCCTCTCCGGGGGGGAACCGGCGGCGCTCTGCCTGATCGATGCGGTGGTCCGGCTGCTGCCTGGTGCACTGGGCGATCACGAATCGGCCAGTTCGGATTCGCACTACGACGGGCTCTTGAGCCCGCCGAGCTACACTCGGCCGCCGGAATATCGGGGGCATGAGGTTCCCGACGTGCTGCGTTCCGGCAATCATGCCGAGATTGCCGCATGGAAGCAGCGGATGGCGGAAAAGTTGACGGCCGAACGCCGGCCTGATCTTTGGGCCGCGTGGAATTCTGACGAAGGAGACTGACGATGGAACGCGTTGCGGCAATCGCCCGAGAGGGCCTCAGGACCGACCTGCCCCTGTTCGCGGCCGGTGACACGGTGCGGGTCATGGTGCGGGTGCGCGAGGGCGACAAGGAGCGGCTCCAGGCATTCGAGGGCGTCTGTGTGGCCCGTCGAGGCGGCGGCATCGACGAGACCTTCACGGTGCGAAAGCTTTCCGCCGGCGTCGGGGTCGAGCGGATCTTCCCGCTGCACGGTCCCGCCATCGGCACCATTGAACTGGTTCGCAGGGGCCAGGTCCGCCGCGCCAAGCTCTACTACCTGCGGGCACTCTCGGGCAAAGGCGCTCGCATCCGGGAGAAGAAGGACCGGTAGAGGGTGGCCCGCGCCGCGCGTCTCCTGCCGACGGTCGAGCGGGAACGTCTGGCGTGGGCCGAGCGCCGGCTCCTGGTGGGTGTCGACGAGGCAGGCCGCGGCCCTCTGGCTGGTCCAGTGGTGGCCGCGGCCGTTGTTTTTCCCCCCGGTACCGACCCGATCGACGGGGTACGAGACAGCAAGACCCTGCCGGCGCACCGACGCGAGGAGCTGGCGTTGCTGATCCGGTCCCGGGCCATCCGGCTGGGAGTGGGCGCGGCATCGACCCGGGAAATTGACCGGCTGAATATTCGAGTGGCGACGGCGCTGGCAATGCGGCGGGCGGTGGGAGCGGCACTTCGCACGCTGGGAGGTGGGGAGCGGGAAAACGGGGAAACCGGAGCGCGGAGCGTTGCCGGGTTGGAGTCGTATGTGGTCCTGGTCGACGGACTCCCCTTTCCCGAAATCGGCATGCCCCACGAGGCGCTGGTGCGGGGCGATGCGCTTTGCTACAGTGTGTCGGCGGCCGGCATCATTGCCAAGACGGTGCGAGACCGGATCATGCGCTGTCTGGCGCCGAGGCATCCGGGTTATGGCTGGGAAACCAACATGGGGTATGGGACGTTGGCCCATCTGGCCGGGATTTCCTCGGTGGGCGCCACTCGGCATCACCGGATGAGTTTTGCGCCGATGGCACAGCGGGAGCTTTTTTAGGAGGAGGGGGCGTAGCTCAGTTGGTAGAGCAGCGGCCTTTTAAGCCGTAGGTCGTGGGTTCGAATCCCACCGCCCTCATGGTCGGAAAAAGAATCTCAGGGTGCCCTCGCCCGGCTCGAGGCCGTCGGTTTCAATTCCCATGATTCCGCTCTTCGGGAAATCGATCGAGAGTCCACTCCCGCTGCCGGTCAGCAGCAGCGCTGCCAGGCTGCTCATCCACGGCTCATGTCCCACCACCGCAATACGCTGACCGGGGCCGACCACTCCGATTGCCTCCGCCAGCGCCCCAAGATCGGGCGGCCCTGCCAGCGCCTCACATGCAATCCGGTCTGTCTTGGCCAGTCCGGATTCTTCCAGGAGGATACCGGCGGTCTGCCAGGCGCGCTTCCACGGACTGCTCCAGACCCGCGATGGCGCAAGTCCCAGAACGTAGAGGCGGCGGCTCATGCGCCGTTGAACTCGTTTTCCCTTGGAAAGCAGCGGCCGCCGCGAATCATCCGGATAGAGCACCGGGTCTTGTTCGGCGGCGAGGGCGTGGCGATTGAGGAGCAGCAGCATAGATGAAAACCAAGCTGGCATGTGGTCGCGAATATCCGGGGGCCAATGGCTGTTCGCCACCGGCTCTATTAACTTTGCGCCGGTCTTACCCTCCACTGGAGTCCGAATGGCTACTATTTGGATCGATGGCGTGTGGCATACCAAGGAAACCGCCACCGTCTCGGTATTCGACCACGGACTCCTTTACGGCGACGGCGTCTTCGAAGGCATTCGGGTCTACGCCGGAAAGGTGTTCAAGCTGCAGGAACACCTCGACCGCATGTACGATTGTGCCCACGCCGTGCTGCTCGACGTCCCGATGGCCAAGGCGGAGTTCGCTGCGGTCATCGTGGAGGCAGTGAAGCGCTCCGGTCTGCAGGAGGCGTATCTCCGCCCAATCTTCACCCGGGGCATCGGCGATCTCGGTATCGACCCGAGAAACTGTGGGCGGCCCACCATGATCGTGATCGTCGACATCATCAACATCTGGTCCCCCGACCGGTTGGAGCAGGGCCTCAATGTGATCACCGCCGGTACCCCGATTCCGCACCGCGAAGCACTCTCCCCCCGCATCAAGTCGCTCAACTACCTCTGCCACGCGATGGCCAAGATGGAGGCCAACCATGCCGGCGCCGACGAGGCGCTGATGCTGGATTCATCGGGCCACGTTGCCGAGGGCACCGGACAGAACCTGTTCGTGGTCAAACGCGGGGTTTTCCGGACCCCTCCCATTCATGCCGGCATCCTCGAGGGGGTAACCCGCTCGGTGGTCATGGAGCTGGCTCGGCAGGCTGGACATGCCGTCAAGGAAGACATTCTGAATCGCTTTGACGTGTATACCGCCGACGAGGCGTTCCTCACCGGCACCGCCAGCGAGATCGCCCCGATCCGGTCCTACGACGGCCGAGTGATTGGCGCCGGAAAGGCGGGGCCGATCACCCGGGATCTGATGGCCCGCTTCACGGCGTACGCCCGCGGCGCCTGACTTCCAGCACAGCGGGGTGGACCAGCCGGGCAATGTCACCCTGCAGTGCCACGCCGCGTTCCCGAAGCGGGACGCCGCGGGTAAGCACCACCAGCGCGTAGGGCCGCCCATCAGGCGGGTAGACCAAGGCGGCATCGTGCCAGGTGGCGGTGATCTCTCCGGTTTTGTGGGCCACGCGGGTTCCCGGTGGGAGCCCCGCTGGGATCCCATCGTTGAATTCCTGCTGTTCCATGATGCCGAGGACTTCGGCGGTGCCCGCCTTCGACGCAGCGCGTCCGGCGGCAATCGCCAGGAACACGGTGGCGAGGTCGCGTGCAGTGGTGGTGTTGATGAGTCCCTTTTCGAATGCCTTGCCGTCCTCCACCCCGCGAAGCACCACCATTGAATCGGCGCCCAGCCGCCGCATCGTCCGGGTCACCCGGGTTGGGTCGAGCTGCTCGATCAACAAATTGGTAGCGAGGTTACTGGAACGCACGATCATTCGGGTGGCGAGCTGGCGCAGGGACCAGGCCGACCCGATGGCGGCGTAGACGGTCGGATCGCTGTCGCCGGCGGAATCGAGGGTGTAGGCCGACCCGTCCACAATCGAGGCAAAGCTGTTCTTGACCGGGATCGAATCACTCCAGCGGAGCTCCCGGGCGTCCACCCGTCGCGCGAGTTCCACGAGCACAGGTACCTTCATGGTACTGGCAGCGTGGAACCGGAGGTCGGGGTTGACCAGCACCATGAATCCCCCGACCGGATCCCGGACGGCCACAGCCACGATTGCCCCGGAATCGAGGGCAATCCGTTCGAGGATCCGGGCCCTCAGTGAATCAGCGGGCCCCGACTGGGCACCGAGCAGGACGGCAAGAAGGAGATTCGAGATCATGGTCAGCCAATATAGCCAACCGTGAAAGAGCGACTCCGGTTTGTCGGGTTCAAGCTCGACCGGTTGCCCAGCGGTGAATGCCGGGCTCGGGTGACGCTGGCGTGGCCCGATGGTCCCCGGTTTGAAGGCGAGGCACGTGGGCTCACCTCACAGGCGGGGGAGCTCCGCTGCGCGGCCCAGGCGGCCCTGCTGGCCTTGGCTCAGGCAGTGCGGGAGCCAAGCTTTGAACTCGTGGGGGTCAAGGCGGTTCGAGCCTTCGACGCGACGGTGGTGATTGTATCCCTGGGGCTTCCGGGGAATGCCGAGGGCCCGAGGGTGGTGGGATCGTACCTGACCGAGGGCGATGCGCCGCGGGGCGCCGCCCTCGCCGTGCTCAATGCCACGAACCGGCTCCTGGCCGCCAAGTCCGGCCCCGAAAGCTAGGATCGGGCGACCCTCGGCGCGGTTCCTGCATCCTAGTTTGTGAAGCCTCCAAAACCTCTTATCGGGACAGAAATGCGATCACGGTCCGCGCTCATTTCTGCGCTGCTTCTGGCATCCTGCGCTGGGTCGCACTCCGCGAACCTGCCGGTGCCCGAGAACGAGTCTCTCCCTGCGGCAGTGACGGTTGCCAACCGGGCTGGAGATGCTGACTCCTCGGCGCACGGTTCCGGGATAACTGCCCAAGCAGCGGTTTCTGACTCCATGGTGTTATCGACCCTCGCCCGCGATTCGGTGCTCGACGCGGTGATGCTCGATCGAATTGCGGAAACCCGTTTCCCTGATGGTCCGGTGTTGCCGAGTGCTCCCGGCGAGCTCGAATCGGCGGCAATCAAATCGCTCTTCGATATCGATGTCGCCAATTTCGAGGACCATGGCCGAGTCAAGTACTGGGTGGATTTCTTCTCCGGCCCGGCCCGGGAGCGGATGAGCATCTGGCTCACCCGGATGCCGCGCTACGAGCCGTCCTTTCGAAAGGCTCTGCTGGCGCGCGGACTGCCCGGTGATCTGGCCTACCTCCCGCTGATCGAGTCGGGGTATTCCCCCACCGCGGTGAGCCGGTCGCGCGCCGTCGGCATGTGGCAATTCATGATGGCGACCGGAAAATTCTACGGGCTCAAGGTGGACGGCTGGGTGGATGAGCGGCGTGACGTCCCGCGGGCCACCGAGGCTGCGGTGCGCTACCTCGGCGATCTGACCACCAAGTTCGGTTCTCCCTATCTGGCCGCGGCGGCCTATAACGGCGGACCGGGGCGGATCCAGCGTGGTTTGGCCCGGCTGGATCCGGCCGACGAAGAGGAGGATGCGCTCAACCTTGCCGTCGATCCCAACTCCGACCCCGACTCCAGTGTCCCCGCCCAGGCGGGCGACATGGCCTTCTTCCAGCTGGCCGACACCCGTTTCATCCGCCAGGAAACCAAGGACTATGTGCCGAAGCTGATTGCCGCTGCGATGATTGCCAAGCAGCCGGAACGGTACGGCTTCCCTCCGATTGCGCCAATTGCCTTGGCATCCGATCTCGATTCGGTGGTGGTGGCGGATGCCACCGGGCTCGACGTGATCGCGCGGTTGGCGGGAGTACCCGTGGCCGATGTGTGGGAACTCAACCCGGTGTACCTCCGCGCGCTTACGCCGCCGAAACGCCGCGCCGTGGTCCGGCTTCCGGCCGGACTCGGACGTAACACGCAATCGGCGGTTGAGCGGCTCCCCGTCGGCGAACGGCTGAGCAGTTTTCCGCACCATGCCAAGCCGGGCGAAACCATCGCCGCGCTGGCCAGGAAGTACGGGCTGGCCGTCAGCGCGCTGCGCGAGCTCAATCCGGAGTATCGCAGCCGCTCGCCCAAGCGGGGCGATGCGGTCCGGATTCCCGGGCAGGCACGTCTGGCGGGTTGGGTGGCGGAGAATCGGCGGGTGGGGTTGAGCGATGGAGCCGGCGGCACTCACCGGGTGCAGCGAGGCGAAACGCTGGGCGGCATCGCGCGGCGCTATCGGGTGAGTGTTGCCCAGCTGCGCGCCTGGAACCATCTGAAATCAAACGGGATGATCCGGGCCGGCCAGAAGTTGCGGGTGGGCGGGGCGGGCCCCCGGCGGGCTACCACGGCGCACGCGCCTTCGACCTCGGCGCCGGCTGCGCCAACCGGCACAGCGCGGATTCACCTCGTCAAAGCGGGCGAGACTCTTTCGGGTCTCGCCCGCCGCTATGGTGTGACGGTCCTGGCGCTACGGACGGCGAATGCTCTGGCAGCCGGGCGCCCGCTGCTGGCGGGCCGCCGCATTACAATCCCTTCTTGAGCCCCCGCATCACAATTTCTGCGTAACCGTTGGCCGGATCTTCGCCCCGGGCAAGCATGTCAACTACCCGCTGGGGCCCGCGATTGTAGGCCAGCAGGGCCATGTTCAAGTCTTCGTCGAACTGAGCCAGCAGATCCTTGAGGAACCGGAATCCGATCCGAAGATTGGTGTCTCGATCGTGAAGGGACTGCTCGGTGGCCTCTGCGTCGTAAAACCGCGCGGTCTTGAGACGAAGCTGGGTGTACCCGATGGCGCCCTTGTTGCTCCGGGCCCCTCGCTTGAAACTGCTCTCGACCTTGACCAGCTGAAATCCGAGAGACGGGTGGATTCCCTCGGCCCGCGCGATGTCGTAGATGGCGCCGGCGAGGTCGGCGGGCACGCTGTAGAGGCTGGAATAGCGGGCCACGGCATTGAGCCGCTCCAGCTGCACCTGGGCCTGCGCCAGCTTGGCATTGGTGAGGTCCAACTCGCGCTGCAACTCGACGACTTCGGCTTGCACCACGGTGGCCGCGGGAACGCTGGGACGCTGCCCGAAGGTGAGGCCGGCCAACGCCGCTGCCAGGGTGCCTACCAGGACAATCCCACCGACCAATGCACCGGCGCCGGTGGCCCAGGCATACCAGCGGGGCGGCTGGCCGTCGTGCCGAGTCAATCTGCTCCAAGGATTCCGAATCATTGTTCCTCCAGTCAGTCGGTGGCCGGAGCAGCGGTGTAATTTCCGCTCCGCCCGCCGCTCTTGTGGACCAGTCGAATCGCCTCGATTGCCATGCCACGATCCGCCGATTTTACCATGTCATACACTGTCAGACAGGCGACCGTCACCGCGGTCAGCGCTTCCATTTCCACGCCGGTTCGTCCTTCGGTCCGGACGGTGGCGGTGATGCGAACCCCCGGCAATGCCG
>JANNSC010000358.1:0-2417 GCA_031402135.1 Gemmatimonadales bacterium | reverse complement strand
TTGCTCCGCCCACCAGTGAGGAACTTGAGCGCCTGCCCCACCGCTCGGCGCATGGTGTTCGGCTCATCCACCGACTCGTCGTACGCGCTTCCGGTCACCACGACCCCAGAATCCAGCGCGAAGACCGACGCCGGATCGAGCAAGCCGAGTGAGAGGCGGTGGGTACTCATGCCCGGCCCCAGCGCCACCGGAAGGCTCCGGCGCACCAGCACCCGGCCGTCATTGTAAATGGTGATGCTGGTCTGGGCGGCGAGCGGGCTCGCGAACAGGAGAAGAGTGGGAAGCAGGAATCGACGCATGGGGTAGTTCCTCATTTGCGGAGCATTTCAATCGCAATCTGGGTGGCGATGCGCCGCACCAGGAAATAGGTGCCCAGCGCGATTCCTGCCACCCAGACGCGGCTGGTCGGCGTCAAGACAATCTCGCGCCAGGCGTAGAAGATCACCAGCAATGCCGCAAGGATGGAGATGCGCCGGGCGATTGGAGTTGCACGCCGGCGCAGTTCCGCCAGGCAATCGGGACAGAGATCGCCCCAGGAAATGTTCGGCGCCCGCTTCAGGCACCGGGCGCAGGGGACCGGCGGCTCAGCCGAGGCGAGCAACGACGGCATCGCCGAATGTTCGAGTGGTGGCGGTTCCGCCGAGGTCCCGGGGTCGGATGCCGGCGTCTCGAATGGTGGAAACGATGGCGCGGCAAAGCCGGCCGGCGGCGTCAATTTCCCCCAGGTGATCGAGCATCATGGCCGCGGCGAGCATCTGGGCCGAAGGGTTGGCCACGCCCTTTCCGGCAATATCGGGGGCGCTGCCGTGCACCGCCTCGAAAAGCGCCGCCGAGGCGCCGATATTGCCGCCGGGCGCGAGCCCCAGGCCGCCGACCAGCCCGGCAATCTCGTCGCTCAGGATGTCGCCGAACAGATTGGTGGTGACGATCACATCGAACCGCTCGGGGTTGAGCACCAGCTGCATGGCGCAGTTGTCCACGATCAGTTCGTTGCACTCGATCCGCCCGGCATATTCCTTGGCAATTGCCCGGCCGACCTCGAGGAAGAGCCCGCTGGCCATCTTGAGGATATTGGCTTTGTGCACAATGCTGACCTTGACGCGGCGGTGCCGGGCCGCATACTCGAAGGCGTATCGGATTACCCGTTCGCAGGCATAGCGGGTTACAATGGCCTGGGACACCCCCACCGCTCGGGGATCGTCTCCCACCCGGATGAAATGCTCGACCCCGGAGTAAAGCCCCTCGACGTTTTCCCGGATCATCACAATGTCGATGCCGTCGTAGCGCCCCGGCACAATTGTCACTGCCGGGCGCACATTGGCGTAGAGATCGAATTCCTTGCGGAGCGCCACATTGACCGAGCGGTAGCCGTTTCCCACCGGAGTGGTGAGTGGCCCCTTGAGCGCGACCTTGTGGGCGCGAATACTCTCCAGGACCGCGTCAGGCAGCGGATCGAGGCCGGCGTGCACCGCAGCCGTTCCCGCCGTCTGGACATCCCAGGCAAAGCTGAGCCCGGTTGCCTCCACCGCGCGCACCGTCTGCTCGGTGATTTCCGGGCCGATCCCGTCGCCCGGGATCAGGGTCACAGCGTAGGTCATGGGGTGGGTGGAGGCGGAGTCTCGGAAGGGATCACGGTATCGAGGGCGGCAAGATAGGCGTCCACGAAGGTGGCGCCGCGCCCCATCGCCAGAGTGCGGTAGACCACCCGCCCGATCACCCCATCGGCAAGCACCATGGACAGCTGAGCTGTCAGGCTGTCGCCGGGACCTGGAGTGAGGTACAGCGCCGCCGGGATTAACACAAAACGGCCGCCCTCGATAAAGGCGACGAGCTGGCGCACGTAGGTGCGCAGCGGGTCGGGCAGCATATCCTTGCGGCTCGGCGTCCGCATCACCGACTGGCCCATTTTGTCCGGATTCGGCATCATGGCTGCGGCCCGCTGCGCCATCCGACGGAGCTCCGGCGGCAGAACCCAAGTGGCGTCGGGGGCGCGCTCCAGCAAGAGATCGGCGAGAAGTGAATCGGCCTGGTGCAGCGTCGCCAGGCGAGCCGTCGGGCTGGTCCCACCCGGAATCCGGCGGTCGGGCGGGGCCATCCTCAGCGGAAGGACGGCGATCGATTGCCCGGCCAGGCCGCTGGTGGCCAACGCCACCGCCGGGGTGGCGGGTTTGGACTGTTTGGATGATTTCTGGTCTTGTGCATCCGCCGATGCCAAGTTCAGCAGCGCGGAGGCAAGGACGGCTGAGCAGAGGTACCTCATGGGGGAAAGCTAACTGGGGGAGCTGTTCAACCACTAAACTGTCCACAGATTTCACAGATGGCACCGATTGACCCCGCACCCGTAAAACCTGTGAAATCGGTGTAATCTGTGGATGCTGTTGTCGGTGTACTCTGTGGATGCTAATCCAGCGACAATC
>JANNSC010000357.1:0-2084 GCA_031402135.1 Gemmatimonadales bacterium | reverse complement strand
CCGACGACATGCTGCTCGAAACCGCCGTCGCTCGACCAGCGGGCCCGGCTGCTGGTCTGTTCGAGGGTGGTGGCCCCTTCGATTCGCCCCTCTCGGCGACCGATGATGGCGGTCTCGGTTTCTATGGTGGCGCCGTACCCGCCGGGGGCGAGCATCGCCACCTGATTGGCGGCGGCAGCCGTCTCGAGCAGGCGGCAGAGTGCGGTCGGGCCGCAGATGGGTGCGGTCTGAAATGCGAGCAGGAGGCCGAGCACGGACCAGCCCTGGATTGGTGTGCGGAGAATATACTTCGACTCCGCAGCAAGCGCCCTGTCCGGCGGGCTACTTCCAGGCCATGATCGCGAAGACGTTGGCTTCGGAGTCCTCGAAAAAGGCCATCCAGAGGGCGCGGGCCCCATCCTTGTGGATGACGTGGGGTTGATCCCGAAACTTCACCCCCCGTCCAGCCAGGGCGGCGTAGGCGGCGTCGATATCGGCGACGTCGAAGTACAGTACCGATGCCGGGTGATCGAATTCGGGTGTTTCCGCGCCGGACAGCATGAGGCGTACCCCGCCGCACTGAAAAAAGGCCAGCCCCGGTGCGTCGAAGAGGAAGGGGAGACCGAGCGCCTCGCGATAAAACGCGGTGGCGCGGGGCAAGTCGGTGGCCCGGACGGCGATCTGGCCGATACCTTGGAGGAGGGGGGTGGCGGACATCGGGACTCCCGATTGACGGTACCTGCAATTATATTAGTTAGACTAGCTAATGAATATTACCAAGCCATCCCGCCCTCGTCAACCCAGGGCCCCGAGCGCTGTCGGCACCGCCGATCGGCTGCACTCCGCCGCCATCCATCTGCTCCGATCCCTTCGACCGGAGGATCGCGCCGCGGGGCTGTCGGGTCCCCGCCTCTCGGCGCTCTCGGTGATTGTCTTTGCCGGACCGCTGCCGATGGCGGCGCTGGCCGCTGCCGAACAGGTTCAGCCGCCCACGATCACCAAGCTGGTGGGGGACTTGGAGCGGGAGGGGCTGGTCGAGCGGATTCGGGACACCGAGGACCGCCGAGTGCTCAAGGTGCGGGCGACGCCGGCGGGGCGGCAACTGCTGCTGGAGGGCCGGAAGCGGCGAGTGGCGCGTTTGGCGGCCGGGCTGGCAGCGCTGCCAGCCCGGGATCAGGCGATGCTGGCGCGGGCCGCCGACCTCATCGAGGCGCTGGCCCGCCGGAACTAGACGCCCGCCCTCCAGACCAACTCACCATCGATGGCCTCCGGCAGCGCCACGCCCAGCCAGTCGAGCATGGTGGGAAAGAGATCGGTGGTTCGGAGCGGCACCGTTCCCAGCCGGCGGTTCGACCAGAGCGGCGTGTGCATGTGGGCCTGGATCAAGCTGCCGTGGCCGGAGCGGTGCTCGGGGAGTTCGAAGCGGTCGCGGAAGTCGTAGCCCTCGTTGGCCACCACGATCAGATCGCCGGTTCGAGAGGCACGGAACTGATCGAGCAACTGGTATGCGGCATCGGGCAGGGCAGCGTGCCACGACTGGGCCAGCCACTCCCGGTGGGTTCCCGAGAACCCCCCACCGATGCAGAGCGGATCGCCGCTCTCGGGCTGGTATCGGATGGCTGCAAGATCCCGGGTTATGGTTGCTTCCCCAGTGCGATCGGCCACCGTCACCGTGTCGGGCCCCGCCTCTGCGGCGAGCAGCGCCACCGCCGGTTCGGCCAGCAATCGATCGACCAGGTCGGCTCCGGCTCCAAACGTTTCGGGGCGCCGCAGCCGCTCCATTGACCAGCGGCCTTGCCGTGGCACGCCCGGCTCGGCGTACACCATGGCAGAGCCATTGCCCGCCACCATGACCGCAGCCGCCGGGTGCTTCTCCCATAGCACCGGATGGGACAGGGTGCGCACGCCCTGAGCCCGGAACCACTCCGCCAGGTCGAGATGCCGGTGCACCACCGATGCGCCGTGATCGCTCACCATCAGCATCAGTGTGTCGGCGAGCTCGCCGCGCGCCGCAAGCCGGTCGAGCACCTGTCCGATCACCTGATCCACCCGATGCAGTGACCGCAGCACGCGCGCTGCCGTGGGTGTTGCTTGATGGGTGTAGC
>JANNSC010000356.1:0-2189 GCA_031402135.1 Gemmatimonadales bacterium | reverse complement strand
CCGCGATTCACTGATTTACCTGGTGTCGGGGTGGCATGACAGCGACAACGTGCGCGATGTGCAGATTTACGACGTGCTGAATAACCGCTGGACCGCGGGCACGCCGATTCCCGGTCCGGGGGTCTTCGGGCACGGCGGCGCCTTGGCAGGCAACAGCATCATCTTCATCGATGGCGCCCGGCGCACCGCCACGGGGCCGCGTTATGTCAACCAACCCCAGACGTGGCTGGGAACCATCGTTGCGGCGCGGCCCGACTCGATTACCTGGACCCGGCTGCCCACCCACCCCGGCCCGGTGCGGTACCGGCCGGCGGCGGCGAGTTGCGGGCCGTGGGTGGTTTTTGCAGGGGGTACCGACAATCCCTACAACTACAACGGAGTCGGATACGACCTCGCCCCGTCGGCGCCGCTCGTGAGCGTCATCGCCTTCAATACCCTGCGGGGAAGGTGGCAGGAACTGGGTGACGCGCCGGCGGCAACGATGGACCATCGGGGTCTCCTCCTCCGAGGCGATACCGCGTGGGTTGTGGGCGGCATGCATCGGGATCAGGCGGTCAGCGCCGAGGTGGTACGCTGGACCCTGGGCATCTGTCCGCCGTGACCTCTCTCCTAACCTTCACCCGGATTCCGCCCATGCGCCCTGCTGCCGTGCTCCCCTGCCTGCTTGCTGTGGTTCTGGTCACGTCTCTCGCCCACGCGCAGGGCGGTGCTCCTGCTGAGACCCGAGCCGCCGAGGAGGTGAAGGCCACCTTGGTGGCAATGTGGGCGGCGATCGAGGCGGGAGACGTGGAGCGCTACGCGGCCTTCGTGCATCCCGGGTTCACTCAATTTGGGGAGAGCGACGTCTACCTGGCGTCGGGCAAGGCGGAAGAAGTGCGGGGGATGGCGGGTTATCTCAGCCGAGCCAAGGAGGTCCACACCGTGATGCACCAGCCGGAGGTGACGGTGCGGGGTGATGTTGCCTGGATCACCTACTACTGGACCGACGAGGGAGTGCAGACCGGGGTTCGCTTTACCAGCCGGGGGAAGTCCACCCGAATTTTCGTGAAGGAAAATGGCCGCTGGCTCTGCATCCACGGCCACTACACCGCGGTGCCGTGAGGGCTGGAGCCGGGGCTTCAGTCACATCTTGCCTATCTACCTGAGAACATACTTTAAGGGTGGTGGTCCAAGCGCTGGACGAACATCGGCCTCCGCCGTACTTTGCGGAGTCTCTCGCCCGGGCCAGCACGTGCACCTCTTCTCATCGCTGTACGCCGGCTCCGCCTCACCTGGAGCGCATTGGTGACCCAGCGTCTGATTGGCCCCCCTTTGGGCAACACCCCCGCGGATACCCATACGCCTGGGGGCAGGCCCAGGGCCCAGCCCACCGATCTCCTCCAAGAGGCCTCGCGGCGGCTCGGAATCATTGCCTTGACTGGGGCGGCGCTCTGGCTGATCTCTCCACTCCTGGAGCGCCTCGCCATCAACTCATTGGGCGGAGGCCAAATCCTCGCCCGGGCGCAACGCGTCCCCGATCTCATCTCGGGGGTGAACGCGGCCATCTCCTTGGCGCTCTTCGCTTGGTCGAGGCGGACCCATCGGCCGCCTCGCGTCATCCTCGATGTTGGCTTGGGCTACCTGGTCTTCACCTCGCTGGCCATCGCGACACTGTGGCACTGGGATCCGACTCCTCACGGCCTGATGGTTCAGCCGATATTCACCTGGGTTGGCATTGTCGTGATCATGTTTGCGGCGGTCTTGCCGACCCCGCCTGGCAAGACGCTGATTGTCAGCCTCGTGGCAGCCTCGATGAATCCAATCGGGATGCTCATCGCTCGGGAGCGTGGTGTCTGGGACTTTGGTGCCACTGCCAACGTGTTCGTCATGCACTACCCCGACTACATGCTGGTCGGGATCGCCGTGATGATCTCCCATGTCGTCACCCGACTTGGCCAGCAGGTCTCCCGCGCCCGCGAGCTGGGCAGCTACCATGTCGGCGAATTAATCGGCAAGGGCGGCATGGGCGAGGTGTACCGGGCCACCCACCGCATGCTGCAGCGGCCGGCGGCAATCAAGCTCATCCGTCCGGAAACGATTGCCCGGGGAGACTCCGAGGCGGCCCGCCTTGCGGTCACCAGATTTCGCCGAGAAGCCGAGGTCGCCGCGAGTTTGCAATCTCCCCACACTGTGGCCCTCTACGATTTCGG
>JANNSC010000355.1:0-12324 GCA_031402135.1 Gemmatimonadales bacterium | reverse complement strand
CTCCGGCCGCTCCGACTACAGCGGCGTCGCCGAGTACTTTGTCGAGTACATCCGGCAGATCCTCCAAATCCGGTTTGGCACCGATCTGTACCGCGCCGGACTCCGGATTTACACCACCCTCGATCTCGACATGCAGCAGGCGGCCGAGCGGGCTCTCGAGGCACAACTGCAAACCATTGAGAGTGGCAGCGTGTACGGGCCCTTTCCGCACCAGAGTTACCGGCAATACCTGGAGCAACGTACCGAGGTCCCCGACGCGACCACCGGTCCGTTCACCCCCTATCTCCAGGGCCTGATGGTCACCATTGAGGCCCAGACCGGGAACATCCGCGCCATGGTGGGCGGTCGGGATTTCGAGGACTCGAAATTCAACCGGGTGACCCAGGGCATGCGGCAGGCGGGTTCGACCTTCAAGCCGTTGGTTTACACCGCGGCCATCCGGGCCGGCATTCCGCTCTCCTCGATTTGGGAAGACAGCCCGGTGTCGATCGAAATTCCCGATCAACCGATTTGGGAACCGAAGAATTACGACAGCAAGTTCGAAGGCCCGATGTCGATGCGGCAGGCGCTCCGGCAGTCGCGCAATACCATCGCCGTGAAAGTCGGCCAACAGATCGGTGAAGATGCCGTCATCAGCGAAGCGGCCAACCTCGGGCTGACCACCAGAGTGCCTCGGGTGCCGTCGATTTTCATTGGCTCGGCGGACGTCAATCCGCTGGAGCTGATCGCCTCCTACACCACCTTTGCCAATATGGGCGTGCTGACCACGCCGATCGGAATTGTCCGGGTCGAAGATCGCAAGGGCAACATCGTATGGCAGCCGGAAGGTCGCGAGCAGCGGGTGCTCGATCCCGAACACGCCTGGATCATCCTGGAGGGGCTCCGGGACGTCGTTCGCCGGGGCACTGCCTATTCCGCGGTCGTGGGGAGGGGATTCAATGTGCCCGCTGGAGGAAAAACCGGGACCACCAACGACGGAATGGACGTCTGGTTCATCGGATTCACTCCGGAGCTCGTCACTGGTGTCTGGATGGGTTTCGACAAGAAGACTCGAATCAAGGCCAATGCCCAGGGCGCACTCCTTGCCGCGCCGGCTTGGACCGCCATGATGCGCGAGGTGTATGAGCGGCGCCGGATGCCCGCGCCGTGGTTGATGCCCGAAGGCATTCTCCAGGCCGATGTCGACGAGACCACCGGTCTGCTGGCCACGCCGTTCTGTCCCCGCGACAAGGTGGTGCACGAGTTCTATTTTCCCGGCACCGAGCCCACCGAGCGGTGCCCGGTTCACAGCCCCTTCCGCGGCGGCAGGTGACCCAGCGTCGGCTCCGCCTTACGGCGGGTTGGGCGTACCCGATCGATTCGCCACCCATTCGGAACGCGGCAGTCCTCATCGATTTTGACGGCCGGATTGCCGCGGTCGGATCCGACCAGCAGGTACCGATCCCCGAGGGTGTCGAGACAATCGATTGCCCCGGTGCAGTGCTCCTCCCCGGTTTGGTGAACACCCACACCCACCTCGAACTCACCGGTTTCGACAACAGCGCACCGGAGCAGCGGTTTCGGGAGTGGATCCTTGCGATTCGTCACCGGAAGGAGGCCCGCCGCGCCGAAGAGTTCCTCGAGGCGGCCCGTCGAGGCATCCGCGACTGCTGGGCCGCCGGTGTCACCACGATTGCCGATACCGGAGATTCCGGCGCGGTCATTCAGGCGCTGGCGGAGCTGGGAGGAAGTGGGGTGGTGTACCAGGAGGTCTTCGGCCCCCATCCCAATCAGCTGGATGGGAGCATTGCCGGACTGGAGGCTCGAGCAGACGAGCTTCGTGCCTACGCCGGTGGAAGGATTCGGCTCGGCGTTTCCCCTCACGCCCCCTACACCGTGAGCGGGCCGCTGTACCGGCGGACCGCCGAGTATGCCAGGTCGGAGGGCCTTCCGCTCGCGGTCCATATAGCAGAGTCGCTGGAGGAAACCGAGTTCGTCACCCGGGGGGAGGGCCCCTTTGCCCATGGGTGGACCGCTCGGGGAATCCCGCTGCTCGACCACGCCGACCAGTGGCCCGAGCAGCGCCTTGGTGCCTGGCCCTCCAGTCCGGTGGCATGGCTCGACCAGCTCGGCGTTCTCGGTCCCGATACCCTCTGCATTCACGCCATCCAGCTACTGCCCGAAGACATCCGTCTGCTGGCAGCGCGCCGGGTTTCCATCGCCCACTGCCCGGTGTCGAATGCCCGGCACCGGCACGGGGCGGCGCCGCTCGCCGAGCTGCGGCGGGCCGGGATCCCGGTTGGATTGGGGACCGATTCGGTCGCCAGCGTCGGCCGTCTGGATATGTTTGCCGAGCTACAGGCTGCCCAGGCGCTGGGCGGTCTTACCGACCAGGAGGCACTCGCATTGGCCACCCTGGACGGGGCCCGCGCTCTGGGGCTGGAGGATCAGCTGGGGAGCCTCACCCCGGGGAAATGGGCCGATGTCATTGCGGTCCAACACTCGATCTTCCAGCCCGAAGAATCGCCGGCCCCGGAGCCCCGGCCGGTACCCAGTCCACTGCCTGCCCCGAACGGCGTCCTCCTCACGGTGGTTGGCGGTCGGGTGGCGTTCCGAGCTTGATCAAACGCCTCCTCCCCCGGTAGTATCCATGCATCCTCTGGTGGAGCCAAACGTGCGCTGCCTTGCGCTCAACGCGTCCTTCGAACCCTTGACCATGGTGCCCGTGAAGCGGGCGCTTCGGTTGGTGATCGATGGAAAGGCGGAAATTGTCGAGGCGGAGACCGGTGAGCCCATCAGAAGTCCGCGGATTTCCATTCCCAAGCCCGCCATCATCCGCCTGGTCAAGTTCGTCCATGTTCCCCGCAAATTTCGTCGCCAGGTCACCAACACCTTTCTGTTTGCGCGGGACGAGTACCGCTGTCAGTACTGCCACCGGACCCAGGCGCAACTGCGCCCGCGCGAGTGCCTGACCCGGGACCATCTGCTCCCCATCAGCCGCGGGGGAGGCAACGCCTGGACCAACTGTGTGACCGCCTGCAGCAGCTGTAATACCAGGAAGGGGAATCGACTGCCGGCGGAGTGCGGGATGCATCCGCTCCACTCGCCGGTGGAGCCCCACTTCGTGCACCTCGCGTGGGCGGTGCGGCGGCTGACCTCTATCCAGTCGAAGTACATCCGGTACTTCTACGGCCCGGCGGCGCTTCGGGCCATTCGGGGCTAACAACCCCGCTAGCGCCGCACCTGGAATCGCCCGGTCTGGGCCTTTCGCTCTTCGCCAGGCAGGCCCGCCACTCGCAGCAGGAACCGCCGGATGCCCCGCCCCAGTGATCCGCGGTCACTCCGAGCCGGGTTCACTGCTTGCCCCGCCAGGAACTGCTCCATTTCCTCCATATCTTCATCGGACAACGCCGAGATCTTGAGCGTGACGGCGTAGTAGAAGCTGCCGGCACCGTTGGGCAGAACGTCGGCTTCGTTGGGCTGCCGCATCCATCGGTCGAGGTCGTCGAGGGTACTGAACCGGAATTCCTCGGGGCCGGAGAGAAAGATGCGGGTCACCCGGTACTGGTCCTGCAGTGCCTCCCGCTGGATGACGGTGGCCCACTCGATCGAGCGCTGGAATTCGTCGATCCAGCCATCTCGCGATCGCCAGACCTCCATGGTGAAATTGAGCCGGATCGGAAACGACTGCTCCAAGGCGTCGGCCCACCGCGTGTCCGCAATCAGATCCCGTACCTGCACCCGCGGCCTCCGCGCCCCGGTCGGGGTGCTGTCGGGAGACAGTTGCACTGAGAGGCCGACCCGGGGGTTCTGAGCCTCCGCAGATGCGGTGGCTGCAAACCCGAGCAGGAGGCAGAGGGAGGCGGAGCGAACCCTCATCAGTAACGCCTCTGCAGCCGGAGGCTGACGGTCAGGGGCCGCCCCTGTGTCATCGGCTGGGTGATGTACAGCCCCACCCCGCCGGCGTCGAATCCGAAGCCGACCTCATAGGCCCACTCGTCGAGCTTGGGGATTCGGTTGTTGGGAATCCGGCCGGGTCCCGCTCCGGTGATCCAGGATTTTCCGGCATCGCCAAAGATCACGATGTCGGGCTCCCGGATCCCGAGGACTCGCTGCAGCGCGTTGACGTAGGTATTCGAGGTGGCAATCGGCAGCCCGACTCGGGTTCGGCTGCGGAGTTCCAGTTGGACCGCGATCATCCGGTCGCAGAGCGCCGGCCGGGAGGGATCGGCCAGCGATTCGGGGGCGCAATTGAAGGTCCGGAACCGGTAACCGGGGAGCAGGTCGGGCCCGCCCAGCGACATTCGGCGCTGCACCGGCAGCGGGTCTCCGCCGACCCATCCTCCTGCCAATACCCGGAGCGCCGCGCTCACCGAGGGATTGATCCTGGCGTAGCGCCGGGCGTCGATCATGATGCGCCTGGAGGCGTAGGTCCCCGGAGGAACCGGGGTCCGGACCTCCGGGGGCAACGCGAGTGGGGCGGCATCTCCGCTGCGACTCCGCTCCCACCAGGCGTTCAGCAGCCACCCGGCGGTCGGGCTCTCCCGGTCATTCCGCGTGTCATACTCCAGGCCGATACGCCAGGTCCGATAATGACCGTCGTCCACCAGCGGATTGGGGCGCCAGGCGTCATTCCGAAACAGCGAAATCGGGTCGTTGGCCGGAACACTCTGTTCGCCATCCCGGCGCAGCGACGTTGCCAGGGAGAGTCCCTTGCCGAAGCGATAACTGGCATAACCCGCCACTCCGGTCACCTGATAGAAATCCCGGTAATCCCGCTGAAACAGAAAGGCCGACCACCCCGCCTCGGTTGCCGACAGCGGTTGCTCCTCGACCGTGGCGATCTGGCGATACAACTGGGCGCCGAGGCTGAGCCGGCGGGACTCGCCAAACTTGAACTCCAGCCGGCCGGAATAGCCGAAGGGGGATCGACGGTCGGTCGGGTCCGGCGCGGTCCAGATGGTGCCCCGGAGATCAAGCCGCCCCTCGACGTTCGACAGCCATTGTCGGGTAATGGTCGGTCCGAAGATGATCGGCACGCCCTCGACCCGGTTGTAGGTCCGGCCGGTTTCCACCGACAAGTCGGTTTTGAAATGGGCCACCGTGAGGCTGGCGCGGGCCGAGGCGAGTTCACCAAGGGACCGGGGTGGATCCTTGACCACCAAGAGGCCGCTGCTGGTGCGGGTGAGCAGTGCCGGGCTGGCGTATTCCCGGCGGGTTCCGCTGATTTCCCCCCCGGGTCGCACGATGATGCGTCCCCCTACCACCAGCACATCCCCGGATATCCGGGCCCGGGCATCCACCAGCAGGTCGCCGTTGATCACTGTAACCCGACCGGTCAGCTCCCCGGTCACCCGGAGCGAGCCCCGAAAGACTGCCATCGGTCCGAGATGCCGGGTTCCCGCCGGCAGAATGTGATTCCCGGCGATCCGGGTGGTGAGCGAATCGTTGTAGGCGGCGATCAGCTCATTGACCACCCCAGCGGGAAGCGGGGTCCTGGCAATTGAATCGGGTGCCCGTGCCTCGGGCCGAATGACCTGGACCTGGCTGGTGTCCTGCGCGGTGAGGCCGGCTGGCCAGACGGCTACCGCGGCGAACACCAGGAGGAAGGCGCGGCGCGCCGCCCTCGCCCCGATCCCCTCACCTCTCCCCGGTCTCATAGTCCCAACCTCTTCATCCGGCGGTAGAGGTTGGCGCGGTCGGTTTGCAGCCCCCGGGCCGCCTCGGCGACGTTGCCGGTGGCCCGCTTGAGCGCCGCACCGATCAGGGCGCGTTCGTAGTCGTCCAGCACGTTGGAGAGCGACCGGCCGCCGAGGTCCGCCACCGAATAATTGGTGCCCGATTCCGAGGTGACATTGAGCGTGTCGAACCGGACGGCGCCGGCCCGGGGCAGGACCTGGCGTAGCAGCGCGACGTCTACTTCGGGGCCTCCGATGATCGAGAGGCGCTCCACCACGTTGGCCAGCTCTCGCACATTGCCCGGCCAGTTGTAGGCCGCGAGGAACGCCAGTGCGTCCGCCGTGAAGGTGATTGGCTGATGGGGCCGGATCCGACCGGCAAGATGCGCCACCAGGTCGGAGAGATCGTCGAGCCGGTCGCGCAACGGGGCCAATTCGATGGGGAAGACGTTCAACCGGAAATAGAGGTCCTCCCGGAAAGAGCCCACCGACACCGCCTGCTCCAGCCGCTGATTGGTGGCCGCGATGATCCGCACGTCCACCCGCTGGGTGCGTTCCGCCCCCAGTCGCTGGATCTCGCCTGCCTCAAGTACCCGAAGCAGTTTGGCCTGGGCTTCGAGGTTGAGGTCGCCCACTTCATCGAGGAACAGCGTGCCGGTGTCGGCGAGTTCGAACCGGCCGAGCCGGCGATCGGTCGCCCCGGTGAAGGCGCCGCGCTCGTGCCCAAACATTTCCGATTCGACCAGGTCGCGGGGGATCGCGGCGCAGTTCACCGAGATGAAAGAACGGCCGGCGCGCTGGCTGGCGCGATGAATTGCCTGGGCCACCAGCTCCTTGCCGGTGCCCGATTCCCCCATGATCAAGACCCGCGCGTCGGTGGGCGCCACCTGGACGATCAGCGCCCGCACCTCGTCCATTCGGGAACTCCGGCCCACCAGGTCGGCTCGAGGGGGAAGCTGTGACTTGAGCGCACGATTTTCGGCTCGGGCCCGGGTCAGCTCCATGCCGCTGCGGAGCGCCACCAGGACCGCCTCGGGTGTGAGCGGCTTCTCCAGGAACTGGAAGGCCCCCTGTTTGATTGCCTGGACCGCGTCGGTGAGCTGGGCCTTCCCGCTCATCATGATCACCGGGGTCGATTCGTCCCGCTCCCGGAGCAGGCGCAGGGTTTCCAGGCCGTCGGGGCCAGGTGGCATCTGCAGATCGAGGAGGATCGCGTCCGGATGCAGCTGGTCGAGGAGCAGCAGCGCGGCGTTGCCGTTGGGCGCTTCGGCCGTCTCGAAGCCCTCGGACTTGAGCAGCGCCGCGAGCATTCGGCGGATGTTCGCCTCATCGTCGACAATCAAAATCCTGGGCTTCATTCACTCCTCCGGCGCCGGTCGGCGACTCGCCGCTCGTTGGTAGCCTCGGGGCGGTGGTCGGGACGCGCCGCATCGGGGTGCCTGGGCAGGCGGACCACGAAGGTGGCACCGCCCCCTGGCGTTTCCGAGACGCTGATGGTCCCGTGATGAAAGTCGACCGCCTGTTTCACGATTGCGAGCCCCAAGCCGGTCCCTTCCACCTTGTCGGTGACGTAGGGCTCGAAGATTCGTTGACGTTGTTCGGTTGACACGCCGGGCCCGTGGTCCGCAATGGCCACTGAGACTCCGGTGCCGTCCCGGGTGACCGAGGCTTCGAGGGTGCCGGCGCCGCCGGATGCCTCGACGGCATTGCGGAGCAGGTTGCTGAAGGCGCGGCGAAGCGGGTCATAGTGCCCTACGATGTGCGGTGCACCCGGTTCCACGGTAAGGGTGTGCTGCATTGCATCGGGGAGCGAGGTGCGCAACAGCTCGCCCAGCAGCTCGCCCAGATCGACGTCGGCTGCGGGCCCATCGGGGAGCCGCCCCAGGTTGGCAAAGTCGCGCGCCAGGTGTTCCAGCCGGCCGGTCTCGACCCGGAGCACCTCGAGGGCCTCCTGCTGCTCGGTACTCGCCGAGCGGTCCAGCTGCCCGATCGCAAAGCGCACCGGTGTCAGTGGGTTCTTCATCTCGTGGGCGACTCGGCGGGCCACTTCCCGGAAGGCGCGCAGCCGCTCCGATTCGAGCTCTCCCGATCGGGCCTGCTGCAGCGAGGCGGCGGTCACCCGAAGGGCATCGCGCAGGGCGGCGAATTCCGGTGCGCCGCGGCGCTCCCCTTCGGGGGGAAGCGGCTCGTGGCGCCGGATCCGGGCCATCCAGCCCACCAGTTCGTCGATGGGGAGGGCGAGCTGCCTGGAGATACTCCGGCTCAGGAGAATGGCGGCGTAAAGCAGAAGCACCCCGAGGACGACAACGGTGCCGGCAAGGGCGTAGGTCTTGTACCGGCTATAGGCGACGCCCATCCGGCTCTTGGCCACCGAATTGTTCAGGGCCTTCACGTGGGCGTGGAGGGCCCGATGCTCCCCCTGATTCATCCGGACAGTGTCGAGCACTCGGAGCAGCTCCCGGCCGCTTTCGAGCACCGGTTGCAGGGCAATTTGACTGGAGCGGGCGGGATTGAACGTCAGCAGGGTTCTGGCCCATCCTACGACAACGAGGGCCGACGGCAGCGCGCCCAGGAGCAGCAGGGCAAGGAGGATGCGCTGGCGGAAGGAGAAGGGGGGCACGGGGATAAGTGTAGTCAGGATTAGTAGGCATGCCCACGGCGGTGGTTGTTGTATCGTTGCAACATACTGTTGCGTAGACTCTTCGATCCTGCGATAGTTGGGGAACTTGAAGCTGGCACCCAACCTGCTGAATTGAGGCAGCTGTTCGCGTCACCACATTATCCAACCAGGAATTAAATGATCCATCGACTCCGGATCGGAATTTTTGCGGCGCTGCTGGTCGCGTTGGGGGGGATGCGTCCGTTGGTTGCCCAGAGTCTAACGGCCGGCGCACTCAAGGGGATGGTCCGAGCGGCCGACGGTTCGCTTCTCAGCGGCGCTTCGGTAACCATCGAAACACCCGGTGGGGGGACGTTTCTGAATCTGGAGAGCGGAGAGGACGGCTCATTCCAGGTTCGGATGATGCTTCCCGGCAGCTACCACGTCCTGGTCGAATTGGTCGGCTTCCAGCCGATTCGGCTCCGCGGCGTGGTTATCGGTGCGGGCCGGACGACCACCGTGACCGCCACCCTCATCGAGCGGCCACCCCCGATCACCTCGGTCACCGAGGTGGATCAATCCGGCGTGGCGACCGGAGCGAGCGGGCGAATCGTCTCGGGCCGTTCGCTGACCACGCTGGATCGCCGGTTTGACGCGACCGATGCGTTTCGCGACCAGAGCGAGATCGTCCAGCCGATGGATGGGCGTGGCGGCCTTGCGGTGGCTGCACAGGGGCTCGCGGCGCGTTGGAGCCGGCTGTTTGTGGACGGCGTCCCCGAGCAGTTGCTTCGGCACCCGGGCCTCCCAGGGGAGCCGCTCGCCGCGCCGGTCTTCGCGAGGGATGGCACCGATCAGGGACAGCTGATCGCGAGCGCGGTGGACCTGGAATGGCGCGGTGTGTCGGGGTCCCTCCTCGGGCTGCAGAGTCGTCGCGGGGACAACCGGTTCCGGTTCTCGCCATTCGTCAGCTGGAGCGGCAGTTCCGCAGGGGGAAAATCCCTCGACAACCCCGCCGACAGCAGCGCGACCTCCTTGCAGGTTGGTGCATCGGTGAGCGGCGCCATCAAGCCTGATACCGCCCACTTCTACCTTGGGGGGAGCTACCAGTCACTGGAAACGCCCTCGGCGTGGGCTTGGGAAAGCGATACCAGCCGGTATCTCGGGCAACCGGTTTCGCTCCGTGAAACCATTCCCGAGATCGGGGCCGACAACTTCGGCAGCCAACTCCGGTCTTCGGTGGCGCCGGCAATTCGGACTTGGAAGGGGGGGACCGCAGCCAGCCGGATCGACTGGCAACTAAACAGCACATCTGCATTCGTGATGCGCGCTGGATTCGCGTCATGGAAGGAAACCAACCCCTCGTTGAGCCGGTATGCCGCGAATGATGCGGGCGGGGCCCTCTCGGGCCGCGATCTGACCCTCGCGGCATCGATCCTCACAACCGGCGCCGCCTATTCGAATGAGGTGCGAGTCGGCTTGTCGAGCGCGAAGCGAGATTGGAAACGCAGTGGCCCCCCCAGCGTCGAGCTCATCGGCGAAAACGTCAGATTCGGCGCCAACACCGCCTTGCCGGCGCTGTTCGAGTCCCGCACGGCAAGCCTCTCCGAAGCGGTGAGATACGATCAAGGAAAGCACAGCGTCAAGGGCGGCCTCACGTTCGACCACACCAGCTACCGCCAGCGCTACCAGTACGGGGAAGCCGGGATCTACCAATTCGGAGACTTGGACCGTTTCGGCAGCGCCACCGGGGCCTATTTCCAGTCGGCGTCCGATGCGCCCGAGGTCAAGTTCTCGATCCTGAGCCCCGGATTGTTTCTGCAGGACAGCTACGAGGTGTCTTCGGGATTGCGACTGCTCTTCGGCGCCCGCTGGGAAACGCAGCTCATCCCTCGGAACCGGATTACCCTCAATCGGGAGTGGGCCGATTTGTCCGGCATCGCGACCGACTCCGTCTTTGCCGATCGCCGCGGCATCCAACCCCACTTCGGCTTTATCCTCGATCCGGGGAACCGCGGTGTGTGGATCCTTCAAGGGGATCTCGGACTCTATGCCGACGGCGTTGACCCCGCGGCGTTCGCCGAGGCCATCGGCCATGATGGGAGCGTTCGGGTCAGCCGGCGGATCGGTGCCTTGACCGGCTGGCCTAACCCGCCAGCCGCTTCCGACGCAGGTGTCCGCTTGACCCTCCTCCGGGGCGACGAGTCCTACCGGGCACCGCGCACCCTGAAGGGCTCGATGGGCCTCACCGGCGCGCTGGCGGGTGGCCTCACCGTGCGATTCACCGGGTCGTATCGGCACAGCGACTTCCTGCTCCGCCGCAACGATCTCAATCGGAGTGCGGCCGCCTCGGCCAGCACCCAGGAAGGACGTTTGGTGTACGGCACGCTGGTGCAGCAGGGCGCTCTCATCACAAGTGCCGTGGGAAGCAGCCGCCGATTCTCTACTTTCGATCTGGTGAGTGCGCTCACGCCCACCGGGTTTTCCGATCACTACGAGCTGACGGCGTCACTCGAACGCCAGGTGTCCGGCCCCGTTTCCCTGGCGGGATCCTATACTTTCTCTCGTACCCGCGACAACCTGGTCGGGCTGCTCCAGGCCGACCCCGCCGATCAGCTCTCGCCGTTTCCCGGGGGTGTCGACGGCGCCGACTGGGACACCGGGCGGTCGGACCTGGACGTTCCTCATCGGGTGACTGCCATGGCAGAGTACCACGGCACCGGAAGGCTGCCGTTGACCCTCTCAATTCGGGGTCGCTGGCGCTCCGGCCTGACTTTCACGCCGGGGTTCTCCCCCGGCGTGGATGTGAACGGTGACCTCGGCGGAAACAACGATCCTGTCACCACCGACGCGGTTGGATCTCTGGGCGGCTCCGAGGTCATGGCGACGTGTGACGGGAGTGCAGTGGGGATCTACGCTGCCCGCAACAGTTGCCGGGACCGCGGGGTCGGATCAATGGACGTTCGCCTCGCGATCGGGCTCCCGGTCGGGGGTGGTGGCCGTCTGGCGTTCACGGTGGATGCCTTCAACCTCGTCGCCACTCGCGGTGGTATCTCGGATCACGCCGCAGTGGTCATCGACCCGGCCCGAACGATTACCTCGGCGAATGACGTGCTCACGCTCCCATTCTTGGCCAATCCGCGATTCGGGACCCTCCTCAGCCGAAGAACGGAGCCGCGGTTGATTCGCTTCGGCCTCCGGATGGAGTACTAGCATGCGCCGCACAATGACTCGGATCGCGCCAGCCGCTGCAGCTGTGCTCCTCGCGTCGGCTGCCTGCGAAAATGCAGGTTCGGATCTTGGTTTCCAGGTCTCCGCGACCGGATCGGTAGAGGTGCAGGTCTACCTCGATCGCGATGGCTCCAGGGGCTTGAACCAGGCGGACACGCTCTTTCCTGGTGCACGGATATCAATCCGGCCCGCCGCGGGAGGGAAGGTCATCAAGACGGTGACAACTGGCATCCTCGGTGCCATCCTGATCGAAAATGTGAGTGTGGGCAATTACCGGCTTTCCGTGGAAACCGGCAGCATCGGCGACAGCCTCCTCATCGCCGATGTCAGCGATCCAGAGGTGAGCATTGTGCCGGAGGCAACGACGACGCCTTTGGTGCTGGTCCGCCTGGGGTATCCGGAGCTGTCGATCCGGGCGGCCCGACTGTCCCCGGTCGGCCGGCGGGTGATGGTTCGCGGTCTGGTCCTTTCGGGCCTCCAGTCGTTCCGCGACACCACCTCGCATCTCAGCGATACCTCAACGACGATTCGGCTTACCCGGGCCTCGCTCCGCGGCGGCGGCGCGGGCAACAATCCCGGTGACAGCGTGACGGTGCTTGGCAGCGTGTCCAGCCGGGCGGGTCAGCCCACTCTGGACTTTGCCCTCCTCACCGTCTTCGGTCAGCGACCGGCACCGGTTCCGGTGGCGATCTCGTCGGCGTCGGCTGCGACGGCGCAGGGCGGTGTGCTCGATGCCGGGTTGGTGCTGGTATCGAACATGGTGATCAGCGAATCTGCGGCGCAGGGGCCCGACTACCGCCTGGTGGCCAGTGATGGGACTGGCGGTCTGACGATCATCAT
>JANNSC010000354.1:0-2016 GCA_031402135.1 Gemmatimonadales bacterium | reverse complement strand
CACCGGCCGGCTGGGGCTCAGGTTCGATCCGGCGGAGCTCGGGGCGGGAGCCGGCTTCAAGGTCGCGGAAGTGTTGCCGCTCTCACCGGCGGCAATTACCGGAATCAAGGTGGGAGAGTGGCTGGTGTCGGTGGAGGGTGCTCGCCTCGATCGCAGCAGCAATGTCGACGCGCTGCTGACGGGCAAAGTCGGTCGGCGTGTGCTGCTCCGGGTCGGTGCGACGGCGGCGGAACCGGGACGCGAGGTGGTGGTACGCCCGGTGTCCACGGGGGATGAGAAGGGACTGCTCTACCGCGCGTGGGTGGAGGACCGACGAGCGTATGTGGCACGGGCAAGCAATGGGCGGCTGGGGTACGTGCATTTGCCGGACATGGGGGCGGGGACGCTGGCGCAACTCTCGGTGGATCTCGACACGGAGAACCACGGGCGGGACGGCGTGGTGATCGATATTCGCAACAACAATGGCGGGTTCATCAATGCCTACGCGCTCGACATTTTCACCCGGCGGCCCTACCTCACCATGCAGCCCCGGGGCGGGGTGGCGGCGCCGGCGCGGAGCCAACTTGGCCAGCGGGCGCTGGAAAAGCCGACGGTGCTGGTGATCAATCAGCATTCCCTTTCAGACGCCGAGGATTTCACCGAGGGATATCGCACCATGGGGCTCGGCAAGATCGTGGGCGAGCCGACGTCGGGCTGGATCATTTACACCTCGAACCTGACGCTGCTGGACGGGACGGTGATGCGGATGCCGTTCATCCGGATTACCGGGAGCGACGGAAAGGATATGGAACTCAATCCTCGTCAGCCCGATGTTAAGGTGGTGCGGCCGATGGGAGAAAGCTACGGCGTGGTGGATAGCCAGCTGGATGTTGCGATCAGCACGTTGCTCAGCAGCATGCCCAGGCGGTGAGCAGTGAGCGGGTGGGCATTTCCCACTACCCGCTCACTGCTCATGGCATGCCTATTCCATGTGCTCGGGCTTTACCGTCTCACCAAACTTCACCGCAAGCCCAACGAGGAACCCATCCAGCGTTCGATGGGTCCCCATCGCCTTCATCATCACCCGGAAGATGGGATTTGAGACGTAGCCGTCTTCGGTGACGGTGACCCGGGTGCCGGCGCCGTCGGGAGCCAGTTCATAGGTCCACGTTCCCCCGAAGGCGGCGTCCGCGGCGGCGTCGATGCGGGTAACCAGCCGGCTGGGCTGGGTGGCCTCCTCGATGATCAGCTTTAGTTCGAACCCGCCGGCCTTCTGCCGCCATACCTCCTTGCCGCCCTGGTCGGCCACCCGGCCGGCTTCCTGGAGGTCTTTCCAGCTCCCCAGCAGGGCATCGAGGTTGCGCACCGCGGGCCACACCTCCTCCGGCGACTTCTGGAGCGTGATGCGGCTGGTGGCGCGGTGGGTCCTTGGAAGCGCAAGCCCAATCCCCAATACCACCGCCACCACCACCGCGAGGCCGATGCCGATTCTGATCAGGAGCTGCATGATGATTTCCTCGTTGGGGATCAGGGCGCCGGCCACCGGGCCCGTTTGGACGCCGGCGGCAGGGTGAGAGGCTTGATCGAAGACTGCTGCAGGAGCTTGAGCGCCTCGGCGACTCCGCGTTCCAGCTGGGGATCCCGTCCGGTCGCCACCGACTTGGCATCGAGCGGCACCTCGATGTCCGGCGGCACACCCTCACCCTCGGCCGCCCACGCATCGTCCAGACCGAACACGGCTGCCGAGGGCGCGGTGATGGTCCCGCCGTCCACCAGGGCGTATGGCACGGCGGCGGCGACCAGCCCGCCCCAGGTACGGGTCCCGATGAGCGGCCCGACCTTGAGCCGGCGGAACGCCCAGGGGAAATAGTCGCCGCCCGAGCCCGCCAATTCGTTGGTCAGCAGCACCTTGGGCCCCAGGATGCCCGCCATCGGGAGAGGAAAGTGCTCCCCGCCGGCCACGTCGTTGCTCACTCCCCCAATCGGGGTCCGGCTCATGTAGTCCACCATGTAGTCATCGAGTAACCCGCCCCCGTT
>JANNSC010000353.1:0-2022 GCA_031402135.1 Gemmatimonadales bacterium | reverse complement strand
GTCCTGCGACTGGTGGACGGCCGTCCTGTTCTCGACAGCCTCGTCATCCTTTCCCAGGATATCCACCGGGTCTTCGGCGGAGTGGTGCCGGAATTGGCCAGCCGGGAACACCTCCGGACAATCGGCCCGGTGGTGGACCGCGCGCTGGCTGAAGCGGGCATCGGCGCCACCCAGCTCGACGGAATTGCGGTGACCGCCGGGCCTGGTCTGGTCGGCGCGCTCCTGGTGGGACTGATGTACGGGAAGGGCCTGGCGTTCGGGCTGGGGAGGCCTTTCATCGGGGTGCATCATCTTGAGGGGCACCTGTTTGCTCCGACCATCGAGTACCCCGATCTGACACCTCCGTTCGTGGCCCTGATGGTCAGCGGTGGCCACACCCTGTTGATCGATGTGAAGGATTGGGGGAGTTACACGATTCTGGGAGAGACCCTCGATGACGCGGCCGGTGAGGCCTTCGATAAGGTTGGCACCCTGCTTGGTCTCGGATACCCTGCCGGCGCCGCCATCGAAAAACTCGCCACCACCGGAACCTCGGGGCGATTCAACTTCCCCCGTCCGATGCTCCGCCAAGGCTACGCCTTTTCCTTCAGCGGCCTCAAGACTGCCGTCCTCCGAGTGGTCCGGGCCAGCACCGACCTCGACCGGGACCGCGCCGACATCGCCCGGGACTTTCAGGACGCCGCAATCGAGGTGATGGTCGAGAAAACCGCCCGGGCCACCGAGGAGCTGGGCCGGGAAACGGCAATCGTGGTCGGCGGAGTGGCCTGCAATCGAGCCCTCGCCGCCGCGTTGACGGCTCGGCTCTCCGGCGCTGCCCGTGTGGTAGTCGCGAGCCCTCGCCTCAACACCGACAACGCCGCCATGATTGCCGCTGCGGGAGGGTGGCGCCTTGGCCGCAACGAGCAATCGGAGTTTTCGCTGGAACCGTTCGACCGCGGTCCGTTGCCCGGGGCCGTCCCGGTTACTTTACCAGCATGACTACTGTCTATCCGCTGAATCTTCATCTTGGCCCCCTCAACATCACCGGATACGGGGTCATGATGATGGTCGGCTTCCTCATGGGCGGCTGGCTGATTGATCGGGAGCTACGCCAACGCGGTTGGCATTTCGACTATGCGGCGGATATCACTGTCGCGGCGGTGGTTGGCGGGGTATTGGGCGCCAAGCTCTGGTACGTCGCCGCAACTCACGATCTGGGCGCGCTGCTGAGCCGCGGTGGCCTGGTGTGGTACGGCGGATTTCTGGGAGGGGCGGTCGCGGTGCTGGCCAATGGATGGCGGCACAAGGTTCCGATGCGCTGGACCCTGGAAGTCTCAGCACCGGCGCTCGCCGCAGGTCATGCGCTCGGCAGAATCGGCTGCTTCCTGGTGGGCGACGACTATGGCCGCCCGACGACACTCCCCTGGGGAATGCAGTTTCCCCAAGGGCTCCCACCCACCACCGCAGGCAGCATGGCGCGGGATTTCGGAATTCCGATCCAGGCCGGAGTGAGCCCCGAGACGGTCCTCGCGGTGCACCCAACCCAACTCTATGAAGCGGCGGCGTTGATCGGCGTCTTCATGCTCCTGTGGCAACTCCGAAGCCATCGCAACGGCACCGGCTGGCTTTTCGGCATCTACCTGATGCTCGCCGGCGCCGAGCGATTCCTGGTCGAATTCGTCCGCGCCAAAACCGACTACGTCACCGGCGGGCTCACGATGGCGCAGTTCACCGCGCTGGGGCTGATTGCGGTCGGGCTTCTGGCAACGGCAAGGTGGCGTCGGGCCGGGGATCTTCCAGCAGGAAGTTATTTGACGGCGGGCAAGAAATAGGGCGCTACGTCGCCGAGGCCTCGCCGAGGCGCCGCGGAGCAATGACGAACATCCAGAACAACGCCGCCAATGCCAGGACAGCCAAGATGCCTTGCGCGGTCAGCGACTCTGCCGTCGGGTAGATCCCCATCGCCGGCACCCGGGGCGCCCACGAAACCGGGCTCAGCGGCAGCACTCCGGCCTCCTGCAGTTCCGCAATGCCCTTCCCGGC
>JANNSC010000352.1:0-4003 GCA_031402135.1 Gemmatimonadales bacterium | reverse complement strand
TGTTCGTCGCAAGCTGAAACCTTTTGAGACATCATGCCGTTATATCGGTTGTCCAACGCCAGTTCCACAAGGAAGATGACCATGACTCGATGGGCCCCTGGCCTTCTCGCGCTCTGTCTCGCAATGCCCCTCGCCGCCCAGCAGCCGGCTGTGTCGGTGCGGCCCGATCCGGCGGTGCGGCTTACCCTGGCCCAGGCCCTTGAACAGGCCCGCGGCCACAGCCCGGCTTTTCGGCAGGTCCAGAATGATGCCGGCCTGGCCAATTGGGGGGTTCGCAACGCCTACGCCAACCTGCTCCCGTCGTTCGATGTGGCCGGCAGCATGGGCTACACCGGCTCCGGTGCCTCCACCTTCGGCGGCTCGACCTTCAACCAGTCGTCGCCGTCGCTGAGTTCCGGCTACTCCCTCTCCTTCAACTGGCAGCTCTCCGGCCAGGAGCTGGCGGCCACCGGGCAACAGAAGGCCAATCGCAAGGCCACCGACGCCGACATCAACAACGCCGGCGAGTCGCTCCGCAGCGACATCACGGTGCAGTACCTGACTGCGCTGCAGTCCGTCGCCCAGACCGACGTGGCCCGGCAGCAGGTTCAGCGCAACGGCGACTTCCTTGCCCTTGCCCGGGCCCGCTACCAGGTGGGCCAGACCACCATGCTCGACGTCCGCCAAGCCGAGGTCTTGAAGGGGCAGTCTGATGTGGCGCTGCTCCGGGCCCATCAAACCGAGAACGAATCGAAGCTCGAGCTGTTTCGACGGATGGGCATCTCGATGACGGTTCCGCCCGAGGCGGTGGCTATGGTGGATACCTTCCCGGTGATCGAGCCCCTCTTCGACGTGAAGCAGTTGCTGACCGCCGCCCGCGAAGAAAATCCGTCCCTCGCCGCCTTCCGGGCCCGGGAACGCGCCGCCTCGTGGAGTGTGCGCTCCGCCAAGTCCCGCTTCCTCCCGACCATCAGCGTCCAGGCGGGGTTGCAGGGCTTTACCCAGGAGTTCACCAATCAGAACATCCTGCTCAACCGCGCCATCGGAAGCGGGCAGGGCTCGGCCGATAATTGCCGCTTCCAGAACGCCCTCATCGGCGCTCTCCCCGGCGGCGGCATTCCCGGGTATCTCAACGGCGGCCTCATCGGAGACTGCAACGGAACCTACGGGCTCGATGCCACCGGCGATGCCCTGACGCCGGAAACCCGAGCGGCCATTCTGAAACAGAACAACGTCTTCCCATTCACCTTCACCAAGCAGCCGTTTCGGGCATCCCTGCAGATTTCCCTGCCGATCTTCGACGGCTTTACCCGGAACCTTCAGGTGGCCCAGGCCCGGGCCGCCGAAGACGACCTGACCGAGAGCGTCCGGGCTCGCCAGCTCCAGCTCGAGACCGAGGTCACCTCTCGGTACCTCGGCGTCCAGACCGCCTTTCGTACCATCACGGTCCAGGAGCAGAACCGCCAGGCCGGCCGCGAACAACTCCGGCTCGCCCAGGACCGCTACCGGCTCGGCGCCGGGTCATCGCTCGAGGTGTCCGACGCCCAGAACACTGTCTCGCGCGCCGAAGCCGACTATGTCAATGCCATCTACGAATACCACAAGGCCATCGCGTTGCTCGAATTCGCGGTCGGCCGCCCACTGCGCTGAACGAGAGGACCGAACATGTCACGTCGTGCCAAATGGACCCTGGGGCTGGTAATCGTCGTCGCGGCGATTGTCGGTATTTCCGCCCTGTCGGCCGCCAAGAAGAGCGGTCGGGCCACCGAGGTCCGCCTCGAGCCGGTCGGCGCCCGCGACCTCGTTGCCGCGGTGACGGCCAGCGGGAAAATTGAGGCCCAGACCAAGGTGGATGTCAGCGCCGACATCACCGGGCGCATCACCGAAATTGCGGTCCAGGAGGGCGATCTGGTCCAGAAGGGCCAGTTCCTTCTCCAGATCGACCCGGCCCAGTACCTCTCCATCGTGAGCCGGCTCGAAGGTCAGGTCGCCCAGACCGAAGCGTCCTTCACCCAGGCCCGGACCAACCGGGATCAGGCCAAGCGGCAGCGGGATCGCTCCCTGGAAATCCAGCGGGTAAACGCCGAGCTGATCTCCCGGGAAACGGTGGAACAGGCGGTCCAGACCTATGACGTTTCCGAGGCCAACTTGACCGCCGCAAAGGCCGGAGTCGACCAGGCCCGCGCCGGGCTCACCGAAGCAAAATCGAACCTCGCCAAAACCCGGCTCACTGCGCCGATTGCCGGCCGCGTCGTCCGCCTCAACGTCGAGCAGGGTGAAGTCGCCGTGCCGGGGACGTTCTCCCGGGAAACCGGCCTGTTGATGACCATTGCCGACCTCTCGGTGATTCTCTCCCGGGTGCAGGTGGACGAAACCGACGTGGTGCGGTTGCACCTCGCGGACTCGGTGTCGGTGTCCATCGACGCCTTCCCCGACACGTCGTTCGTCGGGCGGGTTACCAAGATCAGCAACAGCGCCCAGCTCTCCCAGACTGGCGCCGCCAGCGGCGGTTCCAGCGACCGCGCGGTGGACTTCGACGTGGAAATCACCCTCGATCATCCCCCGGCGGGGATCCGTCCCGACCTGAGCTCCACCGCCCGGATCGTCACCGATACCAGGAAGCAGACCCTGGCAATTCCCATCATTGCCTTGACCGTCCGGCAGCACGAAGACATTCCCAATGAGGCAACTGCTTCCGCCGGTACTCCGGTTGGCGGACCCGTGGCCACCGACAAGAAATCCAAGGAGCGCGAGGGTGTGTACGTGGTTCAGAACGGCGTGGCGATGTTCCGCGCGGTCAAGGTTGGTATTACCGGGGATGAGCACTTCGAAGTGATCGAAGGCCTCAAGGCCGGCGACACTGTGGTGGCCGGTCCCTATCAGGCAGTGCGCGACATGAAGGACAGCACCAAGGTCAAGCAGGCCAAGACGCCCGATGCCGCCAAGAAAACGCCATGAGCGACCTCGTCATCCAGATCCGGGACGTGACCCGCAGCTACAGCATGGGTGAGGAAACGGTCAACGCCCTGCGTGGCGTAAGCCTGGAAATCCGCCGCAACGAATACGTCGCCATCATGGGGCCCTCCGGCTCGGGCAAGTCCACCCTGATGAACGTGATCGGCTGCCTCGACACCCCCAGCAGCGGAGAGTACTGGCTCAACGGCCAGGAAGTCTCCCGGATGCCCGACGACGCGCTGGCTCGGGTCAGGAATCGAGAAATCGGTTTCGTCTTCCAGACCTTCAACCTGCTGCCCCGGGCAACCGCCCTGCAAAACGTGGAGCTGCCCCTCGTGTACGGCGGAATCGGCACCCGGGAACGGCGCCGGCGCGCTGAGGCCGCACTCGGGCGGGTCGGGCTGGGCGACCGGATGAGCCATCGCCCCAACGAGCTTTCCGGCGGGCAGCGCCAGCGGGTGGCCATTGCCCGCGCCCTGGTCAACGAGCCCGCCATTCTCCTCGCCGACGAGCCGACCGGCAACCTCGACAGCACCACCAGCGAGGAGATCATGCGGGTGTTCGAAACCCTGCACACCCAGGGCCAGACCGTGATCATGGTCACCCACGAGCCCGACAATGCCGCCCACGCCGCCCGGGAGGTGCTGTTGAAGGACGGCCAGGTGGCCAGCGACACTCCGAATCGCCGAGCGGCGGCCTGACATGTTGATCCGGGACGCGGTCGGGATGGCATTCAATACCATCCGCACCCAGAAGCTGAAGAGTTTCTTCTCGCTCCTCGGCGTGCTGATCGGCGTCACCTTTCTGATTGCCGTCGTGTCCATTGTCCAGGGCATGAACGTGTACATGGAAGATCAATTTGCCAACCGGTTGATCGGCCTCAATACCTTCCAGCTCCGCCGCATGCCCAATTTCAATTCGGGCAACGTCTCCGAAGACACCTATCGGGAGTGGCAGCGCCGGCCGCGCATCAACTATACCGACGCCAAATACATCGAAGCCGGCATGGAAACCCCGGCCATTTACTCCCGCTTTTGCAGCGAGAATCTGCCGGTCATATGGAACGGCG
>JANNSC010000351.1:0-9874 GCA_031402135.1 Gemmatimonadales bacterium | reverse complement strand
CACTCCCTTCGCGAACAGCGCCGAGGCGAGTTCCCGCATTCGCCGCATCGGATCGGTTTCGCAGGCGCCGGGGCGAGTGGTGTCGGCGTCGAAACATCGTCGGCTCATGGTGGGGTCGCCCCGACCGTAGAGGATCAAGTCGCCGCGAACTATCCCAGCTTCCAGTGGACCGCCGGAATAGACGCTGGTCTGGACGGCGCCCTCGAGCGGGAGCAAGGCGGTGGCCGCCGCGCTGACGATCAGCTTGGTATTGCTCGCCGGCACGAACAGTCGTGTGGCATTGCGCTGGTAGAGCACCTTCCCGGTGGTGTCCAACACCACCACGCCCCAGTGGTGCCGGTCGAAAGGCTCGGCATCGAGGAGCCGGTCGAGCCGCTTGGTGAGCGATTGCGCCCCGAGCGTGGACACGCTCGAAAGGATGAGAAGGATTGACCAGAGAGTTGGGCGCATTGGCCTCGGCTCTATAGGGGAGACTGGGGGAATAAGACTAGATTTCCCTGGTGCCGTCAATCGAATCATTCCGCACCGGCGTCCGTCGCTGGGGATTGCTGGTCACCCTTCTGCTGTCGCTGGTCTTACCGATCGCCTCGGCGCGAGCCCAGGCCCCCGAGTCGGGGCTGATCGTCCGGCGGCTAGCCTTCAGCGGCAATCGGGCCTTCGACGATTTGGTGCTCGCCTCGGCCATTGCCACTACCGGCTCCAGCTGGTTTGCGTCGTCTCCCCTGGTGCGTTGGGTCGGGCTTGGGGCCAAGCGGCGGCTGAACGAACGAGATCTCCGCATCGACGTCATCCGGCTCCGGGTGTTCTACCAGAGGAGCGGATATCTCGAAGCCCAAGTCGACACTTCGATTGTCCGCAGCCCGAACGATGCCTACATCACCTTCCGCATCATCGAGGGCCCGCCGGTGCTGGTCCGGAGCTTCGAAATCCGAGGGCTGGACTCGATTCCTCGTCGGTCTGAACTTACCAGCGGACTTCCGCTCTTGCTGGGTAAGCCGTTCGACCGGACGCTGCTGGTGGCGACGGCGGACACTCTCGCCTCCAGACTCCAGGATCGGGGCTATCCCGGTGCGCGGGTCGTGCTGGAGCGCCGAGACATCGATCGGGCCCGGCGGGTTGCCGACGTGTCGATCCTGGTCGAGCCGGGGCTCCGGTCGGTGATTGGCGAGATTCACATTGCGGGCACCCAGGACGTCGACTCGTCCTTCGTGCGCTCGCTCCTCGCAACCGCACCCGGCAAGAGTTTCAGTGCTCGCGATCTGGCCCAGAGCCAGCGCAATCTCTACCGGACCGGGTTGTTCCGGTTTGCCACGGTGGGGCTCGATACGGCGCATTTCATCCCGGACTCCGGCGTCGTTCCTCTCACCATCACCGTGGCGGAGGGCCCGCTGCACCGGGCCCGCGCCGCGGTAGGGTATGGCACCAACGACTGCTTCCGGGTCGGCCTTGGGTGGGCGGCGCGGAATGCGTTCGGCCGGGGCCAGATGTTCGACTTGTCGGCGCAGGTGTCGAAGCTGGGCGTCGGGTCGCCCACCCTGGTCGGAGCCCTTCGCAATTCGATCTGCAGCGCGTTGAAGGACGACTCGATCGGATCGACCCGGGCCAACTACAACCTCACCGCTTCGTTTCGGCGGCCGGTGTTTATTTCGCCGGCCAACGCGCTCACTTTTGCGCTTTTTGCCGAGCGGCGCAGCGAATTCGCGGTGTACCTGCGGGACGACATCGGCGGCAGTCTGACCCTGACCCGCGAGACCCAATCGCGGGTTCCGATATCGATCGGCTACCGGCTGGCGTTCGGCGGCACCGAGGCGAATGCGGTGTCGTTCTGTGCCTTTTTCAACGCCTGTACCCAACGCGACATTGAGCAGCTGAGCGATCGGCGGTGGAGTGCTACCGTGACCCTCGGGGCGCAACGCAACCGGGCCAACAATGCCCTGGACCCGACCGGCGGCAATGTGGTCTCGGGGGAGGTGACCCACAGTTCCCGGCTGATCGGTTCGTCGAAGTTCTCCCAATTCACCCGGCTGAGCGGGGACGCCTCCCTGTATCACGCTATCGGGCCGGCGGTTCTGGCGATGCACCTGCGGGCCGGAATCGTGGTGGCACCCCGACTGGCGCTCGACGGCGGCGCCAGCAATTTCGTGCCGCCCGAGCACCGGTTCTATGCCGGAGGGCCAAACGATGTTCGGGGCTACAACCGGAACGAGCTGGGGCCCCTGGTCTATGTGATTCCGGAATCCGCGGTCACCTTCGACACCGCCGGCACGCTGATGTATTCGGAGGACAAGATCCGGACAGCAGCCACGGGGGGCAACAGCCTGATCGTGGCCAATGTCGAGCTTCGCCTGCCCTCACCGCTCTTCCCGAACCGGCTCAGGCTGGCCGGCTTCCTGGATGGGGGCACGGTGTGGGAGCGGGGTAGTGGTACCGGTTCGGGCCCCTCATTCCGGATGACTCCCGGGTTAGGACTCCGGTTCGTGACGCCGCTGGGCCCCGCCCGGATCGATGCCGCGTGGAATCCCTACAATCTTCCAGCGGGCCGTCTCTACCTCATCCGGAACTCCGGCCAGATCGACCTTTTGGACACGAATTTCCAGCGAATCAAGAAGACCGGACGTGGCTGGACCTTCCAATTTGGCGTGGGGCACGCCTTTTGACCCGGCGGCGGATGGCTCGGGCGGTGTTCGTGCTGCTCTGCGGAACGGTAGCCGCTGCGCTGGGGGTTGCCACTGCGCTGCTGTATGCGCCGTCCGGTCGGCGTCTGCTGACCCGACTCGCCAACGAACAGGCCCATCGGCTGTTCCGGGGGTCGGTCCATATCGGCGCCCTCAGCGGGCGCTGGCTGGGCGGTTTTGCGCTCGATAGCGTCGTCATCCGGGATACCACGGGGACGTTGCTCGCAGAGGTCCCCCGGATCGAGCTGCGCTACCAGCTTGCCAATTTGCTGGCGGGCCGGGTGATCTTGGAGGCCGTCACGTTGCGGCGCCCGGTGATTCAGATCGTCAAGCATCGGAGCGGTCGACTCAACTACGAAGAGATTTTCCGCTTGAACGAGGGTCCGCCGGGCACCGGTCCGGGGCAGCTCATCGAATTCAAGAATCTGACCATCGAGGGCGGACATCTGACGCTTCGGCTGCCCTGGCATCCGGATGGGCGGTTGCGCACTTCGCGGCAGGTCGACTCCGCGCTGGCGTTCGAGCGCGGCAAGCCGGGACGCCGGATCGAGTCTGGACCAGAGGGGCTCGAGCTGATCAGAAGCCTCGAGGGCATCCATGCCCAGCTGCCCCTGTTTCGGGTTTCCACACCTGACCGCGCCCCGACCTTTATTCAAATCGAGCACCTCGCGGCGCGAATCAGCGATCCCGCCATCGAACTTCGGGACCTGAAGGCGGAACTCCGCACCAAGAATGACAGCCTGATTTTCCAGATCGATCGGGGAGAATTGCCTGGAACGGTGGTACGCGGCGGCGGTCGGATCGACTGGCCGAAGGACACGATTCTCTATCGGTTCGGGATACAGGCTGAGCGGCTTGCCTTGGCGGATCTCCGTTGGGTGTCGCCAGACTTCCCCGATTTCACCGGCTCGGCGAGCCTCCAAGCCCGTTCGGTGAGTGGGGCCAGAACCGAGTGGGACATTCGCGATCTCATGGTCGGGAACGCCAGCAGCCGAGTGACCGGGCGATTGATCGCCCAGACAGATGTCTACCGCGGACTGGGCTTCCGGGATCTCGGAGTTCAACTCAACAATCTTGACCTTGATGTGGTCCGGCCATATCTCGACACCCTTCCATTTCATGGAAGGCTGACCGGGCGGCTCGGGGCCAGTGGGTTCTTCGACGGAATGACGGTGTCGCTCGATTGGGTCTTCCAGGACGGTGCGGTGGCCGGCGGGGCAACCAATCACCTCGGGCTCGACGGGCAACTCCGGCTCGGCGGCGTCGAGGGGATGTTCTTCGAGGCGGCGCGACTGTCCCAAACCGATTTCGACCTCCGCACCGTCCGTCGGGTGGCGCCGGCGGTGATTCTGGACGGCAGATTGATGCTGGAGGGATCGCTGGCTGGCCCATGGAAAAATGTCGTCTTTGAGGGGAACGTCGCTCACCGGGATGGCGACCTTCCGGTCAGCCGGATGCACGGCACCACGCGACTGGATACCCGGGACCTGGTGTTCGGCCTGGAGACCGACGTGGTGCTGGACTCCCTGGTTTTCGACGGAATCCGTCGCAGCTTTCCGTCCCTGACCGCTCAGGGCGCCCTGGGGGGACGGGTGCGCCTGGTCGGTCAATTCGAGCATTTGGCGGTCGACGCCGATGTGGCGGGACAACTCGGCCGGGTCCGCGCCAAGGGATATGCCACCCTGACGCCACCGGTGTGGGGCGCAGATTCGCTCCTCCTCAGCGTTGCCGGGCTCGACCTCGGTGCCCTCACCCCCACCGCCCCGCACACCCAGCTTGCCGGTACCCTCCTGGCCTCGGGAACGGTGGCCGAAGGCGCAGCACCGATCGGCAGCCTGGAACTGTCACTCACCTCTGGGCGTGTTCGCGAGTGGGTGTTCGACTCCGCGAGCGCCCTGGTCGGCGCAGCGGACGGTCTGATATCGGTCGACACGATGCGGGCCAGATGGCGCGGTGGCCGACTCGATGGTGGCGGAAACCTCGGCTGGGCGCCTCCCCACACCGGGCGGTTTGTGCTCAGCGCCGATATCGCCGACCTTGCGGGCTTCGATTCGCTCGCAATGGCGCTCACTGGCTTGCATCCTGACTCCGCCCGCGGCGGCGGTGAGCTGCACGGGCATGGTCGCGCCGATCTCATTCTTTCGGGGGCTTTTGGCGCGCTCAAGGTTGCCGGAACCGCCAGTGCCGATTCGGTGCAGTGGTTGCAGTACCGCGCCCAGAACCTGCTGGGCAGTCTGACCTACTCGACCGGCGACTCGACCATGAAGGCTGGTGTGTCGGCGGATTCCTTTGCCGTCGGGAATCTTCGGTTTCACACGGTGGGGGTCACTGCCGAAGGACACCCAGCCGGCTTTTCCTGGGCAGGCGGCGTTGCCAGTCGGGGTGGTGCAAGGCTTCAGGCCGGGGGAAGACTGGACCAGGCCAAAGGGCAAATCCGATTGCATGCCGACAGTTTGAATCTCGACTTGCTGGGGCGGCACTGGGCGCTCAGTGCGCCGCTCGACGCGTTGATTCAGGAAGCGGCGGTCTCACTCGATACCGTGCGCCTCGCCACCAGTGACGGTGACGGCAGCATCGAACTGGCCGGCGTCATTCCCCGCGGCGGAAGCGGAGAGCTTGCGATCACTGTACTCGGGGTCGCGCTCCGGGACATCTACGGGCTGGTCCAGCGCGATACCACCGGCATTGGCGGAACGGTGAGCCTCGACGCGCGACTGGCGGGGACGGCTCGAGCGCCTGAGCTTCGGGGTACCGGCGCGCTCACCGGCGGCCAATTTCGCGACTTTCAGGCACCACTCATTCGAGCGGCATTCGATTACCGGGACCGCCTGCTTCGGTCCAATCTCACCTTCTGGCGCACCGGTCAGCCGGTAGTCGAGGTGGATGCCAGCCTCCCGTTCGATCTTGCCTTTTCGGGCGCGCCGGCCCGGCGCAAGCTACCGGGACCGCTGACGATTGTGGCCACCGGAGATAGTGTCGACCTGGCGATCGTCGAGGCCTTCACTCCGAACTTGCGGCAGGTCACCGGAGTTCTCGACGTCGACGCGCGGGTGGAGGGGAGCTGGGACAAACCCCGTCTTGCCGGGGAGGCCCGGCTTCGGGATGGCGGCGCCGACGTGCCGGCACTGGGCGTGCGCTACGGGCCGATGAACGGCCGGTTGCGATTCAACGGCGACTCGATCGTGACGGAAAAACTCACGGTGCAGGGTCAGCATGGTGACCTGACCATCGCAGGGGGGGTACGGCTGGAGGAACTCACCCGACCGGTCCTCGGACTCGAAATTTCCGCGCGGGACTTCGACCTCATCGATGTGAACGATTATCTCAAGGTGCGGGCGACCGGCGATGTACGCCTGACTGGAACACCGTTCCGTCCAATTCTGACCGGCGTCGGACGAGTGACCCACAGCGTGGTCTTCTTCGCCGACCTGATCACCAAGGACATCGTCAATCTCGAGGATCCTCTCAACGCCGATCTGGTCGACACCCTGCAGCTTCGGGAGCAGCGCCTGGGTGCCTCGTTTCAGAGCCGGTTCCTCGACTCTCTGTCGATTCGTGATCTCGATTTCATCATCGGCGAGGACGTGTGGCTGCGGTCCAACGAGGCCAACTTCCAGCTGGAAGGCCGTCTCCGGGTCAACAAGACCCGCAAGGTGTACCGCATGGACGGAAGCCTCGACACCCCCCGGGGCACCTATACGCTCCGGGCAGGCGGGTTCATCAACCGGACCTTCACGGTGGAGCGCGGAACCGTACGCTACTTCGGTGATCTCAACGCCGACCTCGATGTGACGGCGCGGCATGTGGTCAAGACAGCTCAGGGCAGCTCCAACGACATCCCGGTCATCGCGCACATCACCGGGACGCTTGAGGTGCCCAAGTTGGATCTTTCCTCCGCCCCCGACCGACCGCCGATGTCCGAGCCCGAGCTGATTTCGCTCCTGATGCTCGGCACCACCGACGCCGGGGCCGTCACCCAGTTCGGCAGCACCGACCAGCAACGAATTGCTGCGGCCGGTGCCATGGCTCTGAGCGGGCTGACCAGCGAATTGCAGAGGGCGCTTACCTCCGACTTCAACGGGATCGTGGAAATTCGCCCCGGTATTGCCGCGAGCGGTCTGACCAACATCAGCAGCTCGGCGACCCAGGTTGCAGTGGGCCGGGCGATCACCAGCAAACTGTTCGTCACCGCCAACGCCGGTTTCTGTTTCAGTAACGCCTCCACTTTGAGCGCCAAGAACATCGGCGCCAGCCTGGAATACCGGTTTCGACGCGACTTGCGACTGGTGTTGTCCGCCGAACCGCTGCAAACCTGCTTCTCTTCCGGCATCGATGCCTTCCTCACCAATAAACGGTATCAATTCGGCGCCGAACTCCGCTGGGACCGGGACTACTGATCGTGGCTCGGGTGCTGCTGATTTCCAATCCGGTCGCGGCCCGGACCAACGACGAGACTCGCCGCCGAGTGGTGGAATACCTCGAGCGGGCCGGGTGGCAGACCGATATTGCGGTGACCTCAGGTCCTGGCGATGCCCGGGATCTCGCCTTGCAGGGGATCACGGCGGGTGTGGATGTGGTGGCGGTATTCGGGGGCGACGGCACCACCATGCAGGCGGTCAGCTCGATCGTGGGGACTGAGGTTGCGCTCGGGCTGATACCCGGCGGCACCGGAAACCTGCTGGCCGGCAATCTCCGGATTCCCTCGAACCCGGTCCGCGCCGTCCGGGCCATTGTAAGCGGCCGACGCCGCATCATCGACCTTGGCCGCGTGGTGCTCCCCGACGGGGCCCACTACTTCGGGGTGGCGTGCGGGGCAGGGGTGGATGCGCGCGTCATGGGAGAAACCGCGGCGGCAGACAAGCGCCGCTGGGGCATTGGGGCCTACTGGGCATCCACGCTTCGGGTCCTTCCGGGGCTCTCCAGCACGCTCTGCCGGATTACCGCCGACGAGGAATCGTTCGAGGTCCGCGCCGCTCTGGTGCTGATCATGAATTGCGGTGAGATGATCCCCCCCTTCATCCGGGTCCGCCCGGAAATCAATCCGGAGGATGGATACCTCGACCTCGTTGCGGTCACTGCCGACACTCCGTGGCAGGGGATTCGCGGGCTGATGCACGTGATCCTGAGCGGGCGACGGCCCCAGCCACCCATGGCGCCCTATCTCCGCTACGCCAGGGCGCGTCGGTTTCGGGTCGAAAGTGCCGAAATTCTTCCGGTCCAGTTTGACGGCGACTCGGTCGGGACCACGCCGTTCACCGCCGAGGTCCTGCCCCGCGCCCTAGCGGTGATGGTCCCCAACTGAATACATTCTTGACAGCCAATGACCGATTCCATTCTCCTCATCCATGACGACCCCGCCTCGCTGCGGACCATAGGGGTCCGTTTCGAGCAGGCCGGCTGCGAAGTGCTCCGGGAGCTTTCTGGCGAGGCGGGAGCCGCCACGCTGGAGCGGGTCCATCCCGATGTGGTCTGCGTGGCGATTCACCTCGCCGAAGCGGCGCCGGCTCTGCTGCAGCGGCTCGCCGGGCAGGAGGCGCTGGTCACCGTGTTTGGAAGTCAGGTCTCTGCGGCGGCTGCGGCGCGGGCGAGGGCGGCCGGCGCCAGCCGGGTTGCCGATACTGAATCGGATCTCGACGTGCTGGTGATGGTGGCCCAGCGGGCCGCGGCGGAGGGGCGGCGGAGGCGGGTCGCCGATCTGATATTTCGGGGGGGGTCTCCTCGTTACGGTGCCGACTCTCTCGGCAACTCGACCGCCATGCGGCAGCTGGCAAACCAGATCGGGCTGCTCAGCCAGAGCGAGCGAACCACCCTGCTGCTCACCGGCGAAACCGGTGCCGGGAAATCCTGGGCGGCGCGGGTCATTCACGACCTCGGTGTGCGGGCCGGAAAGCCCTTTCTCCAGGTGCGGCTCGGTGGGGCAAATCCGACCTATCTCGAATCGCTGATCTTCGGACACGAAAAAGGCGCCTTTGTCGAGGCCACCGAACGCCGCAGGGGCCTGATCGAATTGGCGGACGGGGGAACCCTCCTGCTTCGGGAAATCACCGATCTCCCCGCCGAATTGCAGCCCAAACTCCTTCGGGTCCTGGAGACGCGCTCGTTCCGGCGGCTGGGCGGGACCCAGGACATTGTCGCCGACACCCGGCTCATGGTGACGACCCGGAAGGACTTGGCGGCAGAGGTCGAGGCTGAGCGATTCCGGCAGGATCTCTTCTATCGGTTGAGCGTTATGTCCCTCGCGCTTCCGCCGCTCCGCGACCGCGCTCCCGATGACCGCAACAGTCTGTTGGCATCGATCTACGCCGAGCTCCGCGGCGTGTATCCCGAAGCGCCGGTAGTCATTTCCCCCGACGCGCTGGCTCGCCTCGGTGAATACGCCTGGCCCGGCAATGTCCGGGAACTGGAAAACGTGATTGAACGGGCAATGATCATTTCCCGGGGCCAGATTTCGATCGGCGTCGAGCATCTGCCCGGGGAGTTTCGCGCCAGACCGGGCATCGGAGACCGGCGCCATACGCCGATGAGCATCCAGGACCTGGAGCATCAGCACATCGAGCGGACGCTGCGGTACCACGGGGGCAATCGGACCCGTGCTGCCAAGGAACTGGGAATTTCCCGGGCCACTTTGATCAACAAGATCAAGCTGTTCAGCATCGTGGATTAGCCGCCAATCATGCCGACCCCTTCACGGCCTACGGCCACCGACATGATGGAGTGCCGCTCCTGCGGTCAGCAGGAACGGGCCTCGGAGGGCTATCCCTGTAGCCGGTGCAGCACCTTCATCTGCCTGATCTGTACGCTCCGCGGCGTCACCCTCTGCCGGAAGTGCGCGCCGGAGACCGGGGCCGCCCCGACCGACGCGTGAAGCGCAAGCTGGTCCTCTTCGACATCGACGGCACCATTCTTCAGAGCGCCGGCGCGGGTCGGCGGGCCATCCACTCTGCGCTCGCAGTGTTCGGCGTGGACCTGGCTAAGGCCGATGGAGTCCGCTTCGACGGCAAAACCGACCCCCAGATCGTCATTGAGCTTTTTCACGCCTCGGGTGATCCAACGCCGGATGACTCGGCGCGGATTTCAGCGGTGCTGGACCTCTACCTGACCCACCTCGAGCGCGACCTTGCCGAGCATGGCCACCGTTCCCGGCTGATGCCCGGAATCGTAGAGCTGCTGGACCGGCTGGAGGGTGAGCCCGGTGTGGT
>JANNSC010000350.1:0-3039 GCA_031402135.1 Gemmatimonadales bacterium | reverse complement strand
CGGTTGAATCGGTCACCACCAGGCGATAGAGCGCGTCGGCGCCCACCGGTCGCCAGACGAATCGGATCCCGTCCCGGCCCAGCTCGGCGTCCGGCGCCGGTGCCAGGGCCTCGACTCTGGGCACGCCTTCACTCTCGCTGTCGGCACCGGGGCGCAGCCCGCCCGGATTGGACCGACCGGCGTCCGAAAGGGGTGGAGTCACCACGAACACGGCGAGCAACGCCGCAGCGGCCAGCGGCACGCCAATCAGCAGGCGGCGGCGCCGCCGGTCCCGACCGAAGGCGATCGCGATGCCGCTTGCCTCCCGGCGGCACTCGACGCAGGCAGCCAGATGAGCTTCGACTTCGCTGCGCTCTGTCGCCGACAGGCGCCGCTCGGCATAGGCGGCGATCCGGTCGCTGTCGAGATGTGATTCAGGCATCTGCCGCTATTCCTGGCTGAATGTGCTGCCGCTGCTCTCTTAGGAACGGACATCGCCCTCGACTTTTCATGGATTGGCCTCGTCGATCCCCTGCACCCGAAGTCGTTGCCGGACCATCCCCAAAACCGTGTGCAAGCGGCGGTAGGCGTGAAAGACCGTGGGCAGGTGCATCACGTCGGCGATCTCGCGCATCCGGAGATCGTCCTCGAATCGAAGCTTGAGCAAGAGTCGGTCGGCCGGCCCCAGGCCGGTGAGTGCATCCCTCAGTGCCGCGTGGAGCTCCTGAGCCAACAGCCGCCCCTCCGGACCGGTCCCCGACCCGGGGAGTTCCGCCGGATCGACGTCGCTTCCGGTCAGTTCCACCAGTCGGCGACGGGCCTGTTGCTCGGTCCGCTCTGCCTCCGGCGCAGTTTGGGAGCGGCCGCCTCGGCCGAACCGGGTCCGGTCACAATCCACCGCGAGGCGTCGGCTAACCACAAGCAGCCACCCCGCGAAGCTGCTTCGATTGTCGGAGCGGTAGGCCTTGAGCCGATGGAATTCGGTTCCCTGGAGCCCCTCCAAGATGTGGTGGTACCGGTCCATCCGGTCGTCGTAGCTCCCCCCAAGGGCGGCGGCGGCCTTCAAGAAGAGCTTGGTGTACCGGCGCACGAAATCGGCCCATGCCGCCTCACGGGCGGCGGGGTCGGCCCCGTTCAGGAGGGCGGTCAGTTCGGGGGGTGCCTCCTGGCCCATGCGCCATGCCACCGGATGGGGGATGTGTCGGCTGTGCCACCCCTACGATCCCTCCAGAATCGGGTGAGCGCAACTGTCGGGAGTGGGGTCGGTCGCCGGGGGAGGCTCCGGGAGAGCGTGCGGTAAGGCTAGGTTTCTGCCATGCGCCTCGATTCAATTCAAGTCGGCCAGACCCGCACCTTTGGCAACGCCGCCGCGAGCGACCCGAATGAACGTCCGTGGACTAGTGCCATCAAGAAGGAACCGGTCCAGGGGCAGGTATGGGCCGGACGGGAAGGGCTGTCGGGCGACCACCAGTACGACCGGAAGAACCACGGCGGGCCGGAGCGGGCGCTGCTGATGTATTCGGCGGATCATTACCCCCGATGGCGGGCGGAATGGAACCGAAAGGATGTCGGACCGGGCGGGTTTGGTGAGAACCTCACCGTTTCAGGACTCAACGAGGACAGCGCCTGCCTCGGAGATGTCTACCGCATCGGGGAGGTGCGAGTCGAGGTCTCCTCGCCCCGAACTCCGTGCCGCAACCTTTCCCGGCGGCATGGGCTGCCCGACCTGGTTCGCACGGTGGTGGAGAATCACCGCTCCGGATGGTACCTCCGGGTGCTGCGGGAAGGGTGGCTCGAGGCGGGTATGCCGGTAGGCCTTGAGGACCGGCCCTATCCACAGTGGACGATCCGGCGAGCAGCGGAGGTGAAGCGGATGCGGGCCGAAATGGTGGCCGACGCTGCGCTCCTGGCGGCATGCCCGGCGTTGCAGGTGGAGTGGCGGAGGCTGTTGGCGGGTGAGCGAGGCTAGACGTTGAAGCGGAACAGCATCACATCGCCATCCTGCACCACGTACTCCTTGCCCTCGGCGGGCGCCAGGCCCTGTTCCCGGGAATTCTTCCACCCCCCCACCCGCACGAAGTCTGCGTAGGCTACGGTCTCGGCCCGGATGAATCCCTTCTCGAAATCGGAGTGAATCACCCCCGCCGCCGCGGGGGCTTTGTCGCCCCGGTGAATGGTCCAGGCGCGAACTTCCTTTTCTCCGGCGGTGAAGTAGCTCATCAGGCCGAGAAGGTGGTAGGCGGCGTGGGCCAGGCGGTCGAGCCCTGATTCGGTTATCCCAAGTGATTCCAGAAACGGCCCCCGGTCTTCTGCTGCAAGCTCGGCAAGCTCCATTTCGACCTTGGCCGAGAAGGTCACCACCTCGGCGGCTTCGTGGTCGGCGTCGACGGCGGCCTGCAGCGCGCGGGTATGCGGGTTACCGTCGGTGATGTCCGCCTCGGACACATTGGCGGCGTAGAGCACCGGCTTGGCAGTGAGCAGGTTGAAGGCCCGAAATGTGGCCAGCTCCTCGGGCGTCAGGACAACCGAGCGGGCCGGCTTCCCGGCGGCGAGGGCGTGCTGGGCCCGCTCCAGCAGCTGGACCTCGAGTTTGGCCTGGGGGTCGCCACTCTTGGCAGCGCGGACGGTTTTGTCGAGCCGCTTTTCGACCCCGGCAAGATCGGCGAGGCCAAGTTCGATGTTGATGACCTCCCGATCGCGAACCGGATCCACCGGCCCCATGACATGCTGAACGTCATCGTCCTCGAAGCAGCGGACGACGTGGACGATGGCGTCTACCTCGCGGATGTTGGCGAGGAATTGATTGCCGAGGCCTTCGCCCTGGCTGGCACCCTTGACCAAGCCGGCAATGTCCAGAAACTCGACCGTTGCCGGTACGGTGCGCTCCGGCTTGACGATGGCAGCGAGGGCATCGAGCCTGGGGTCGGGCACCTGCACCACCCCGGTGTTGGGCTCGATGGTGGCGAAGGGGTAGTTCGCAACCAACGCCCCCGCTTGGGTGAGGGCGTTGAAGAGGGTGGACTTGCCCACGTTGGGCAAGCCCACGATACCGAGTCGGAG
>JANNSC010000349.1:0-6112 GCA_031402135.1 Gemmatimonadales bacterium | reverse complement strand
CCCAGGAGCCGAGCGCACCCGGGGGTGTTACGGTGAAGACACCACCGAACAGCGCCGGGTCGCCGCCAAGGTAGCAGCGGGCGGTGGAGTGGTTGATCGCCTCGGCCCGGTCACTTCCGGTCGAGAGGTGCCCCGCGACGGAGAGGAAATTGGTGCCGGTGTGGCCCCCGTGGACCGTGCCGCTCGTGCTGTTGGCCCGGTTGTCGCCGCAGTTCCGGTTGGTCGAGGACTCGATCGGACTGGTCCGGGTGGCGGACACATACGGTTCGTTGCCGGCAGTTCCCTGGAATACCCGAATGAACCCCTCGTCATCGTCGGTCGCGTCCCCGTCGCTGTTCAGATCGAGATTGACGAATTCGATACGGGTCCGCGCCTCACCGGCTCCGCCGGTGGTGTAGCCGACGAACGACGTATTGCCGATGATCGCCTGGCTCTTGAGCTTGGTGAGGTCGGCGGTGGTGGGCATTGGAATCGGCGACACGCCGATTTCGTAGCCCTTGTCGAAGGTTCCATAACCAACCCCGCTGATGACGCCGGCGGTCCGGATCAAGTCCCGGAATCGGGCACCGCTGGAATAAATGCAGAAGTCATCGTTGGAATGGACCGGCCCGAAAATATTGTCGCCGCCGCCGAAGCAGATGCCGGAGCCTTCATTGTCGGTGAAATAGGCGTATTTGGAGAAACTCTCCTGATTCACTTCGAGCCGGCGCACCACCTTGATATTGGTCTGGTCCGAGACGACGGTGACGATGCTTCCGAAGACGCCGAACTGGCCCGACGAGACGCCGCTGGGGCCAGCCCAGGTCGAACGGGTCAGGCCCGGGATGACCGCGCCGGAAGAATTCCGCACCGCGACGGCACTCTCGAGCTGAACATATCCGCTGTCGGGGTAGAGGCCGGCGGTTCCGTTGAGCGCGCTGCGGGACTCTTCGAGACCGGCGACCGCTCCGTCATCCGCCACCGAGATGCGTTCCCCGTAGCGCCGGATGAGGCCGGCATTCATGGAGATCATCGCGGCGCCGAGCGCCAATGCGGTGAGCGCCACCGACAGCAGCAGCACCGTGATGAGCGCAATTCCGCGCTCGTTCAACTTCGGGAATGTGCCGCGCATGGGTCCGTCCTTCGGAGAGGTCATGGAATCACCGCCGATCCCGACAGCCGCTTGGTCGAGAGCAGCGGAGTGCAATCCTGGGCCGACACGGAGTACTCGTAGGTGGTGCCGCTGACGACGTCGGAATCGGTAAACGAGTAGGGCGGGGCCCCGGAGGGGATGGACGAGTACGGGTCTCCCCAACTTGCCGCTCCGAAAACCCTCCGCCACAGCACGTACCGGATGATGTCCTGTTCGCCGGCGCCCTCGTCGACCGAGGCGTTCCAGGTGACCACCGCGAAAGGCGGCGGTCCCGCGGTCACGACGGCGGTAATAGCCGACGAGAATATCGGGGCGTCACCGCAGGTCTGCAGTTTCTTGACCCCGACGTTGGGCAGCGGGATGGTGGCCGAAATCGGACGGATCCGCTCGGCGGTACCGGGACGATTGTTGGTGATCCGGAATTTCACTTCAACGGCCCGCAGCAGGTCGATTCGGGCGATGATGCCGGTATCGGGGAGCACTCCGTGGGACGGCGCGGTGTGCGCGAGCGGGCTCCATGCCGTCGGTACCGAATCCACCTTGGCGGCGACACCGACCGGGGCGTTGAGATAGTAGTATTTGAAAAAATTGCCGGTGGTGGGCGCCAGGACGCCCCGCATCAGCACCTCGTCGGCACGAGTATTCACCCTGCGGTTGAGGACGAAGTCATCCCCTCGCGTGGTTTCCGCATCAGCGCTGAACCAGTAGATCACCGTTTCCGCCGCGCTGGGGGCAAATTCGACCAGTGGATAGGTGAAGGCCGGACTGGAGGCGGGAATCGTCGTCGCGGACGCCAGCGGGAACGCCGACACCTCGCCGGGGTTGGCGTCCGGGTCGATGTAGACCGCGGAAATGTCTCCCAGCACATTCGAGGTGATATCGGCATTGTAGCTGAAGCTGTTGGGGCCGGCGTACACCACCGAAGGCTGCCGGTCCGGGGCGTTGGCCCCCGCCATCCGGAGGTCCTGGTCGAGCTGCTCGGCGCCATAGCGAAGGTTCTGCAGGATGCCCATTTCGTCGGCCCCTCGGCTGAAGCCGCGAGACTGATAGCTGAGTCCCTGCATCGCGGCCGCCAATACGATCAGGAAGACCGTGATTGCGATGAGGAGTTCGACCAGGGTAAAACCGCGTCGGTTGCGCATGATGGCATGCCTCATGGTGCGGCCAGCGCTACACTGCGGGAGATCGGCACCGGAACACCCGGGCCGGTCACCACGACGGTGGCCCGCTTGAAGTCATTGACACCGCCGGAGCTTCCGGTGCGGGTCATGGTGGTAGTACGAGTCCACCCGGTGAGGGGTGTGTTGTTCTCCACTGCCACAAAGGTGGCCTCGAGCGTGGCATAGTCGGGCCACACCCGAATTCGGGCGATGCGTTCATCCGCCGAAGTGGCGGCAAGGGTACGGGAACGGTCGTCGGTGACGCCCTTGATCATCTTGGCGCTGTTCGACATCAAGGCCAGCGTGAGGATGGCGAGCATCACCACCGCCAGCAACACCTCGATCAGGGTGAAACCAGCCTGCGCTTTCCGAATGGGCATCAGAACCCCCTTATCCAGGCTGCGCCGCTGTAGCGGAACCACTCGATTCGTCCGGTTGAGCGCACCACCTCGATGGCTCGGGCGTCCCGGGCCCACTTTGCGGTTCCGGCCGCGCCGCGGACCGTGGTCAGGTACATGCCCCCGGTGGCGCTGGCGCTGCCGTTGCGGTGGAAGGTGAGGGTGTTCTTGCTGTCGTCGAAATTGAGGGGGCCGGCGCCGAAGGCCCGGGCCGGCGCGGCACCCCGGCCAAAGACCACCGCCCGTTCCAGCGCCACGCCGCGCACCCGCTCGGCGCCATTCTGGCCGCCGCTGTTGTCGGCGTCGAAGATCAGCTGGAGCCGCCCGCCAGCGGTGTTAAAGACGACGATGACGTCGTGCTGGCGCGCCACCGCCTCCCGTTGAGCCGCCTGCAGGGTAGTGCCCATGGTCATCATCGCCGCTTCGCTATAGGCGCGCAGCGAATTGATCGCGGGGTAGGCAATCCGAATCAGGATGCCAATGATCACCACGACCACCAGGAGCTCGGAGAGTGAGAACCCCTCTTCCCCCATCCGGCGGCCCCGCCGGGAGCTGCGATCGACTTGTTCCATCAGCTGAAACTCCTTGCATCGAGGAACCCAAGCGCCGGGCGCCAACCGACCAATTCGGTGGGGGTCCGGCATCAAGATGCCTCGCTGCCTGTATAGCTAGCAAAGAACAAGCCGCCCAAGGGCCACTTCGAACCACTTGATGGCACAAGGGTATGGCCAGTGGCTGTGGCGTCGACGCAACAGGGTCTGTTCGAAGTCCGGCCAGCAGATTGCGGGTGTCCGGATTGCTTGCAGCCCCCTCAGCAGCCTCCTAAGTTTCTGCAAGGAAAAGCGTTTGCGCACACCCCTGCACCCACCCGGACATGGCCCAGACGTCGGTGATGGACAAGCTGGTTTCCCTGTGCAAGCGGCGGGGATTCGTCTTTCAGTCTTCCGAGATCTACGGCGGGCTCGGCTCGGTGTGGGACTACGGACCGCTGGGCGCGGAACTCAAGAAGAACCTGAAGGACCGGTGGTGGCATTCGATGGTGCGGGTCCGCGACGATATCGAGGGACTGGATGCGGCAATCTTGATGCACCCGAAGGTCTGGGAGGCATCGGGGCATGTGGCCGGCTTCAGCGATCCGATGGTCGATTGCAAGAGCTGCAAGGCCCGATTCCGGGCCGACCAGCTGGCCGGCGCCGCCTGTCCCCAGAAACCATCGAAACACCCCGGGGAGCACTCCACCTGTCAGCTCACCGAGCCGCGGATGTTCAACCTGATGTTCAAGACGTTCATGGGACCGATGGAGGAGTCGGCGGCGGTGGTGTACCTGCGGCCGGAAACCGCCCAAGGAATCTACGTCAATTACCTGAACGTGCTGCAGAGCTCCCGTCAGAAGATTCCCTTCGGCATCGCCCAGATCGGCAAGGCGTTCCGCAACGAAATTACTCCGGGCAATTTCATTTTCCGGACCCGCGAATTCGAGCAGATGGAAATGCAGTTCTTCGTGAAGCCGGGAGATGACGCCGAGTGGTTCGAGCGTTGGCGGGGCCTCCGGATGGCGTGGCACCACGAACTGGGGCTGGATCCGGCCAAGCTCCGCTGGCATGAGCATTCCGGCACCGAATTGGCCCACTACGCCCGCGCGGCATTCGACATCGAGTATGAGTTCCCCTTCGGCTGGAATGAAATTGAAGGCATCCACAATCGGGGAGATTTCGACCTGGGCCGCCACCAGGAGCACTCCGGCAAGAAGCTGGAGTACTTCGACCAGGCCGCTAACACGCGGTACCTGCCCAACATCGTGGAAACTTCGGCCGGCGCCGATCGGGTGGCGCTCACCGTCCTGGTGGACGCCTTCCGGGAAGAGCAGGTCGAGGGAGAAACCCGCACCGTACTGGGGTTCCATCCGTCCATCGCCCCAATCAAGGCCGCCATCCTGCCCCTGGTCAACAAAGACGCTATGCCGGAGATGGCCACCGCGCTCTTCAACGATCTGCGCAAGCGGTTTACCTGCTTCTATGACGATGGCGGCGCGATCGGCCGCCGCTACCGCCGAATGGATGAGGTGGGAACCCCGTTCTGCATTACGGTCGACGGTCAGAGTGCCACCGACCAGACCGTCACTGTCCGGCACCGCGACAGCATGGCGCAGGATCGGATTGCGATCGACAGCGTTGCGGCGTTTGTAGGTGAACGGCTGATCTAGGGCAGTGTCCCTTTGCGCCTCGCGGACTTCGAAGCTCTGGTCGCCCGGCAGGTCACCGAGATCCCCCCGGATTTTCTGGAGGGAATCGCCGAGGTTGTGGTCTCGCCCCGCACCGTCCCGCATCCCGACCGGGAGGAAATCTGGACGCTGGGCGAGTGCATTCCGGTGCCCGGCAACGACGGAGATCCTCGGCATCTGCAGAGCCGGGTGGTGCTCTACCACGGATCCTTTCTTGCCCTGGCTCGGGATTCCGGCGGGTTTGACTGGGTCACCGAATCGTGGGAGACCCTCACCCACGAAATCCGGCATCACGTGGAGTGGAAGGCCCGGGCTCCCGACCTGGAAGCCTACGATCGCGCCGCCGAAGCCAATTTTGCCCGCCAGGATGGCGAACAATTCGATCCGGGGTTCTACCTCGATGGGGCAGAAAGACCGGATGGGTCGTGGCAGGTCGATGACGACGTCTTCCTGGTTCGGCTGGTTTCGGGGGTGCCACCCTCCGCTCGTTTTCGGTGGAGCGGCGAGGAATACGACGTCGCAGTGCCCCGGGGAACGACGCTGCCTGCGTTTCTGCTGGTGGTGGGTGTCGCCAATCCTCCGGAAGGCGAGTTGCTGGTTGTCCTCACCGAGAAACCGGGGTTGCGGGGATTATTCCGCCGGCCCGCGGTGTTTCAAGCCAAGGTGCAAGCGAGGCGGGTGAAGGTCTAGATTGTAGTGGCAGGCAACCGGCTTTTTGCTCCTGGAAGCAAAGGGAAAACTCATGGTTCACCACTCGGTGACAACGTTGCCGGCAGCGGAGGTCATCGCGCGCGCCAAGAGCTTCTTCGCAGAGCGAGTGCCCCATAACGCGGCATACCCGGAGCGTGAGGGCCCCGCCTTTCTGGGGCTCCGGGGTCAGGGAGGCGAGGAGATTGCTATTGCGGTGATGCCGGTGGAGGGTGGCGTGCGGGTGCGCGCCTCGACGCTGTTCTTTGACCAGGCGGTGGCGCGGTTCCTCACCACGCTTCCCGAACCGGCGGTGCTGGCGTAATGGACTCGACGTTGCCGATCCGGGTCACGGTGCTGGATACCTGGGACGTAGTCCCGCTCGAGGTTCCCGCCACGACGTCGCTGGCCGAGGTCAAGCGGGCCGCCCTGTTCCGGTCCCTGGTTCGGGGCGCTCCGGCTGATTATGTGCTCAAGTACCAGGGGGCTGAGCTCTTCCGGGAGGGGCAATCCC
>JANNSC010000348.1:0-8188 GCA_031402135.1 Gemmatimonadales bacterium | reverse complement strand
CGACATTGGCGGTAGGGAGATCAATCTTGTTGATGGCCACCACCAGCGGCACGCCGGCGTTCCGGGCGTGACTGATTGCCTCGATCGTCTGGGGCATGACTTGATCGTCGGCAGCGATGACCAGCACCACGATATCGGTGACTTGGGCACCGCGGGCCCGCATGGCGGTGAAGGCCTCGTGGCCCGGAGTGTCCAGGAAACTGATGTGCTTATTGCCCGGCAGGCTGACGTGGTAGGCACCAATATGCTGGGTGATGCCTCCCGCTTCACCGGCCACGACGTTGGCCTTGCGGATATGGTCGAGCAGTGAGGTCTTGCCGTGGTCGACGTGGCCCATGATGGTCACCACCGGCGGACGCGGCTCCAGATCCTCGGCGCTGTCTATCACCGGTGCGTTGGTCAGCTCGGCGGCATACTCGTCCTCGCGCATCGCCTGAAATCCGAATTCCGATGCGATGAGCTCGATCTGGTCGAAGTCGAGGCGCTGGTTGACCGTCACCATCAGTCCCAGTTCCTTGAAGGCGAACTGAACGATCTGGGTGGCGGGGATTTTCATCTGTTCGGCGAGCTCGGCCACCGAAATGAACTCATTGACCCGAATCCGGGTCCGTTCCAGCTCCTTCTCTTCCGCGCTGCGGCTGGCCAGGAGGTCGCGGTAGCTCGGTTCGTCGGAACGCCGCTTGCCTCGCACCCCGCCCTTCATTCCCTGAAGAGTCTTCAGGATGTTGGCCTGCACCGCATCCTGGTCAACGTAATTCTTGCGGCTCTTCTTGCCCTTCTTGCGATCCCCACCCGCCGGCTTGGCGTCGGGGCCGAAATTGCGCGCCGGCGGAGCACTCCCGCTGGCCGGCAGTCCGGACCGGCTGGGGGGCCCACCCGGACGATTGGGGCCGCCGGTTCGGGGCGGGCCACCGGGACGGCCGCTGCTGTCTGGACGGCCACCCCCGGGGCGGCTACCGGGCCGGGGCGGAGCCCCGGGTGCACCGGGGCTGCTGCTGAATACCGGCCGGGGACCGCGGCCCGGCGTCCGACCGGAATCGCCGGTTGGGGCCGGCCGGGGTACCCGGGGCGGAATGAATGGGGCCCGGTGCACCACGCTGGGCGGCTCCACCGATGCCGCCGCTCTCGGAGGCGGCGTAACCCGCTCCGGGCGGGCCACTCCATCGGTCGACACTTCGGTGGCTGCTTGGGCCACCGGTTCCGGCTCCGGCGGGAGCGGCGGGAGATCCTTGAAGAGGGCGCGGGCCCGTTCCTCGATGGTCGGCATCGGGAGACCCGTGGGCTCCGACAGCTCGAACTTTTCACTGGTCGGGCGCTCGAGTTCGAAGGCGGCGGTGGCGGCTGCTTCGGCCTGGCGCTCCGCCTCGAGCACCGCTTCGGACTCGGCCACTTCCGCCGCGGTGCGACGGCGCTTCGAGGGCCGGGCAGTGGTATCGACTGGCGGCGGCGCCGGTTCGGCCGCTGCCTTGGCGGTCCGACGCTTGGGCTTCTTGGCCGGCTCCTCGGACTTCTGTTTGCGCTTTTCGCGCTCCCAGCGGACCCGGAGCGCAGCGACCTGATCGTCTTCCAGCGACGATTGGGGGCCGCGAGCCAGGACGTGCATCTCCTTGAGCAACGTCATCAATTGCTCGGCGGGGACGCCCAGTTCCGTCGCGATGTCCAGTACTTTGGTCTTGACCACTCAATTCCTCCGTCGGCCCTACCGAGCCGTTCCCGAACGAACGATTCCGTCCGCGAGGGCGGCATCCTTGACCCCGGCGACCATCACCGGTGGCTTCCCCAGTCCCGCGCCGAACGAGGCGGCATCGGGACCTTCGACTTGTGGTACGCCAGTGGCAGCGGCCAGCCGCACCACCTTTTCCCGGGCCCGCTGACTGGCATCCTTGGCAACCACGATACAGCGGCACTCCTTGGCCTGAAGGCTTCGGCGCACCGCGTCGACGCCCACCACCACGCTCCCGGCTCGGAGCCCGAGACCGAGGTACCCCATCACACCGCTCATGCTGCTGGTGGCGCTTCCCCCCCTGCATCATCTGCGGTCAGGTCGGCCAGGAATGCCATGAGCTCATCGGTGGTGGCCGGCGTGATGCCGGGAATCTTGGCGATGTCCACCCGCTCGAGATCCAGAATGTCTTTCAAAGTGCGGTAGCCCGCCTCGCCCAGAGTGGTGACAACTTCCACCGACAGGCCCTTGAGATCGGTGAGGGCAACCGTGGCGCCGACCGAATCTTCTTCCTCGAGCGGGGGCAGCGCAAAGAGCGGTCCTTCGCCACCCCGCTCCAGCCATTCCCGGCTGGAGTAGAGATCGATTTTCCAGCCAGTGAGTTCGGACGCAAGCCGGACGTTCTGGCCATTGCGGCCGATTGCGAGCGAGAGCTGGTCTTCATCCACCACCGCCTGGATGGTCTTGCTCTCCGGATCGGAGAAGACCTTGGCGACCCGCGCCGGGGCCAACGCCAGACGAGCGAACCGCTCCGGGTCGGGAGACCACGGCACAATATCGATCCGTTCGCCACCGAGCTCGTTGACGACCGCCTGCACCCGGGAGCCCTTGAGACCAACGCAGGCGCCGACCGGATCGATGGCGTCATCTCTGGAAATGACGGCGACCTTGGTCCGGCTGCCCACTTCCCTGGCGATGGCCCGAATTTCAACGGTACCCTGGGCGATCTCGGGGACTTCGAGCTTGAAGAGTGCGGAGACGAACATCGGGTCGCCTCGAGAGAGCACCAATCGGGGACCCTTCGGGGTTTCCTCGAGTCGTTTGAGGACCGCGCGGATGGTGTCGCCCTGATGGAAATGTTCGCGGTGATTCTGCTCCCGATAGGGAATGATGGCTTCGGCTTCCTTGAATTTATTGAGCATCAGCACCAGCTTGCCGCGTTCGATCTGCTGCACCTCACCGGAAAGAAGCTCACCGACCTTGTCGCCGAATTCCTCCCGGATCTTGGTGCGCTCCCCTTCCCGGACTCGCTGGATGATCCGCTGTTTGGCCGCCTGCACGGCAAGCCGGCCGAATTCAGTAAAGGGGATCTCCTCCTCGAGCACATCGCCGATCTGGAAATCGGCATCCTCAAACCGGGCTTCCTCGACCGAGACCTGAGCGCTGGAGTCTTCCACCGCCTCTACCACGGTCCGAAGCCGGATGACGCGGAGGCTCCCCTGGAGCTCATCAATATCGAGCTCGAAGCGGACGTTGGGGCCGAATTTCCGAGCCAGCGCGGCGTGAATGCCGTCGCGCAGCAATTCGGACAAGTCGGCCCGGTCGAGTTGTTTTGTCGTCGTCAGCTCGCGAAAGGCGGCCAACATTTCAGCGGAACCAGCCATGCCATGCACTCCCTACACATTGGGTGCCGGGATCGCTCCGGAAATCCGGATGGAGCCGGGTGGAGAAGAGGGGAGGGTGAAGTTGGGGAATGATGCGACGGGCCGAAAACAAAAATGTGGGGGAACACCCCACATCAAGGTCCAGCGTACCGCGTCCAACCCCTTCTACTCCAGCCGTGAAAAGATACCCCGCGCCGGGGTGGGAGTCAAATCAACTGACGGGGCTAACCCGATGCGGCACATGCGGTGGCGCTCCGGGAAAACCCAGATACGCCACCATTCTGCCGTCGGCTCCACCGGAGGCACGATGACTGAAAAACTCCGCCCCCCCATGAGCCGAGCACAATTCCGATGTGGAAATGTTCTCCACACCTTGCTCACGCGCCTGCCTTATCAGCACCGTCCGCAGATCGAGCCCCCGTTTTTCGCCAGCCTGGGCTGGATCTCCAAACGCCGTCAGCACTTCCGATCCAACCTCATAACACAGACCACAAATACCTATTCCACAATGAATTACCACATTTTCCACATTACTGCCGTGCGCCCGCAAGAGGGCTACAGCCTGGGCCAAAATCCCCGACGCCGTTCCTCTCCACCCGGCGTGGACCAGGGCCGCGGCGCGGCAGACCGGGTCGACCAGATACACGGGGATGCAGTCGGCCGCCGTAACCGCCAGGAGGACTCCCGCGGTTTGGGTGGCGTGTCCGTCGGCGGCATCCTCGATGTTCATGCCGCGTGCCGATTGGTGCCAGAGCAGGTTTGTTCCATGGACCTGCTGGGATACGACCACCCCGGCAAACCCGGGAACCGCAGCCCGGAATGCCCGCCACCGGGTCATGACCTTCCCAACCGGCGCCGCCAGCCCGGCCAAGCCGAGGTCGAATGGCTCGGCCCCAGTGCCCCGGAGGGTGATTCCGGCGACCACCCCATAGCGTTCCCGCCACTCCGGCAGCTCATACCGGGGCACCGAACCTTCCACCCGGACTTCCCCGGCGATCGTGGGGCTAGCCATCGACCCGCTCGATCTCGGCGCCGAGGGCCTTGAGCCTGCTATCAATCTGCTCATAGCCACGATCGATCTGACCGATGTTGTGGATCACGCTCTTCCCCTCGGCGGCGAGTGCCGCGAGGAGCATGGCCATGCCGGCCCGGATGTCGGGTGACTCAACGACTCCGCCCCGAAGCGGAGAGGGGCCGGCAATGACTGCGCGATGCGGGTCACAGAGCACGATGCGGGCGCCCATGCCGATGAGCTTGTCGACAAAGAAGAGGCGGGATTCGAACATCTTCTCGAACACCAGGACCAGGCCGGCGCACTGGGTGGCGGTGACAATGGCAATGGACATCACATCGGCGGGAAACGCCGGCCAGGGCCCGTCCTCCAGCTTGGGAATGTGGCCGCCCAGGTCGGGCCGCACCCGTCGCTCCTGATCCTTGTCCACGATCAGACTGGTCCCGTCAATCCGGGGCCGGATGCCCAGCCGATCGAACCCGAACAGAATGCTGCGGAGCTCATCGGATCGCACCGGATCGATGGTGATTGCACTATTGGTGACCGCCGCCAATCCGATGAACGAGCCGATTTCAATGTGGTCGGGCCCGATGTCGAAGCGGCATCCCGTCAACGGGCGCCCACCCTCGATGGTGTATTGATTCGATCCGATCCCCTCAATGCTCGCCCCCATCGCCACCAGACAGCGGGCCAGGTCCTGGGCATGCGGTTCCGCCGCTGCGTTGCGCAGCACCGTCCGCCCTCGGGCCGAGACGGCGGCCATCAAGGCGTTCTCGGTGCCGGTGACGCTCGGTTCGTCGAGAAAGATGTCGGCTCCGACCAGGTGTTTCGCTTCAATTTCGTAGCTCTCCCCGACCAGCACCGAGGCACCCAGCGCTTCGAGGGCAAGAAAATGGGTGTCCACCCGCCGGCGCCCGATTACATCGCCGCCGGGGGGCGGAAGGACGACTTTGCCGAAGCGGGCCACCAATGGGGCGGCCAGCAGAATCGAGGCACGGATCCGGGAACACAGTATCGGGTCGAGCGGCTTGCTGGCAGCGTTTCGGGCGTCGACGGTGAGTGAATTCGGCCCGGTCCATTCCACCTCGGCGCCGAGGTCGGCGAGCAGGGCGACCATTGACTCGACATCGCGGATCCGCGGCACGTTGCCGAGGCTGACCGGACCGTCGGCCAGAAGGGTGGCGGCAAGGATGGGTAGCGCGGCGTTTTTGTTGCCGGCGGGGCGAATGGTGCCATTGAGTGGGCGTCCGCCCTGAACCTGGAAGCACGGTGGCATGGCGCAAACCTCGCTGGGCGGAACCGGGTCCGTCAAGCGGATCGGATTATGTTTCGGCATGGGAACAAACCTGCCCGGCTGGGTTGGCCCGACTGTGGCCCTTTCGCTGGTGGCCATTGCGCTTGCTTTTGGGGTCATCGCAGTTGCGACGGCACTGGTGTCCCGCAAGGCCGCCACCGAAATAGGTGAGCTCTCCGCGGAGCTCGCCAAACTCCGGCAGGAGATCACCCCGGCCCTGACAGCCATGCGCCGGGTGGCCGACGCCGGCGCCGAGCTTTCCGGGGATGTGCGTGAGGAGGTTCAGCAGTACCTAGAGACCAGCAAGTCGCTGCGACGGGATCTGGAGCGGGGGGTGCGCCGGGTGAAGCATCGCCTGGCCGATCTCGATGCGCTCTACGAGGTGGTGCAGGAGGAGGTCGAGGACACAGCGCTGGATGTCGTTGCCAAGGTTCGATCGGTGCGGGCCGGGGTCGGGATGGTCGGACGGATCCGCCGCTGGCTGGTCCGGGGACGGCGGTGACCCGGGGCCAGGTTTTCGCTGCACTGCTCGTCGTCGCCGGCTGGGCCCTGCTCCACCCCTCGCCGGCCCTGGCGTGGACGCCAGGCACCCACATCTACCTCGGCGAGGCCATCCTCGCCAACCTCGAACTCCTCCCCGCCCATGTCGCCACCCTGCTCCAGGCGTTCCCGTTCGACTTTCTCTACGGCAGCATTGCCCCCGACACCTCAATCGCCAAGAAGTACGTCCCGGCGGGGCGGCACTCCCATTTCTGGAACGTCGGCCGAGAAACTCTCGACCACGCCCCCAACGACGCGCTCCGGGCCTTCGGTCTGGGGTACCTTTCCCACCTTGCAGCGGACACCATCGCTCACAATTTCTTCGTGCCGCGCCAGCTGGTGCTGACCACCAGCACCCGTTCGATGGGGCACACTTACTGGGAAACCCGGGTGGAAACCCACCTGGGCCCGCAGTATTCACGCAAGGCAAAGGAAATCATTCTGTTGGACCAGTCAGCGGCTGACCGGCATCTCGAGCGGATCATCTCACCGACCCTTTTCAGTGTCCGGACCAACCGCCGACTCTTTCGCGGCATGGTCCGCCTGTCCGACACCAGGAGTTGGCGACGTGCAATGCAAACGGCGCGGGAACGAAGCCGCTGGTTCCTCAACGACGGGGACGTGGAACGGCACCTCGGCATTGCCTATGACATGACGGTCGAGCTGCTGGCGGCGGAGGGGAGCCTGGAGGGGCTCAGGGTGGCGGCACTCGACCCCAACGGGGCCCACGCACTCAGGGTGGCCAAGCGGCTTCGCAGCAAGGAACTGGCGCACGGCAGCCTCGGGTCCCACAGCCGGCTGCTGGAAATTGCCGAGGCAACCTTCGGGACGCCACCATTGGGAGTTGGCCATTGGAGCCGGTCCCGAGTGGAGCGGCCGTGGCTGCTGGTGCCCCAGGATGCGGAGCTGGAGCGGGCAATCGGGCTACCGGGCGAATAACCCACCGATCCCGGCAATGACCCGGTCGATTTATTCCTCGGTGCTATAACACGCACACCCCACCCGCACCACGCCCCCCTCCTCCAGCCCCAGCCGTTCCATCACCGTCGCTGCGTAGAAATTCCCGCTGCTCACAAACACCCCGAGGTCGGCCAGCCGGGTGGCCACCGTCCGGGAATCCATGCCGGTCACGGTGAGCGCAAGGGTTGGTGTACGTGGTGCATCCGGGGGCGGCCCGTAGAGCCGGACTCGCCGTTGATCGGCCAACCCCTCCCAGAGCCGGGCCAACAGCGCCGATCCCCGCCGGTGCAATTCGGAATATGCGGCGGCAAGGCGGGACCGCCGGGTGTTGCCCGGTCCAAGTCCGGCCAGGAATTCCACCGCCGCCGCAGCCCCAACAATGCCTTCGTGGCTCTGGGTGCCGGTTTCCATCCGCTCCGGCACGTTGTCCGGCGCCGGGATGACCCTGGGAACATCCAGGCTCTGCAGCCGCTCCTTCCGCCCGAACAACATGCCGACATGGGGACCGTAGAACTTGTACGCTGAGCAGCCGAGGAAGTCGCAGCCGATGGCGCGGACGTCCATGAGCACATGGGGAGCGGCGTGGACCGCGTCCACGAACGAGAGCACCCCAACATGGCGCGCCATCGAGCACGCCGCCGCCACGTCGGTGATAGTGCCCAGGGCATTGGAGGCAGCACCGATGGCCAGCAGCTTGGTCCGCGGCCCCATCAGCTCGGGCAGTCGGTTCAGATCGAGGGTTCCGTCCGCCACCCGCATCGGCAACACCTTGAGCACCACCCCTCGCTCCCGAGCCACCGCCTGCCACGGTGCGACGTTTCCGTGGTGATCAAGTTCGGTGACGATCACCTCATCCCCGGAGCTCCATTCCCTCCCCAGGGCACGGGCAAGGTGAAAGGTGAGCGTCGTCATGTTGAGCCCAAAAACGATTTCCTCGGGCGAGGCGTTGAGGAAATCGGCCACCGCCAGGCGGGCGGCGTCAATCAGCGCGTCAGTTTCCATGCTGCTGGGGTAAGCCCAGTGGGTATTGGCGTTGTGGTGGTAGAGGTAGTCGC
>JANNSC010000347.1:0-4722 GCA_031402135.1 Gemmatimonadales bacterium | reverse complement strand
CCAGGTGTCCCGGCGCTACGGATTCGAGGAATACGATGGGCCTCCCCTTGAATCGCTCGAGCTCTACACCGGCAAGAGCGGCGACGAAATCGTCGGGCAACTCTACACCTTCGTGGACAAGGGCGGTCGGGAAGTGGCCCTTCGACCCGAGATGACCCCAACGCTTGCTCGTATGGTGGCGGAGCGCGCCAACGGGCTCAAGAAACCGATCCGCTGGTTCTCCATCCCCCAGCTTTTCCGCTACGAACGCCAGCAGCGGGGCCGGCTCCGGGAGCATTTCCAGCTCAACTGCGACCTGATCGGCGAGCCAGGACCGCTGGCCGATGCGGAAATCATTGCCTTGAGCATCGATGTGATGCGGGAGCTGGGGCTCGGCGCCGCCGATATTCGGGTCCGGCTCTCCGACCGCCGGCTCCTGGTCGTTTTGCTCAACGAGATCGGTGTCGAGGAGGAGCAGCACGGAGCCGCGTTCCGGGCCCTGGACAAGCTGGCCCGCTCCGAGCCCGAGGTCCGCCGCAAGGGGCTCGCCGATGCCGGCGTGCCGAAGAACGCCATCACCGCGCTGGAGAGCCTTCCGGGCATCACCACCTGGGCCGACCTCGAAGCCCGCTTCCCCAGCGCGGCGGGGGCGGGGCAGCCGCTCCGCGACAGCATGACCGCCCTCGAGGCAATGGGACTGGGGGAGTATCTCGATCTCGATCTATCGATCGTGCGAGGACTCGCCTACTACACCGGAACGGTCTTCGAGCTGTTTGATGCCCAGCGGTCGCTTCGCGCCATCTGTGGCGGGGGCCGCTACGATGATTTGCTCGATCGGGTGGGCGGGGTAAAGCTCCCGGCCGTTGGCTTTGGCATGGGAGATGTAGTGCTGGGCGAATTGCTCAAGGAGCGGGGTCGGCTGCCCCATGCAGCGCCCAGCATCGACTGCTTCCTGGTGGCTGCCACCGCCGACGACCGGCCCACGGTTTTCAATCTCGCCAACCAACTCCGACAGGCCGGCCTCCGGGTCGAATACGCGCTGGGCGACGCCAAGGTCGCCAACCAGCTCAAACTCGCCGACGCCCGGCGGGCTCGGCATGCCGTGGTCCTTGGGCCCGAGGAACGCGCCCGCGGCGTAGCCAGCGTCAAGAATCTGGCCGATGGGACCCAGCGAGAGGTCACCCTGGAACTCCTGGTCAACGCGCTGAAACAGCACCACGATCCGCCGATATCCGATGCCCGATAGTTGCCGACCGATCTCCGACAGCCTATGGCCAACAACTCGTTCCCGGTTCCTCACTCATGGCAGATAGCAAAGCACTGACCACCCGCAGCGCCGATTTTTCCGCCTGGTACAACGAACTGATCATGAAGGCCGAGCTGGCCGACTACAGTCCGGTGCGGGGGTGCATGGTCATTCGTCCCAATGGCTATGCCATCTGGGAACAGATGCAGCAGGCCCTCGACCGGATGTTCAAGGACACCGGCCACCAGAACGCCTACTTCCCGCTGTTCATTCCCCAGAGTTTTCTCAACAAGGAAGCCGAACACGTCGAGGGGTTTGCCCCGGAAACTGCCGTGGTAACCCACGGCGGTGGCAAGGAGCTGGAGGAGCCGCTGGTGGTGCGGCCCACCTCCGAAACCATCATTTACGCGATGTTTTCCAAGTGGATCCAGAGCTGGCGCGACCTGCCACTCCTGATCAACCAGTGGGCCAACGTGGTGCGCTGGGAATTGCGCACCCGGCTGTTCCTTCGCACCACCGAATTCCTCTGGCAGGAGGGCCACACCGCCCACGCCACCGAAGAGGAAGCTGAGGAGGAAGCCCAGCGGATGCTGGGAGTGTACCGGACCTTCATGGAAGAGTGGATGGCCATGCCGGTGCTCACTGGACGAAAAACCGAGAGCGAAAAATTTGCCGGCGCCGTGCGCACCTACGCGCTCGAAGCGTTGATGCAGGACAATCGCGGACTCCAGGCCGGCACCAGTCATCACCTCGGCCAGAATTTCGCCAAGGCCTTCGATGTCACCTTCCAGACCGCTGATGGTGGCCTCGACCACGTGTGGAGCACCTCCTGGGGCGTTTCCACTCGACTGGTCGGCGCCCTGATCATGACCCACGGCGACGACAACGGACTGATTTGTCCCCCCCGCCTCGCCCAATGGCAGGTGGTGATCGTCCCGATCTGGAAGAGCGACGAGGAGCGCGACACGGTGATTGCCGCTGCCCAGCGGGTGGCCGGAGAGCTCCACAGCGCCGGAATCCGGGTGCACGTGGATGCCCGCATCGGTATGAAGCCGGGCGCCAAGTACTACGAGTGGGAGGGACGCGGGGTGCCGTTGCGGCTGGAACTGGGGCCCCGCGATCTCGCCGGACAGACCGTGATGCTGGCTCGACGAACTGGCGGGCCCAAGGAATCGCTGCCGATGGTCGGGCTGGCGAGGCGGCTTGCCACCGAAATGGAGTCAATGCAAGCCGCGCTCTTCAACTCGGCCCGGGAGCGCCGGGAGGCCAATTCCCTCCGCGGCCCCAAGTCAAAGCAGGAGTTCATCGAATTCCTGGAGAAGAAGGGCGGCTTTGTGTACGCCGGGTGGTGCGGCGATCCTGCCGTCGAGGCGGAAATCAAGGAACAGACCAAGGCCACCATCCGGGTTATTCCCGACCTGGAGTTCCGCTCCAAGGAGCCGCCCGCCACCTGCATCTGGACCGGCCGTCCCGCTGTCATGGAAGTCGTGTGGGCCAGGGCGTACTGAGTCCTCGGCAGGCTCGGCTTTTTGCCGACGCAGGATTAACCCGCGCCGGAGATGGCGCGCTGCTCTTTGGCGGGCTCTCCGTCGAGGCTGTTGCCCGGGCGGCCGGCACGCCGGCGTATCTCTACAACGCCGATGCAATTCGCGACAGGTATCGGGCGCTGGATGCCGCCCTGACGGCGCTTCCCCATCAGATCCAGTATGCGGTCAAGGCCGACAGCTGCCTTGCGGTTCTCCGGGTGCTCCGGGATGCCGGCGCCGGCTGCGACATCGTGTCGGTTGGCGAGCTGCGCCGCGCCCTCCGGGCCGGGTTTTCCCCCGACCACATCGTTTTCAGCGGGGTAGGGAAGACGGCCGCCGAACTCGAGGAGGCCTGTGCCACCGGTATCGGGCAAATCAATATCGAATCCCTCGAGGAACTCGATGCCCTCGCCGCCATCGCCGAAACAGTGGCGGGAACGGTGCCGGTGGGCATCCGGGTTAACCCCGACATTACCGTCGCCACCCATCCCTACATCACCACCGGCACCGCCGCTGCCAAATTCGGCATTCCTGCCGACCAGGTCATCGAGACGGCCGCCCGGATTGCGGGACATCCCCATCTCGCTCTCACCGGCATCGCAATGCACGTCGGGAGCCAGCTGCTCGATGTGGCGCCGTACCTCAAGGGGGTTCGACTCCTCTCCGGTTTGGTCGGCGCAATCCGCGGCGCCGGCATCGCCAGCCTCAAATCCATCGACATCGGCGGCGGCCTCGGAATCCAGTACAATGATGAGTCTCCCCTCGAGCCCGGTGATCTCGCGTCCGCCATCGCACCGGTGGTGGCGCCACTGGGTCTGGCCGTCCACCTCGAGCCGGGGCGCTACCTGGTGGGCAGTGCCGGAATTCTGCTGGCCACGGTGCTCTACCGCAAACGCGCCGGCGGAAAGGACTTCGTGGTGGTGGACGCCGGCATGAACGACCTGGTCCGGCCCAGCCACTACAATGCCCACCACGAAATCGTTGTCGCCATGGATCGGGGCCGGGCGGTCCAGCCGGTGGACGTGGTGGGGCCGATCTGCGAGAGCGGTGATTTCCTCGCCCTGGAGCGCCCGCTGCCCCACGTCGAACCGGGCGACGTCGTGGCGGTTCTGGGAGCCGGTGCCTATGGATTCGTGATGGGTTCGACCTACAACGCCCGGCCTCGTCCGCCCGAGATCCTGGTCGATGGTGGGAACTGGACCATCGCGCGACGGCGGGAAACCATGGAAGAACTGATGCAGGGAGAGACGGTGTGACCCACCACGACGGCATTCTGATCCTCGACTACGGCTCCCAGTTCACCCAGCTTATCGCTCGGCGGGTTCGGGAAGCCCGGGTCTTTTCCGAAATCCATCCCAGCACCCGGTCGCTCGAGTGGATCAAGGAGTGGCAGCCCAAGGGGATCATTCTGTCCGGCGGGCCCAATTCGGTGTATGACAACGGCGCACCGCTCGCCCCCAGGGAATTGCTCGAGCTCGGCATCCCGGTGCTCGGACTCTGCTACGGGATGCAGCTGATCGCGCATCTGTGTGGTGCCAAGGTGGTGAGCGCCAGCCGCAAGGAATACGGCCGGGCCCTGCTCAAGGTCGGAGGCGGCCGGCTCTTCCGGGGCTTTACACCCGGTGAAGAAATCCAGGTCTGGATGAGCCACGGCGATCACGTCGGCGCTCCGCCGGAAGGCTTCATCGCCACCGCATCGAGCGCCAATTCTCCGGTGGCGGGTTTCGAGCACGTTACCCAGCCGATCTTCGCGGTCCAGTTTCACCCAGAGGTGGCCCACACCCCGCGGGGCGGGGAACTGATCTCGAATTTCCTCTTCGACATCTGCAACTGCAGCCCCGATTGGACCGCCGGGCACTTCATTGAAAGCGAAACCGCCCGCATTCGGGAGCTGGTTGGCCCGACCGCGAGGGTCATCTGCGGGCTCTCCGGCGGGGTGGACAGCTCGGTAGCCGCCGCACTGGTTCATCG
>JANNSC010000346.1:0-7464 GCA_031402135.1 Gemmatimonadales bacterium | reverse complement strand
CTATGAGCACCAGTATGAATGGTCTCCGATGCGCAGCGCCGTTGGAAAATTCGGGGAACTGGCGCGGCAGACTGGCGTCGATGGGGCCAAGTATGACGAATGCATGCAAAGCGCCAAATATGCCGGGAGAATTCAGGCGAGCCTCGATGAGGGGATGAAGCTGGGGGTGGGTTCGACACCGACCTTTCTGATCGGTGGCCGGCTTTACCCGGGGGCCATGCCGTCCGACAGTATCAAGGCGCTGGTCCAGGCGCTGCAAGCCACCAGCGCTCGATGACCGGCGCAAGGCAGGGGATTGCCGGCCTGAGCCTGGCCGGGCTCTTCGTGGCGCTCTACCTGTACTTGTACAAAGTCGGAATGATCGGGACCGTGGCTTGCGGCACCGGCGGCTGTGAGACGGTGCAGTTTTCGCCCCAGGCGCGGCTGTTGGGGGTCGAGGTGTCGCTGATCGGTGTGGTTGGCTACGCCGTACTGCTGGGCCTCGCGCTGCTGGCCCTGCAGCCCCAACACGCAGGCTCCGGGTCCTGGCCGGTCAAGCTGCTGTGGTATCTCTCCGGCGGGGCGGTGCTCTTCACGCTCTACCTCACCTACCTCGAACTCTTCGTCATCCACGCCATTTGCCGGTGGTGCGTCGTTTCCGCCGTGATCATCGTGCTGATTTTCATTCTTTCGCTCCGCGATCGTCGGCGGGCCGTTTCCCCCGCTCCATGATCAAGCACGTCGGGCCGGAGCGGGCTCCGCCGAGCGGGAAGGCGCTCGGGCTGCTCTCCCTCGCGGCGCTGGGGGTGGTGTTCGGCGACATCGGGACCAGCCCGCTCTATGCGCTCAAGGAATGTTTCGTGGGAACCCACGGTATTGCGCCGACTCGGGAAAATGTGCTTGGCGTCCTCTCGCTGGTCTTCTGGAGTCTCAACTTTCTCATCACCTTCAAGTACCTGACCGAGATGATGAAGGTGGACAACCGGGGGGAGGGGGGGATTCTCGCCCTCCTGGCGCTGCTCCGGCCAAACAAGGTTTCTAGCTGGGGTCGTTGGGCGCTCATTTCGGCGGGCATCTTCGGGTCGGCACTGCTCTATGGGGACGGGATCATCACTCCGGCCATTTCCGTGCTGGGGGCGGTAGAGGGGCTGTCGGTTGCCACACCGACACTCACGCCCTACGTCATGTGGATCTCCATCGCAATCATCCTGGCGCTGTTTTTGGTGCAGCGACGGGGCACCGCCGGCATCGGCGCCATCTTCGGACCGGTAACAACAGTCTGGTTTGTCTGCATTGCGATGCTCGGGGTTCGCGGGATCGCCATGGAGCCGGAGGTGCTTCGGGCGCTCAATCCGTGGCACGCGGTGAGTTTCTTCACGAGGAACGGGCTGGGATCAATCACCATCCTGGCGGCGGTGGTACTGGTAGTGACCGGGGGCGAGGCGCTCTACGCCGACATGGGCCATTTCGGCCGGCGCCCGATCCGGGTGGCGTGGCTGGGCATTGTGCTGCCCGCGCTGGTGCTCAACTACTTCGGGCAGGGTGCCCTGATCCTGACCGATCCGGCGGCGGCGGAAAATCCATTTTACGGGCTGGTGCCACGCTGGGGGCTGTACCCGATGGTGGCTATTGCCACGGCGGCGGCGGTGACGGCGTCCCAGGCGCTGATTTCGGGCGCCTTTTCGCTGACCCAGCAGGCGGTACAACTGGGATACTGTCCCCGGGTGACCATCGTGCATACCTCCAGTGCGGAGCGGGGCCAGATCTATATCCCGGAAATAAACTGGGGACTGATGGTGGCGTGTATCGGCCTGGTGCTGGCGTTCCAGAGCTCGACCAATCTGGCGGGGACATACGGGGTTGCGGTGTGCGGCACCATGGTGACCACCACCATTCTCTTCACCGGTGTGGCGCGGGAGCGGATGAAGTGGTCCCTGGTTCGAGTGGCGCTGCTGGGCGGCTTGCTGCTGACGGTGGACCTGGCCTTTTTCGGCGCCAACCTCACCAAGGTGCCGCATGGGGGGTGGTTCCCGCTGGTGCTCGCGGCGTTGATCTTCGTGCTGATGGCCACCTGGAAGAAGGGGCGGCGCATCGTCACCGCCGCGCTTCGGGAGGGCACTTTGCCGATGGATCTCTTCATCAAGGAGATGGCCAAGCGGCCGCCGGTGCGGGTGCCCGGAGTGGCAGTGTTCATGACTTCAGATTTGTCGGGGGCGCCGCCGGTGCTGCTGCACCACCTCAAGCACAACAAGGTGCTGCACGAAAAGGTGGTGCTGATGTCGGTCGCGACGGAGGAGATCCCGGAGGTGCCGGCGGCGGAGCGGGTGCACTTCGAGGAACTGGGGTACGGCTTCTATGTGGTACGAGCGAGCTACGGGTTCATGCAGAGCCCGAATGTCCCTGAGATTCTGCAGTCCCTGGCCTCCCACGGCCTGACGGCGAAAATGGCCGAAACAACATTCTACCTCGGGCGGGAGACGCTGATTCCGATCCGGGCCTCTCGGGCCAAGCGAGCGGCGCTCGCCGCCAAGGGACTGTGGATGCCGATGTGGCGGAAGCGCATCTTTACCGTGATGGCAAACAACTCGCGCTCGGCGACGGCGTTCTTCGGGTTGCCGCCCAATCGGGTCATTGAGTTGGGGGCGCAGGTGCAGATATAACCGACAGCCGACCGCAGCTCCCCCAGGGCTACCCCTCCTCACTCTCATACTGATCCTTCAGCTTCGCCACCACATTCGGGTCCGCCAGCGTGGTGGTATCTCCCAGCGCCCTTCCCTCCGCAATGTCCTTGAGCAGCCGGCGCATGATCTTGCCGCTCCGGGTCTTCGGGAGGTCGGCCGAGAAGAAGATGTCATCCGGCCGGGCGATGGCACCGATCTTCTTTGTCACATGCTCCTTCAGATCATCCTTAAGCTCCGCGCTGGGGGCGTTGCCCTCCTTGAGTGTCACGAACGCCGCCAGCGCATGCCCCTTGAGCTCGTGGGTCCTCCCCACCACCGCCGCCTCGGCCACCATTGGGTGATCCACCAGGGCGCTCTCCACCTCCATGGTGCCGATCCGGTGTCCCGCCACGTTGAGCACATCATCCACCCGCCCCAGGATCCACCAATAGCCGTCGTCGTCCACTTTGGCGCCATCCCCGGCGAAGTACTTTCCGGGAAACCGGCTCCAATAAGTGTCCTGGTATCGCTGGTCATCGCCATAAATGGTGCGAAGCATTCCCGGCCACGGCTCGGTCAAGGTCAAAAAGCTTCCGCCCTTTTCAATCCGTTTTCCCTGGGTATCAACCAGCTCAGCGGAAATTCCCGGAAACGGCAGCGTAGCCGAACCCGGCTTGGTGGTGGTCACGCCGGGCAGCGGGGTGATCATGATTCCGCCGGTTTCGGTCTGCCACCAGGTGTCCACAATGGGGCACTTGGTCTTGCCAATCTGCTCATGATACCAGATCCACGCTTCCGGATTGATCGGCTCGCCAACGCTACCGAGCAGACGAAGGGTGGAAAGGTCGTGGCGCTCCGGATGCTGGGTGCCCCATTTCATGAAGGCGCGGATGGCGGTCGGCGCAGTGTAGAAAACCGTCACACCGTGGCGTTCCACCATCGACCAGAAGCGATCCCGCTCCGGCCAATCGGGAGCCCCCTCGTACATGAAAACGGTGGCGCCGTTGGCGAGGGGGCCATAGACCACATAGGAGTGTCCGGTGACCCATCCGATGTCTGCGGTGCACCAGAAGACGTCTTCCTCCCGCAGGTCGAATACGTATCGAGTGGTTGCCGCCACCTGGGTCAAGTACCCGCCGGTGGTGTGAACGATTCCCTTCGGTTTTCCGGTAGTGCCCGAGGTGTACAGGATGAAGAGGAGATCCTCGGCGTCCATCGGCTCGGGCTCGGTGACCGGCGGGGCGGCGTCCAGCATCCGGTGCCACCAATGGTCCCGGCCTTCCTGCATGGTGGCAAAGGCCTCGTCGCCATCGGCTCCAGGGCGGCGGCGCACCACCAGGACGTTTCGAATGGTCGGGCAGTTGGTCAGCGCCTCGTCGGCGAGGCGTTTGAGGGGAAGGACCTGCCCCCTGCGGTAGCCGCCATCCGCCGTGATGAGAGCCACGGCGCCGGCGTCATTGATCCGATCCCGCAGCGATTCAGCCGAGAACCCACCGAAGACCACCGAATGCACGGCGCCGATGCGGGCGCAGGCCAGCATGGCAATGGCAGCTTCGGGAATCATGGGGAGGTAGATGGCAACCCGATCCCCCCGCGCCACGCCAAGCTTCCGGAGGGCGCCGGCGGCGCGGTTCACCTCCCTCGAGAGTTCCCAATAGGTCAGGGTGCGCCGGTCTCCCGGTTCCCCTTCCCAGATCAGCGCCGCCTTGTTGCGGCGGGCGCCGCCGAGGTGCCGATCGAGGCAGTTGGACGAGACATTCAGTTTCCCCCCCACGAACCACTTGGCGTGGGGTGGAGTCCATTCGAGCACGGAGTTCCAGGGCTGCAGCCACTCGAGCTCCCGAGCCTGTGCTTCCCAGAATCCCAAGCGGTCGGAATTGGCTTGGCGGTAGAGCTCGGGGGTAGCCGCAGCCCGCGCCGCAAAGCCCGCCGGTGGTGGGAAGCGACGCCGCTCGGAAAGGAGGGTGGAAATCTGATCGGTCATTTGAGACGGAGGCTAAGGGCCAGGGAGCCAAGGGCCGACTCTCTAATGAACACCGACGGGTGGGTTCGGCCAAGGGTCCAGAGGCACTGCAGCGGTGTGCGCCGAGGGACGCTTTGATGCGCGGTTGCAGATCCCAACGACCTGTCGCGGAGTGCGGTGAGGCGGCGGCGCAATCACGCCAGCAATTTCGAGGTAAGTGGTTCAAGAAATACGAGTTGCTCCGGGTGGCATCAACCTCGCCGTTGAACCACCCAGGCCAGAGCCAACTGGCGCTGGTCACACTCCGTCCCGGATCGGTCGTGGGAGACGACAGGATGTCAGCCACGCAGGTGATTGCCCGAAGCATTTCCGCGCCCGCAGAACTCGGGCTGGACACCCGTGTCGAGTTTCGGGAGTCCGCCACCAAGGCGCTCGATGCCATGCCGGACGGAGCCACGCTGGTGGTTGACCTCGGCCAGACCGGACGGGTCGACTCTGCCGGCCTTTCCGCGCTGATGCTGGTGTCCCGGCGGGCCGCGGAGCGGGGCCAGCGCGTCGTCCTCAAGGATCCGAGCGAAGAGCTGCGCTTCCTGCTTGCCCTCACCCTCATGACCGACCTGTTTGAGGTAGAGCCCAAGCCGAAATAGCTATATTCCCACGGTGACGGGCTCCCTCCAAGCGACTGCAGCTCCCCTTCTTCAGGCCATCTCCATCGAGCGCCGGTTCGGCGCCTCGCGGGTTCTCCGCGGGGTGTCGCTGGAAGTCGGGCCGGGCGAATGTCACCTGATCGTAGGGCCGAACGGGGCGGGGAAGAGCACCCTCCTCCGGATTCTGGCGGGACTGGCCCGTCCTTCTTCGGGTGAGCTCCGGGTGTTTGGGAGCCCCTGGTCCGCAGACGTAGCGAGCCGCCAGGGAGTCAGTCTTCTCTCTCATCAAAGCTACCTCTACGACGATCTGACCCCGACCGAGAATCTGCTGTTTGCGGCTCGGCTGCACGGGATGACGGATCCTCTTGGGAGCGCTCGAGTGGGGCTGGATGGGGTGGGGCTCACCGGGCGCGGTGATGAGCCGGTGCGACGGCTCTCCCGCGGCATGGTGCAGCGGGTGGCGATCGCGCGGGCGCTGCTCACGGCACCCCGGCTCCTGCTCCTCGACGAGCCGTTCAGCGGCCTCGACCCAGAGGCGGCGGAGCGGGTCATTGGGCTACTCCGAAAGCAAATGGCGGCCGGCCGGGGCGTAATTCTGGTGAGTCACGACCTGCATGAAGCGTGGGAGCTGGCGACCCATACGCACGTGCTGGTCCGCGGCGAATGGAAGGTGAGTGGACCAGTGCAGGGCAGCCTGGAGAGCTTCCTGGGCCAGTACCGGGATGCGCTGCGTGAGTGACTTCTTCCGGGTAGCGCTCACGGTGGCGGGCAAGGACCTTCGAGTCGAGCTCCGCAGCCGCACCGCCCTCGTGTCGGCCATCACTTTTGCCGCTCTGGTGCTGGTGATATTCAACTACGCTCGCGATCCGGCCGAGATTTCCCGGGAAGCCCTGGCACCGAGCGTCCTGTGGATCACCTTCACCTTTGCTGGTGTGATTGCCCTCAATCGCTCCTTTTCCCTGGAGCGGGAGAATGCGGCGCTGGACGGGCTGCTGCTCGCCCCGGTGTCCCGGAGTGCAATATTTCTGGGCAAGTATCTGGCGAACCTTGCCTTCGTGCTGACGATCGAAGCGGTGACCTTGCCGCTCTTCGTGCTGTTCTTCTCGGTCGATGTGCACGGCAACCTGGCCGGGATCGGGGTGACCGCGGTGCTCGCCACCGCCGGATTTGTGGCCATCGGGACCCTGCTTGCCGCCATGACGGTGCGGACCCGCTTTGCCGAGCTGATGCTGCCGCTGCTGATCTTTCCCTTCCTGCTTCCGCCGGTCAGCTGGGCCGCGCAAATCACCACCCGGTTGCTCGCCGGGCGCCCGGTGAGCGAAATTGTCGGCTGGATGCGGTTGATCACACTCTATGACGTGGTGTTTGTGACGCTCTGTCTGTTGCTCTTCCCTTCGCTGGTGGACGAATGATGACCGACCTGCTCGCCGCACGACGGCTGGTGTCACGGGGACTGGCGCTCACTGCCCTGGGTGTTGCGGGGTTGGCGCTGGTGTTTGTGCTGGCGCTGCAGTATACGCCAGTTGAACGGTTCCAGGGCTTGCCCCAGAAGATCTTCTATGTGCACGTGCCTGCCGCCTGGGGTGCCATGTTCGCTTTTTCGCTGGTGGGAATTGCCGGTGCGCTGTATCTCTGGCTGCGAGATCCCCGCCTCGATCGATTCGCCGAGTCGTGTGGCGAGGTGGGGCTGGTGTTCAGCTGCGTGATGCTGACCACCGGCCCACTGTGGGGGAAGCCGGTCTGGGGAACATGGTGGACCTGGGATGCCCGGCTGACCTTCACGCTGTTCCTCTTCTTCATTTTTCTGGGCTATCGCGCCCTTCGCGGTGCGGTCCAGGACCCGGGTGAACGGGCTCGATTCAGCGCGGTACTGGGAATCCTCGGACTGCTGCTGGTGCCGTTCGTGCATCTGACGGTGTACCTCTTTCCCACAGTGCACCCGCAGCCGATTGTGCTCAAGCCCAGCTCGCCGTCGCTGCCGTGGGAAATGCTGCGGACCCTGATGGTTTCCCTGGCAGTCTATACCGTGCTCCTGCTGGGGTTCGTCACCACCCGGTATGGCCTTGGCGCGCTGGCAGAAGCCGAAGGAGGGCTCAATGGGCGCTGATTCGGGGGGACTCGGGGCGAATGCCGGATACATGATCGCGGCGTACGCCGTGACCATGCTGATCCTGGTGGGCTACGCGATGGCGCTTTGGAGCAAGGCGCGAAAGTT
>JANNSC010000345.1:0-3151 GCA_031402135.1 Gemmatimonadales bacterium | reverse complement strand
GGCGTCATCGGTTTCCTGTGCTGGCTCCTGCTCATGTGGAAGGCGTTCCAGGGCGAGGAGTGGGAGTTCCCGGGGGTGGGTGGGCTGGCCAAGAAGCAGCTTGGGGCTGGGAGCTAGCGAGAGGACGATGCTGACCGCGATCCAGCCCACCCCGAGAATGGTCGACTGCATGGCATGGAACCGGACGAATCGATTCTCCTTCTCCAGCACCAGAAAGAGGATCCCGGTGATCGGGCCGAGCAGGTAGGCCAAGGCGCCGGCGAGGTTCTGATCGAGGCCGCTGCTGGTCTTGTTACCCCCCGTAGGGGTCAATGGACTGCTCATGTCTGGCTCCAGGGTTGGGGACGACCAGCTCGGCCGCTCTGGGCCGGCTGCTTGCCTTCAAGTTACCGCTCGGGACCGGCGTTCCGCCATGATCACCAACGCCACCCCGGCAAAGATGCCGAGTCCGGCCAGCGCCACCCGGGTGGTCAGCGCCTCTCCGGTGAGGACCAGTGGCGCCACCGCGGTGGTGAACAACGGTTGCAAATAGATAAAGCTGGTGACCAATGTGGGCGAGGCCTGGCGGAGCGCCCAGAGATTCAGGAAGTAGGTGACAGTGGTGGGGAACACCACCATGTAGATCAGCCAGAGGGTCAGCGCCGTGGTGAGCTGCTCCGGACGCATTGCATCAGCCGCGCCGAGCCCAAGCGGCAGCACCCCCACCAGCCCGGCAATGGAAAGGCAGAACGCCACCGTCACCGGGGCATAGCGCTTCAGCATCTCTTTGGAAAGCAGAAACGCCAGTGCGTTGAACGCCATCCCCGCCAGCACCAGCAGATTTCCCACCACGACACCCGAGGCCAGTGAGACCCGATCGGGACCAATCAGAAACACCGTCCCCGCCGCCGCAACTGCCACCCCCCCCCACTTGAGCGCGGAGGGCCGGTCCCGCCCGAGGGCCCAGCCGAATATCACTGTGAAGATCGGAATCATCGGGATCAGGATCGCGGCGTTGATTGCGGTGGTCCGGGTGAGTCCGCTCAGAATCAGAAACTGATTCCCGGCACCACCCAGCACCCCAAGGAGCCCAAACCGGAGCCAGTCGGCACCCGTCCTGGGGGTCGACCCCCGCAGCATTCGATGCGCCAGGAAGAAGGCCACCGAGGCAACCACCATTCTGAGGGTGACGATCACGGCAGCAGGAACAATCGGCAGCAGGATCTTCCCTAGGATGACCCCACTGGCGTAGATCGCCTGAACGATGATGAGCGCGATGATAACCGGCATTGTTTCTTTCAGGTGAACGACTTAGAATTGAATGGTCAGTCAGTCAACGATGCCATGATCCAGGGAATCCTATGAAAGAAGCGATCCTCTCCGCCGCGATTGACGTCCTGGCAATCCATGGACTGAACAACTGGACAGTCGAAGAGGTGGCCAACCGCGCCCACTGCGCCAAGGGCCTCGTCAACTACCACTATCGCACCAAACAGGAGCTCCTCGGCACTGCCGCCCAAACCCTCCGCGATGACCGGGCGGCCCGGCGGCTCGCCGCCGTGCAGCACCCCGGTTCTGAGGCCCTCGACCAGCTCTGGGCTGCCCTCAGCCACGAGGTCGATTCGGGCGGGTTTGCCGCGTGGGCCAGCCTCATCACCGCGGACGACCCACTCCGAAAAGCCGCCGCCACCCGACCCTCCGATGCTGCCGCGCTGGCGACATCACTTAGCCGAACCCTCGAATTGGGGGATGCGCTTGAACCTGAAGCGGGATTGATTCAGGCGGCGCTTGATGGCCTGGAACTCCGACTGCTCCAGGGCAGCTCACCCCGCGAGACCGAAGATGCCTATCATCGGTTTTGGCTCCGGGCACTCCCGTGAAAGGTAAGACCATGCTCCACCGGCCCCTCCTTGCCCTCGTCCTCGCCACCTCCGTTGCCGGCGCACAGCAGCCACTCCCGGCCAACGCCGAGGCTCGCTCGCTCCTCGGTCAGCCGCTGGTGCCGCCGCCCCTGCCCGCCGCCACCCTGGAGGCGCATACCGCTCGGCTGGCCGAGGCGAGGCGCGGCTTCGAGCACACTCCGGACAACGCCGACAGCGTCATCTGGCTGGGCCGCCGCACCGCCTACCTCGGCCGCTACCGCGAAGCGATTGCCATCTTCAGCGATGGTATCCGGGACCACCCAGAGGACGCCCGGATGTACCGTCACCGGGGGCACCGCTACCTCACCATTCGGGAATTCGATAAGGCGCTCATCGATTTCGAGCGCGCCCGCGGGTTGATTGCCGGCACCCCTGACCAGGTCGAGCCCGACGGCATTCCCAATGCCCGGGGCATTCCCACCAGCACGCTCCATTCCAACATCCGCTACCACCTCGGGCTGGCCCACTACCTCAAGGGCCATTTCGACGCGGCAGCGAGGATCTACGCCGAGGACGTCGCCGCGGCGCGCGCAAGCAACAACCCCGACATGGTGGTGGCGTCGAGCCTTTGTCTCTAAATGGGGCTGCGCCGCGCCGGCAACAGCGCCGCGGCCGCCAAGGTCTTGGAGCCGATAACCCGGGACCTCGCCGTGATCGAGAACGGCAGCTACCACCGCCTCCTGTTGCTGTACCAGGGCATGCTTCCCTCCGATTCGCTGCTGGGCGGTAACGCCAGCGTGGCCGACGTGACCGAGGCGTACGGTGTGGCCAATTGGCACTACTACAACGGCCGGAAAGAGGACGCTATCCGCATCTGGCGCAGGATGATCGAGTCGCCGCAGTGGGCCGCCTTTGGCTACCTTGCCGCCGAAGCGGAACTCGCCGGCAGGCAGTAACGTTTGTCCATGTCATTTCCTTCCCTGGCCGGGGCGGCGCGGCGAACCCGCGAGACGTTTACCCGGTTCCCGGTGTCGGTGCTCTGTGCCGGACTCGCCACCGGGGTGATGATCTCCGCGATCGAGGGTCCGACCCGGGATTGGCATGGGCGCCTCCTGGCGATCGCCGGACTCGGCCTGACACTCACCATCGCCCAAGTGACCACCGCGGAGCGACGCGGCTGGTCGATGCCGGTCCGCCTGCTGACCGGCGGGGCGCTGCTGCTCGCTCTGGCGCTCCTCTACCTCTCCTCCCTGGAATGGTCCGATCGACTCGCGATGATTCGATTCGCTCCACTGCTTGTGGCGGGGCAT
>JANNSC010000344.1:0-4141 GCA_031402135.1 Gemmatimonadales bacterium | reverse complement strand
GGCACCGACTACATCGAGTTTTATGTCGGGAACGCCCGGCAATCCTCGCTCTACTACCGGTCGGTCTTCGGCTTTGAGCTGGCCGGGTATCAGGGACCCGAAACCGGGGTGCGAGACCGGGCCTCCTACCTCCTGGTGCAGGACAAACTGCGTTTCGTGCTGACGTCCCCTCTGGGGCCCGAGGGCGAAATCTCCGAACACATTCGGTTGCACGGCGACGGGGTCCGCGATGTGGCGTTCTGGGTAGACGACGCCCGCGCCGCCTACGCCGTTGCCATGGCGCGGGGTGCGGAAAGCGCCGGAGAACCGAGGGTGCTCCAGGATGCGCAGGGCGAGGTGGTGACCGCAGCCATTCGGACCTACGGAAACACCATACACTCGATTGTCGAGCGGAAGGCGTATCGAGGCGTCTTCTTGCCGGGCTTTGTTCCCGCAACCGCCCAGCCGGTGCCGATAGCTACCGGTCTCAAATATGTGGATCACTGCGTCGGCAACGTGGAACTCGGCAAAATGAACGTGTGGGTCAAGTTTTACGAAACGGTCCTCGGCTTCACCAACATTTTGAGCTTTGATGACAAGACCATCAGTACCGAGTATTCGGCGTTGATGTCCAAGGTGATGTCGAATGGCAATGGCCGGATCAAGTTTCCCATCAATGAGCCGGCCCAGGGCAAGAAGAAATCCCAGATCGACGAGTATCTCGATTTTTATCGTGGGCCCGGCGTGCAACACATTGCCATCGCCACCGACGATATCATCCAAACCGTTCGCGCGCTCAAAAGCCGAGGGCTCGAGTTCCTGACCGTACCCCAGGTGTACTACGATTCGGTATTGGAGCGGGTCGGGAAAATTGACGAAGCGCTGGCGCCCCTGGCCGAACTCGGCATTCTGGTGGATCGGGACGACGAAGGATACTTGCTGCAGATATTCACCAAGCCGGTTCAGGATCGTCCGACGCTGTTCTATGAAATCATCCAACGAAAGGGCGCCAAGAGTTTCGGAGCCGGCAACTTCAAGGCGCTGTTCGAATCGATCGAGCGGGAGCAGGCGGCGCGAGGAAACCTCTAGATGCCAGTTTATCACAGCCTTGGTCGGATGCCCCGGAAACGCCACATTGCCTTCCGCAAGCCGGATGGCGGTCTCTACGCCGAGCAACTGGTCGGCAACGAAGGATTTACCGGCCCTTCGGCGTTGCTCTATCACGTCTACCCTCCCACCACCATTCTGAGTGCCCGGCGGCTGCGGGAACTTCCCTGGGAAGCCGACCCCGATCGGACCCTCAGGCATCGGCACTTCCGCACCGGGGGGCTTCCCGAGGGAGGGAGCCCCACCCTGGACCGCACCCTGCTCCTGTTCAACCAGGACATCGGCATGCTGTTTGCGCGGCCCACGCTGGCCGATGCGCACTTCTACCGGAATGCCCAGGCCGACGAAGTGGTGTATGTGAGCGAAGGGCAGGGGACGCTGGAAACTCAATTTGGAGACCTGCGCTACCGGGAGGGAGATTACCTCGTCATTCACCGGGGCATCCTGCACCGCTACCATCTCGACCCGGTCCCCCATCGGCTTCTGATCATGGAGAGCCGGGGTTACGTCCGGACTCCGAATCGCTATCGGAACGAATACGGGCAGATCGTGGAGGGGGCGCCCTACAGCGAGCGCGATTTCCGCTGCCCGACGGAGCTCACGACGCACGAGGAGCGGGGCGAATTTCCCATTCTCATCAAGCAGTACGACGGGCTCAACGAATACGTGCTCGATCATCACCCGTGCGACGTGGTCGGCTGGGACGGGATGTTTTATCCCTGGGCGTTCAACATTCACGACTTCGAGCCTATTGTCGGCAGGGTACACCAGCCGCCGCCGGTGCATCAAACTTTTCAGGGCGATGGTTTCGTGATCTGCAGCTTCTGCCCCCGGCCCTATGATTTCCATCCTGAAGCGGTGCCGGCGCCGTACAACCACAGCAATGTCGATTCGGACGAGGTGCTGTACTACGCCAGCAGCGAATTCATGAGCCGGAAGGGTATTGAGTACGGCAGCATCACCCACCACCCCGATGGCATCCCGCACGGACCCCACCCCGGCCGGGCCGAGGCGAGTATCGGCGCCAAGGAAACCAATGAGCTGGCGGTGATGATGGATTCATTTCGGCCGCTGCTGGTGGCCAAGGCGGTGCTGCCGGTCGAGGATCCCAAGTACTTCCGGAGCTGGGTCGAAGGGCAGACCGGTTTCAATCCGCCGACATCCTGACCGGCCGGCCCTCCGGCCCCTCGACTCCCAATGACGTCGCCCCCGTTCTACCACCGCATCACCAACCAGGTACGGATTACCGTCCGGCCTTCGTTTCTTGCCAACCAATCCCACCCCGCGTCGCGCCGCTACGTCTTTGCCTACGCGGTGCGGATCGAAAATGTCGGTACCGATACGGCGCGGCTGACTCATCGACGCTGGAACATTCACGATTCGGTGGATGGCGGGGAGGACCAGGAAGTGCAGGGAGAAGGGGTCGTCGGGGAGCAGCCGGTGATCAAGCCTGGATCAGTCTACGAGTATCAGAGCTACTGCATTCTCAAGAGCCCCTCCGGCAACATGGAGGGGGCCTATCGGCTGGAGCGGGAGGATGGAACCGCATTTGCGGCGCAGATCCCCAAATTTGTCCTTGATGCAGGCGCGGAGGCTGGTCGGTAGCTGCTCACCTTTACACGGCCATTTCCGCCGTGGGCATCTCTCCCGTGGGTCCCAAGGCAAAGAGCGCCTGATCGAAGCTCAAGTCGAGTTCGCCGGGGCCAAAGCATCGGCTCAGGTCCGAGTCGGCAATCCGTGACCTGGTTTCCGCAGGGAGGTCGGACAGCAGCACCCGAATCCCCTCCCGCTGACATTGGGTCACCACCGCGGTGAGCGCCCGGAGCCCGGTCGAGTCGATCACCGGCACATTTTCCATGTCGAGGATGAGTGCCCGGGGGCGGCGGCTGACCTGGGACAGGGCATCCCGGAATTTTTCCGCCGCGCCAAAGAAGAACGGCCCATTGATGTCGTAGACCTCCACGTCACGGGGCACCCGGGCGTGGCGCGCTGCGGCGGCACTTTCGCCGTGCTCAAGGTAGGCGTCACGAAGCTGGCCCGAAATCGACTCCACGCTGGTGGTTTCGGTCATGCGCCGCATGAACAGAAAGGCCGCCAGCACCATGCCCACCGCGATGGCCACCGTCAGGTCAACCAGGACGGTCAGCAGCAGTGTCGCCAGCAGGACGGCGGCATCGCTCTTGGCGCCGCGGAGCTCGGCGCGCACCGTTCGCCATTCGCTCATGTGATAGGCGACGATGGTCAGGATGGCCGCCAGGCTGGCCAGCGGAATCAGGGCGGCCCACTTGCCGAAGAAGAGGGTGATGACCAGCAGTGTCACGGCGTGCACGATGCCGGCCACCGGCGTGCGGCCGCCGCTTTTCACGTTGGTCGCGGTCCGGGCAATCGCGCCGGTGGCGGGCATCCCGCCGAACAGCGGTGTCACCACGTTGGCAACCCCCTGGGCCACCAATTCCATGTTGGACCGGTGCCGCCCCCCGATCATCCCGTCGGCGACCACGGCGGAGAGCAATGATTCGATGGCGGCAAGGAGGGCAATGGTCAGCGCGGGCGCCGCCAGCGACACCAGCATCGCTTCGGTCACGTGGGGGAATACCGGCCGGGGGAACGAGGCGTTGATCTCGCCGAACCTGCTTCCGATGGTCTCCACCGGCAGGTGCAGCAGCTGGACCGCGACGGTACCGGCCATCAGGGCCACGAAGGGGGCGGGGATTTTTCGGCTGAGCCGGGGCCAGCCGATCAGGATGAGCAGCGTGCCGGCGGCGACGGCGACAGTACTCGGATCGGTAGTGCCGAGGTGGCCGAGGTAGGATACCCATTTGCCGAAGAATTCAGCCGGGATCTGGTCGATCTGGAGGCCGAGCAGGTCTTTCACCTGGGTAGAGAAGATCACTACCGCAATGCCGGCGGTGAAGCCGCTGATCACCGGGAAGGGAATGAACTTGATGACCCCGCCCATCCGGGCGAGGCCGAGCCCGATGAGGGCGAGGCCGGCCATCATGGTTGCGACGGTGAGTCCGTCGAGGCCGTACTGCTGGACGATGCCGTACACGAT
>JANNSC010000343.1:0-3655 GCA_031402135.1 Gemmatimonadales bacterium | reverse complement strand
CAGGAAGCGATCAGAGGTGACGAAAGGCGCGTGATGCCTGCTCCTCGGAACGCCTCGAACGCTTAAGGGGTCCTTCCCTTTTCGGAAACGGGATCGCTGAAGCCAACCGACTCCTACTATTGGGCTGTGCAACTATTCCGGGACGAGGTCAATCGAGACGGTGCGCGACTCAGTACGCGCATCCTTCCCTCCACTGATACATGCGCCTCGGGGGCCACCGAACAACTGCACTTCGGCATGGGCGGGTTAGGCAGCTTCCTATTTCGATGACCGCGCGGCGCGATACCGGACCTGGGGCAGGTCCTTGAAGTCGGCATCCTGGGTCCAGAGAACGGCATCGTGAACACGGGTCGTGGCATACACAAGGCTATCTGCCAAGGGAAGTTTGTGCTCGGCGCCGAGGCGGGCGGCATACAACGCCAGTGCCGAGTCCACGGCAACGACCCCCCCTTGGTGTAGCACGGCCGCTGCTTGCAGGGCCGCATCCTCGCCGCGCTGCTGCAGCACGCGGCGAAAGACTTCGTAAATTACGATTGCAGGAACCAATAGATCATCGAGCGCCTCAATGGCCGGAGCGAAATGGCTTGCGTTTGGGCCATTGGCCAGATACTCCAGCCAAGCCGCCGAGTCGACAACGTTCACCCGCGACCCCGGTCACGCGGTACTGTCGTGTCAATTCCCTTCAGGAAGCCCCGCATCGATTTCATTGATTTGATCGGGATGAACTCTACCCGGTCTCCGTATTGGAGCGCCTGCACGTGTTGGCCCGGTCGCAGCCCCAACGCCTCGCGAATTTGCTGGGGGATCACAACCTGGTATTTAGGCGACACTTTGACGACGGTCATGGACGGGGCCCGTTAAACGATAGTCGAATCTATCAACAAATCGTACTACGGTCAAGCCCCGGTCAGCAGCAGGCGCGGGCCATGTTCTACTTGAGCTGCACCACCTTCTCGGGATCCACGCGCACCACCAGGTAGACGATCCTCCCTTCCAGGCTGCTCCACCAATGCGGCGTGTTGGGCGGAATAATCACGACGTCGCCAGCCTTGATACGCCGGCTGGTGCCACCGTCGACCTGTGCGCCGAGGTTGCTAGGGCCGTTGAGCACCGAGACCACCTGGCTCTGGGCCGCCGCCGGCCGGGCATCGGGAATGGTGCCGCCGGTCACCAGCACCCCAGCGCCTTCGATCATGTGGTAGACCTCGGTGATCTTGCTGTGCTCAATCGCGCCGTGCACGCCCGGTATCCGCTGCACCACTCCTACGCCCACGTTGTAGGTGCCAATGTCCACCATCCGGATGGACTGATCACTCACGCTGAGTTTCTCATTGGCCTTGACGATTGCCGCAATTGCCTCGGCGGCGATGTTGACCGAGCTGCGGGGCTGGAGTTGGACCGAGGCCGACGCTGTGCCCGCGATTGCAAATACGCTGATCACGAACTGTCGCATGGATGTCTCTGTTGTTGATCGTAACGCGCTAATCCCACCCAGTCCGAGCGCCAAGTCTCATGAATGTACCCGGAGGTTGAGATTAACCGAGAGTTTACCCGGACTTGACCCTCGCATGACCGGCTCAGGGTAGCGTGGGTCAACACCCTGACCGGAGCATGGTATGCGAGTTCACTTGGCGGTGTTGATTGCCTTGAGCGCGGTGTGCCCGACGGCGCAGCGCTGTTATTGGGTGACCGAGCCAGTGCCCGGCGATCGGTCAACCACGCCATCCGCCGCTGCAGGTGTCGACTCCAGTACGTGGTTCTGTCGTGGCTGGGAAGCGGGCTGGCGACAGGGCTGGAAGGATGTGAAGGGGCCGGCCAGCGCTTCGCCGTCCCCACCATCGTGTCCCCAGGCGGAATGCGGCCGGGAGGGCTCTGAAGACGGGTACGCCCGGGGGCTTGTCGCCGGGGCTGAGTCGGCCAGGAGGCTCCCGCGCCCCTAGGGGTCCTCGACTCGATGGGTGCTCCACGGGGCCCGCAGAACCTTCGACCGCCGGGAGGGCCGCCGGCCCCCCGCAATGAGGCAATCAGACCCGGACGAATGTATTTATAAGGTGTGCCCCGATCGCCCCACGCTGGTCCGACTCCCCCAATCGCCCAACGGTAGCCCCTGATGCCGGTCCGGATCCTGAATCAGCACGAGGTCACCTCGCTGCTCCCGATGGGGGAGTGCATTAGCGTCATGGACACGGTGCTCCGCACCCTTTCCTCCGGAGGTGCCACGCTCCCGCTCCGAACGATGCTCCGGGTGCCGGATGGGCGGGGAATTTTTGGTATCATGCCGGCGCACCTTGTCGCGCCAGAGGCGCTGGGCCTCAAGGCCATTTTAGTGTTTCCCGGAAACGATGGAACTCCGCTGGATTCACACCAGGGATTGGTGCTGTTGTTCGATCCGCGTACCGGTGCCCCGATTGCAGTCATGGATGCCAGCAGTATTACCGCAATCCGCACCGCCGCGGTATCGGGGGTGGCCACTCAGGCGATGGCGCGGGAAGACGCCGGCGATCTGGCCATCCTGGGCAGTGGGGTGCAGGCGCGAACCCACCTCCAGGCAATGGCCGAGGTCCGCCCTTTGCGGCGAGTGCGGGCATGGAGTCGGCACGCCGGACGGCTGGGGGAATTTGTGGCCTGGGCCAAGCGCATAATGGGCGTCGTGGTGGAACCGACGCCGGGTTCGAAGGAGGCGGTATCGGGGGCCGATATCATCTGCACCACAACTGCCGCATCGGTGCCGATTGTGATGAGCCAATGGGTTCGGGACGGCGCTCACATCAACGCTGTAGGTTCGAGCAACCGGACGGCCCGGGAATTGGATACGGCGACGGTGGTGCGGGGCCGCCTAGTGGTGGATCGGGTGGAGTCGGCCCTCGCTGAAGCCGGTGACTTTCTGGTGCCCCGTGGAGAAGGCGCGATCACCGACGCCCACATCAAGGGAGAACTCGGCGATGTGCTGCTGGGCCGGGTCCAGGGGCGGGTCCATTCCAATGAGGTAACGATCTTCAAATCGCTGGGACTGGCGGTGGAGGATGTTGCCGCCGCCCACCACGTGCTCGAAAAGGCGGAAGCGGCGGGAGTCGGCGTTGTCATGGACCTGGGCGGGCTGCGCAGCTGACGCGATGCGCGCGCTCATCAACCGTTTTCTCACCCCTGGCGTAGTGCCGCATCGGTCGCGAGGGCCGGTGCGGGCGTTCCACCAGGGCCTGCCGGGATCGGCGCCGACTCCGTTGCACAATTGCCGGGCCCTCGCCGCCGCGCTCCGCATCGGTGGGCTTCATATCAAGGATGAGGGGCTGCGCTTCGGGTTAGGGGCGTTCAAGGTGCTTGGCGCAGCGTGGGCGCTCAAGCAGATTCGGGATAGGCATCCTGGTCCGATGACGGTGGCCACGGCGAGCGCCGGCAATCACGGCCATGCGGTGGCGTGGGCGGCGGCCCAGCTCGGTATTCCGGCGGTGGTGTTCCTGCCATCGCACTCGGCACCAGCCCGAATCGAGCGAATCGGTGGGGTCGGCGCCCGGGTCGAACTGGTGCAAGGGAGCTACGACGAGGCGGTCCGGCGTTGCGCGGAGGTGAGCGAGGCCAATGGATGGCAGGTGGTGGCGGATGTCGGCTACGACGGCTATCTCGAGATTCCCCGGCTCATCAGCGAGGGATACAGCAC
>JANNSC010000342.1:0-3046 GCA_031402135.1 Gemmatimonadales bacterium | reverse complement strand
CCGGCCTCCCGCGTCCCGCCAATGCCGCACCCGGTAGCGGCATAGCCCATGCGTATTCCACCTGCCGGATACTCTCGAATCGAGGGGGTCATGGTACAAGGCGACCGGCAGCTCACCATCCGGGAAATGGACGAAGGCGAGGAGTTCGCTGCCTGGCTCGGCGACCTCGCCGAGCGCGACGATGCCACTGATCGGGATGACTCAATCTCCGAGCGTCATCTGGTGCTCACCGACGAGATCGGCGACTGGATCGGGGGCCTGCGCTGGACCCTTCGCGGAGGGGTGGCCCAGGTCGTCGAGGTCGGCGTCCTTCACCGCGAACGTCGCCAGGGGCACGCGCACAGGCTGCTGGCAGCATTTGAGGAACGCGCCGTAGAGCAAGGCGCCCATCTGTTTGAGTGCTGGACCGACCACGTTGTCGAGGAGGGGCTCCTGGAAGCCTCCGGGTGGACCCGGGTACTCCGTCGGGAAGGCTATATCGGCGGACGGACGTGGTACCTGCTCGAAAAGCGCCGCGCCTCCTGACCGACCAGATCGACCTCACCGCTCGGATCATTGCACTGCTGGCGTTTGCCGGCACCGTCGTCGTTGCCTTCACCCACTGGGCCGTTCGTCAGCAGCATCTCTCTCCCTTCGGACCCTGGCCGCGGCTGGTTCGAAAGGTGTCGGACCCCCTGCTCCGCCCGGTGGAACGGCGGCTGCTCGCCGTCGGCGGTAACCCCCAGGATGGTCCGCTTTGGCTCAGCGGAGCAGTTGTGGTGGCCGGACTCCTTCTGATCACCGGAGTTCGCTGGCTGCTCGGTTCGGCCCAGCTGCTTGCCGGCATGAGCGGCGCCACTCCGGCGTCCTGGGTTCTTCTGCTGGTCTCCGGAGCGACCTCCCTCATGATGGCCGCGATATTTGCCCGAGTCATCGGCTCGTGGCTCGGATTGGGTCGGGGCTCGCGATGGCTGAATCCGGCCTACCGCCTGACTGATTGGCTCATTCAACCGATTCGGCGGCGCCTGCCGGCCTATGGACCTATCGATTTCAGCCCCTTCGTGGCCTACCTCGGGTTGCTGCTGGTACGCAGCCTGCTGCCCGCCGTGATTCTTTGAGCATCGTGGCGCCGGTGCCTGGCTGCGCCACCCATCGATGGCGCCGCCAACGACGAGCTGGTGCGGCTCCTGGTGGCTAACACCTGAGTGCTGAATTTGCGCCCCACTCAGAGCAGCACTACCATTCCTGTCCGGGCACAATCGATCGTGGCAATTTGCGCTGCTTGCGGCCACGTTAAACAAACGCTAAAACGCCGCCCGGGTCCGTTCTAGCCACGGGATTCTCTTTGTCCAGACCTCCCACCTCCCTGGTGTCGGCATCCAACCTTCGTCGGACCGCCCGACTGGGGCGCCTCGAAGCGCTTCTGGCCCGGAGGATCCTGGTGTTGGATGGCGCCATGGGTACGATGATCCAGGAATACCGGTTTTCCGAAACAGATTATCGGGGAACTCGCTTTGCCGATTGGCCGGTGGACGTGCGGGGCAACAGTGACCTCCTCTGCCTGACCCAACCGGGAATCATCCGGGATATCCATTCCAAATATCTGGCCGCCGGCTCCGACATCATCGAAACCAACTCGTTCTCTTCGACCGCCATTGCCATGGCGGACTATCGCATGGAGGGGCTCGCCGGTGAGATGAACCGAGCTGCGGCAGCCATCGCCCGCGAGGCAGCCGACGAATTCGAGGCGAGGGACCCCGACCGCCCACGGTACGTGGCGGGCGTCCTCGGACCAACCAACCGGACTGCGTCCATTTCACCCGACGTGAACGACCCGGGCTTTCGCAACGTCACATTCGATCAGCTGGTGGCAGCATACACCGAGGCCCTCGACGGATTGATCGAAGGGGGGGCTGACCTGATCCTGGTCGAAACCATCTTCGATACCCTGAACGCCAAGGCGGCGCTCTTCGCAATTGATTCCCACGCCGCCAGCGGTGGCCCCCGACTTCCCGTCATGATTTCGGGAACCATCACCGATCAGAGCGGTCGCACCTTGACTGGGCAGACCACCGAGGCCTTCTGGCATTCGATGATGCACGCCCGGCCGCTCTCCATCGGGCTCAATTGCGCGCTGGGCGCCTCGCAATTGCGGCCCTACGTGCAGGAGCTCTCCCGGGTGGCGCCGGTATTCTTGAGCGCCCACCCCAACGCCGGGCTCCCCAACGAGTTTGGGGGGTACGACGAAACGCCCGCCATGATGGCGGGCGTGCTCCGCGAGTTTGCCGAACACCGCTTCCTCAACATCGTTGGCGGCTGCTGCGGAACCACCCCGGCCCATATCGAAGCCATTGCCGAGGCCGTTCGGGGACTCCCGCCCCGCATCCGCCCCGAGGTGCCCCACCGGCTCCGACTCTCCGGGCTGGAACCGCTGACTGTCGGTCCCGATACCCTGTTCGTCAACATCGGGGAGCGAACCAACGTCACCGGTTCGCGCCGGTTTGCCAAGCTGATTCTGGAGGGGCAGTACGACGCAGCCCTGCAGGTGGCCCGTCAGCAGGTGGAAAGCGGCGCCCAGATGCTCGACGTCAACATGGATGAGGGCCTGCTTGATTCCGAACGGGCCATGGGCACTTTTCTCCGCCTCATTGCGGCGGAGCCGGATATCAGCAAGGTGCCGGTGGTGATCGACTCTTCCAAGTGGTCGATCATCGAGGCCGGGCTGAAGTGCGTACAGGGCAAGAGCGTGGTCAATTCGATTTCATTGAAGGAGGGGGAGGCGGAGTTCCTCCGCCAGGCCGCTCTGGTTCACCGCTACGGCGCCGCCGTTATCGTGATGGCCTTTGACGAAGCCGGTCAGGCCGACACTGCCAGGCGCAAAGCCGAAATCACCGCGCGAGCCTACAGGCTGCTGACCGAAACAGCCGGATTCGCGCCCGAAGACATCATCTTCGATCCCAACATCTTGGCCATTGCTACCGGCATCGAAGCCCACGACCACTATGCGGTGGAATTCTTCGAGGCCACTCGACGAATCAAGGCGACCCTGCCCCACGCCCGGGTGAGC
>JANNSC010000341.1:0-12569 GCA_031402135.1 Gemmatimonadales bacterium | reverse complement strand
TCGAGCTCTACGCCGGACAGAACCTCTCGTCGGCTCGCTTCGCCCAGGAACTCGTGCGCCTCGGGTACATCCCGCAGACACCGGTCGATCGTCCCGGCACGTTCCGACGCAAGGGCGACACGGTCGATGTCTTCGTCCGCGAGTTCCGCTTTTCCGACCAGACGCAACCAGCACAGAAGCTGCGCATCGGCTTTGAAGACGAGGCAATCTCGACGCTGGCCAGGGACGATGGCGCCGACGTGCCCGTGTTCCGCCTCGACCCGTTGCTGATCGGCAGCATCTTTCCGATTCACGGCGAGGACCGGATCATCGTGGCGCCGGCCGAGGTGCCGCCGCTGCTGCCGCAAGCACTGAAAGCCGTCGAAGACCGCAAGTTCGAAACGCACCACGGCGTGAACCCACTCGCGATCCTGCGCGCGCTGTTCGTCAATGTCCGCGCGGGTCAGGTCGAGCAGGGCGGCAGCACCCTCACCCAGCAGCTGTCCAAAAACCTATTTCTCCACGCCGGCCGGACCCCACTGCGCAAGATACGCGAGGTGGCTATGGCCGTGGTGCTCGAGGCTCGCTACGGCAAGGACACCATCCTCGAGGCCTACCTCAATGAGATCTACCTGGGCCAGGACGGCCACCACGCCATACGCGGCATCGGAGCCGCCGCCCGCTTCTACTTTGGAAAATCGGCTGATGCGCTGAGCCTTTCTGAATCGGCTCTGCTCGCCGGCATGATCAGCGCCCCCAATCGGACCGCGCCGACCCGGCACCCAGTCGTTGCCGTTGAGCGCCGGAACCTGGTGCTCCGCCTGATGGCGCAACAGGAGAGGATTTCCAGGTCTTCCGCCCTGCGGGCCGGCCGCGCCCGCCTGGGAACCCGGGCGCATCCCACCCCCGCGCTCGACAGCCGCTACTTCCGCGACTTCGCCGTGACCTCGCTCACGCGAGGCCTTCCGGCTCGCGGCGTGGCGGTCTACACCACTCTCGATGCCACCCTCCAGCACGCTGCCGAACGGGCGGTGCGGAACCACCTCGACCGATTGCAGCTGCGTGGTGCCGAGGCGGCGCTGCTGGCCATTGACCCCCGCACCGGCGAGGTGCTGGCGATGGTCGGTGGACGGGACTACGGCGCCTCGCAATTCAACCGGTCGACTGATGCGCGTCGGCAGCCCGGCAGCGCCTTCAAGCCGATCGTGGCGCTTGCCGCCCTGGAACAATGGAAGGGAAAAGCGCCGGCCTTCACCCTCGCATCGGTCATCGAAGATTCCCCGCTCCGGGTCAAGACGCCCAAGGGCCCCTGGGAGCCCGCCAACTACGATGGAGGGTTCCGCGGCCCGGTCACCTTTCGTCAGGCGATGGAGCAATCGCTCAACGTGCCGTTTGCCCGGATCGGGCTTGCGGTGGGGCCCCAGCGCATCGTGGCCACCGCTCGGAAACTCGGCATCCAGAGCCCGCTCGCGGCAGTGCCCAGCCTGGCACTGGGGAGCTCCGAGGTCACCCTGCTGGAATTGGTACGCGCCTACGGAGTCCTCGCCTCCGGCGGGCATTTGGCGGACACTCGCGCCATCGTAGGGCAGGCGCGATATGGTGAAACGGTGCCGGAGCAGGCCAGGGCGGAACCGGTCCAGGTGATCGATCCGGCGGTCACCTACCTGGTGACTTCCAGCCTGGAGGGAGTGGTGCAACGGGGCACCGGTCGGGCCCTCAATGAGTCGGGGCGCTGGGAGGGAGTCGCCGGAAAGACCGGGACCTCCAACGATTGGCGCGATGCCTGGTTCGTGGCCTACTCAGCAAACCTCGTGGTGGGAGTGTGGGTCGGGTTCGACGACGGGCGGAGCCTCAAGCTGACCGGCGCGGGGGCGGCGCTGCCCATTGTGGCGAGCTTCTTCAGGCAGCTGAACGAGGCGGTGGGTCGGGAACCGTTCGAGGTTCCCCAGGGTATCAGCCAAGGGTATGTCCAACTGGCCCGAGGGGATTCCTGGGGCGAATGCGGCACCCGAGAAGTTTTCCTGGAGGGCACCGAACCTGATGGTGAGGACTGCGGATGGCAGGCAGCCCACCAATGGGAATCGCTGCGAGATTGGGGCCGAGACATGGAGCGGCGGGCTCGGCGCTACCTCGAAGAGGTGATCGCGGAGCGGTTGGATCGAAGGGGGCCTCGGAGGTAGACTTGAGGTCATGAACCTGCAAGGGAAAAATGTCGTCATCACCGGCGGCGATGGGGCTCTGGGCCGCGCGGTGGTCGATGCCTTCGTGGCGGCGAGCGCCGTCTGCCACCTTCCGATCTTCGGCCCCGCGGCGGTCGGAATGCCCGACGGGGTGGAAGTTTCCGGGAATATCAACCTCTCGGACGAGATCAGCGCCGCGGCCTACTACGCCACGCTCCCCCCGCTCTGGGCGTCGATTCATCTGGCCGGCGGATTTCTCGCCAAGCCTGTCACGGATACCACTCGGGCTGACCTGGACCGGCAACTTGAGATTAATCTGGTCACAGCGTTCCTCTGCTGCCGGGAGGCGGTCAAGGCAATGCGAAAGAGCGGTGGCGGACGAATCGTCAACGTGTCCGCGCGAGTGGTCGAGGTGCCGGTGGGTGGGACCATTGCCTATTCGGTGTCCAAGGCTGCTGTTGCGGCGCTCACCCGTTCCCTGGCTGTCGAGGTGAAGGGGGACGGAATCCTGGTGAACGCGGTGCTTCCTTCTCTCATCGATAGCCCGGCCAACCGGGCCGCCATGCCCAACGCCGATTTTGCCAAGTGGCCCAAACCGGGGGAGTTGAGCCAGGCCATCCTCTGGCTTGCCTCGCCCGAAAATGTTTTGACATCCGGGGCACTGCTGCCGGTCTATGGGGAGGCATGACATGCTGATTCAAGATCTCCGCTACGCACTTCGCAGCCTTCGACGAGTGCCCGGCTTCACCCTGGCTGTGGTGTTGACGCTGGGCCTGGGCATCGGTGCCAACACCGCCATCTTCAGCGTGGTGCGGGGGGTGCTGCTTCGACCCCTCCCTCACAAGGACGGCGACCGCCTGGTCTACCTCCGTCAATCCATGGACGGCCCCGGCGGTGAGAACATCAACTTTTCGGTCCCCGAAATTCTCGATTTCCGGACATCAGCGAAGACGTTGAAGGGCATTGCCGAGTACTCGCCGGTAACCTTGACGCTGCAGGGGGAAAAGGACGCGGTACGGCTCAACGCCGGCCTGGTCACCGGCAACTACTTCCAGATCATGGGGCTCGCCCCGGTGCTCGGCCGGCTGCTCAACGACGGGGACGACGGCACTGCCGTCCCTCCGGTGATGGTGCTGACTCCCGAGTATTGGATGAAGCGGTTCGGGGGCGACAGCGCAATCATTGGCAAGCACGTTCGGGTTGCCGGCAAACCGGTGGAAGTGGTCGGAGTGGTGCAGTCCGCGCCCTACTTTCCGGGCCGGATGGATGTGCTGATGAACATGGTCATCAGCGAGCACCACACCAGCGCGATGATGGTCCAGGGCCGGACCCACCGGATGACCGAGATGATTGCCCGCCTTGCGCCTGGGGTGACCGTCGCCCAGGCAAGGTCCGAGGTGGGTACGGTCCGAAAGACGGTCCAGGCCGATCACACCGACGCCTACGACCCGGCGTCCGGGTACAAGGTCACCCTCACGCCGTTCAAGGAAATCCTCGGCCAGAACGCACAGCTCACGCTGTGGCTGCTGATGGGGGCAGCGGCCTTTGTCTTGATCATTTCCTGCGCCAACGTCGCCAACCTCACGCTCATGCGGAGCGTGCGCCGGGAGCACGAGCTGGTGGTACGGGCCGCCCTCGGGGCCGGCGCCGCGAAACTCCGAAAGCTGCTGCTGGTCGAGAATCTGGTACTAGCCTCGCTGGGGGCCGCAGTGGGGCTGATGCTGGCAGCCGGAGGGGTGAGGTTGCTGATTTCTCTTGCCGAGCGGTACTCGCCGCGCTCCGGAGAAATCCGCCTCGACGGCATGGTGCTGGGATTCACCCTCGTCCTCACCTTGGCGGTTGCCGTCATTCTTTCCTTTGCGCCCCATCTCGCCAAGGAAGGCACCCTCGGCAGCTGGATGGCCGCGGGGGCACATCGCGCCAGCGCCGGACTTCGGCGGCAGCGCCTGCAGCGGGCACTCGTGGTGGCCCAGATTGCAGTATCGGTGATGCTGCTGACCGGTGCCGGCCTCCTGACTCGCACCATGCTGAAACTCTCGGAGGTGGACACCGGCCTCAACGCAGAGGAGGTGCTCACCATGGAAGTCCCGATCGATGTGTTTGCCGGTCGGAACGACGCAGACACCAAGGCCCTTTACGAGAACATGCGATTCCAGGTTGGAGCCGTGCCGGGAGTGACCGACGTCGGGCTCGGCTCGACCATGCCGCTCCGGAGTGCCCAGTTCAGGCTCGATATCAAGGCGGAGGGCAGGGAGCTCGCCTCAGGGGAACCCCAACCCAGCGCGGAGGGCCGCACCGCCAGCCCGGAATACTTCCGCGCCGCCGGGATCCCGCTCCGGAAGGGCAGGGGATTTGAGACCACCGACCGGGTCGGCTCGCCATTGGTTGTGATTCTCAACCGATCGCTGGCGGACCGCCTCTTCCCTGACCAGGACCCGGTTGGGCGGCGAGTGGCCTGGACCGGCGATGTCCTCCGTTTCATCGGGATCAGCGGCGAGTGGCGCACCGTTATCGGCGTAGTGGGAAACACCAAAGACGGGGGCCTCGATGCGCAGGAAATGCCCGTCATGTTTGTGCCCTTTGCCCAGGAACTGACCTTCGGTGGAGGGCTGGTTATTCGGGCTGCCGGGGATGCTGCCTCACTGATCCCGGCCACCACTCGAGTAGTTCGCACCGTCGCGCCGCAGGAACCGATCGAAAACATCCTGACTGTGGCCCAGATCAAGGACGAGTCGGTGGCACCCCGGCGGCTCAATGCGGTGTTGATTTCCTCGTTCAGCATCTTGGCGGTGATCATCGCGGCGGTGGGCATTGCCGGCGTGCTGGCATTCTCGGTGAGCGCCCGCACCAACGAGATTGGAATCCGGATGAGCCTCGGGGCCGACAGCTGGAATGTCCAGAAAATGGTGCTGAAAGAGGGCGGCATCCTCCTGATCGCCGGCTTGATTCTGGGAGTGGCGGGGTCGCTCCTGGCCACTCGGCTGATTCGCGGCCTCCTCTTTGGGGTGGTTCCCCACGACCCGGTAACCCTTGCCGGGGTGGCCCTGGTCATGGCAGCGATCGGAGTGGGCGCCTGCTGGCTGCCGGCACTCCGAGCGGCCCGGATCGATCCGGCGGTGGCAATCCGGCGACAGTAGCGCCCGGTGCGGAGACCCCTTAGCCTCCCCGCATGAATTCCGCCAACCTTTCGCCGACCACGGCGGAACTGCTCCGCGCCACCACGGAGCTGCTGGAGCGCATTGTCTCCGACCGTGGGCTGCTCCTGCAGATTTCCGCCCAGGAACGGCAGCGCCTGCTCCAGGCCGTGGCCGAGGTGTACAACCCCGATGTGACGGCCCGTCGCCAGATGATCCGAGCCACGCAGCGCCTGCGGAAGCGGGCCCGGATCGACCGCGAGGAAGCGGTGCTCCAGGACACCGGCATTCGAAAGCTTCGGCGCCAAGCGGTGTTCATCAGTCCGAACGTTTTTCCTCCCAACGGGTTTGAGCAACACGATGTGGTGTCGGACCCCGAATTCCGGGAGACGCTGGAACCGCAACATTGCTACATCTGCAAGCAGAGCTACAGCACAGTCCATGTGTTCTACGACCAGCTCTGTCCTGCCTGTGCCGCCCTGAACTTTGCCAAGCGCACCGAGTTGGCTGACCTCCGGGGCCGGGTGGCACTCCTGACTGGAGGCCGGATCAAGATCGGCTACCAGGCGGGCATCAAGTTGCTGCGTTCCGGCGCCCACCTGATTGTGACCACCCGGTTTCCCCGCGATTCGGCGACCCGATTTGCCAAGGAACTCGATTTCAGTGAGTGGGGTCAACGGCTTGAAATCTTCGGACTCGACCTCCGCCACACGCCGAGTGTGGAAGCCTTCTGTCACCATCTGGTGGTGGAGCGGGATCGCCTCGATTTCATTATCAACAATGCCTGCCAGACGGTGCGGCGTCCGCCGGATTTTTACCGACATATGATGGAGGGCGAACGGGCTGCGGCAGCCAACCTCCCGGTGCCGGCGCGTCGGCTGCTGGGTCATTTCGGCCTGACCCACTCCGCCGAGCTTACCCAGGTGGCCCTGCTCCCGGAGGAAAGGGAGGTCCGGGAGGCGCTATTCCCGCTGGGTCAGCTGGATCAGGATCTTCAGCAGGTGGACCTCCGCGGGCGGAATTCCTGGAGGCTCCTGATGGCAGAAGTGCCCTCAGTCGAGTTGCTGGAAGTGCAGCTGGTGAACGCCATCGCGCCCTTCATCATCAACGCCCGGCTCAAGTCCTTGATGCTGCGCACCCCCGGCCGGGACAAGCACATTGTGAACGTGTCGGCGGTCGAAGGACAGTTCTACCGGCGCTTCAAGACTACCCGGCACCCCCATACCAACATGGCCAAGGCGGCGCTCAACATGATGACCCGCACCTCGGCCACCGACTATCACGCCGATGGCATTCACATGAACAGCGTGGATACCGGCTGGGTGACCGACGAGGATCCGGCGGAAATCGCTGCTGCCAAGGTGGCCGAGCACCGATTTCATCCCCCGCTTGACATCGTGGACGGGGCGGCCCGGATCGTGGACCCGATCATTGCGGGAATCAATAGCGGGCAGCATATCTGGGGGCAGTTTCTCAAGGATTACGTCCCCACCGATTGGTGATACATTTCCGGCATGTCCAACCCCACTGACGCCAACCGGCACACCGCAGATGACGCGACTCCGGCTGAACTCCGGGCCGGGTTGGGCCGACTCCTGATCAACCTGGCGGCTCTCGGCCTGGTCGTCTTTCCCCTGATTTGGGTGCTTCCGGTAGGCGAAACCAGCCGGGCCGCCCTGTTGGCCTGGCTGTTGGTGGCCCTCGCCGTCTACTGGCTCTACGCTGGGCTGGGCTTTCAGCCGCTCTTGCTGATCCAGCTCATCCTGTTTTCGGCCGCCGCGGCGCTGCTCAGCGCCAAAATTGTCCTCGTCATCATCGATATCAATCGTCTCAGCATTCTGCGCCGGACCGCCCAGGGGCTGATTGTGATCGGCGCCGCCTGTGCGGTGCTGAACCTGGGTGGGATGGCAATGGCCCTGCGCCGACGGAACCGGGCCCAGGGCAGCACGACTTGATGTTGCTCCCCATCCTCCTCCTTGCCGCTGGGACCCCGATTGCCGCCCAGCAACCAACCGGCACCACCCTCTCCGGGCTCTGGCAGCTGGAAAAGGGTAAAGTCAAGTCCGACGGCCCAAAAACCGTCATGATCCGACCTGATTCCAGCGCGTCGTGGGGAAAAGAGACAGTTCGATGGCGGATCAAGCCGGACACCATCATGATCGCCCTGGGAGGCGAGTGGGAAGTCTACAAGCTCAAGCTCAAGGGCGACCGCATGACCCTCTCCGGCGGTGACCTCAGCGACCCGATTACGCTGAAGCGAGTCGGTCCAGCAACGGCTCGGCCGGCCACGGTACCGGTTCCGGCCGATCCGGACAGCCAGCCTCCGGCGGCATAGCCACCCGGAGTTCAATCGGTGGCAGCGGTTGGTCCTGCAGCGCCACTGCCAAGTCTCCCCGAAATCCACAGCGCCGAAGCACCGGCTCGACCGCCGCCCGCGCCGCTGCCGGCGTATTGCAGCGCTGACTCAGGTGCGCCAGTACCACCGTAGTGAGCCCGGGGTGAAACAAATCCTCCAGCAATTGGGCGCTGGCCCGGTTGGAAAGGTGCCCGCCGCTGCCGGCAATCCGCTGCTGTACGGACGCGGGATACTCGCTGGTCCGCAGCATGACCTCGTCGTAGTTGGCTTCCAGAATCACCCCGTGCAATTCCCGGAAGTGATAGCGCAGCGCCTGGGTGGGGCGGCCAAAGTCGTAGGCCACCCCAAGGGTGAGCCCGTCGCTGGTGGTCACGGTGAGGGCCAACGGTTCGGCGGCGTCGTGGAGCAAGGCGCACCCTGCCACGGTGAATGGGCCGCACTCGGTGCGCGTCGTGGTCCGAACCGGGAGGTGGGTTACCGAGCCGGGCTCGCCGAGCGCGGCCCAGGTGCCCATCGACGCGAGCAGAGGCACTCGGTGGGTTCTGGCCAGTCGGAGGGCGCCGTGCGCGTGGTCGCCGTGCTCGTGGGTGATGGCAATGCCGGCTAGCCGCCCCAGATCCACCCCGGCCAGTTCCGCCCGCCGGGTCAGCTCCCTGGCGCTGAAGCCGGCATCGAGCAGGAGCACCGCGCCCTCGGCGGCCAGGGCACAGGCATTGCCCTTCGATCCCGAACCCAAAACGGTGAGGGTGGTCACCGGGCAAGATTGAGATGCATTGACCGGAGCCACGTCTCGATCTCGGCGCTCACCTCGACGTGGCGCCGTGGCATAACCCGCTTGGCAATGGTGACAAATCCGTCGGCGCTGAGCACCTCCGGGCCGCTGCCCCAGGCAAACGGCCGGACCCAGCGGCCGGCCGGCGGGCCCACCACGCTGGCCCCGGCGCCCACCACGGTGCCGGTACCGAGCAGGGTGCCGATGGCAGTCTTGGCGTGATCGCCGATCAGCGCGCCGAGATTCCGGCGCCCGGTGTTCACCCGTCCACCGGGCAAATCCAGCCGGATGTCTCCGTAGGTGTTCTTGAGGTTCGAGGTGATGCTGCCGGCCCCGAGGTTGGTCCAGTGTCCTAACACGCTATGCCCGACAAATCCATCGTGGCTCTTGTTGCAGTACCCCAGCAGGATGCTGCCGGAGAGTTCCCCCTGCACCCGGCATTGGGGGCCGATGACCGAGTGGCGCACCGCGCCGCCCAGGATGATCGAGCCGGGCCCCACGAAGAGCGGCCCCTCCAGCCGAGTGCCGGAGCGAACTTCCACTCCCTCCTCCAGCACGATGACGCCGTGGCGCACATCGAACACCACTCCGGGCTCCACCGCGGCGCCGAAACAGGCAATGTCACCCGGATCGCCCAGCACGATGGAGCCGTCCGGCACCGGATCGGAGCCGGCGGTGAGCGCATCGGCGCAATCGGGCGGCAGGAAATGCTCCAACGCTGTCACCAGGTCCCAGGTTCCCTGCAGCAGCATCCCTTCCACCGGCTCGGCCGCACCGGAGTCGCTGGGGCCGTCCCAGCGCTCACCGGCCGACACGATCCACCCCACCGTTGCATCCTCGTGGACCAAGCGCCGGACCGCCGGCGGGAGCTCGAGCGCCGCACCGGTGGGGGCAAAGTCGGATCGCACCACCACCGCTGGTCCGATCACCGGGCCGAACGGAATGACCGGGGCGGAATCGATGTCCACGAACCCGCTGATGTGATTGCCCATCACGGCCACGTCGTCGAGGCCGAGCATTCCGGCCCAACGTTCCCGGATGCGCCAGACACCAGCGCGGAGCTCTGCCAGGGGGCGGACTCCGGTAAATGGAGCCCACGCGTCGCCGGGATGGTCCGGCTCGAGGCAGATGAGGCGGCTCATTGGGGAAGGTCCCGGATATTGGCGGGCAGCGCATCGAGGGTGCGCTTGAGGTCCGCCGCAGCGCTCCGGGCCAGCACCAGAATTCTGCCGTTGGCTTCGATCACCACAAGATCGTGGACCCCGCTCAGCACCACCGGTGTTGTTTCGCTCCACACAATGCAGTCCTGCGATTCATGCAACACCGCCCGGCCGACCGCAACGTTGCCGCTCTGGTCCCGGGGCCGCACTCGGGCCAGAGCCTCCCAAGTGCCGACATCGTCCCAGTCGAAGTGACCCGGCAGCACCGCGACCGCCTGGCTCCGCTCCAATACGCCGACGTCTATCGAGATCGCAGTGACGTCACGGAAAAATCCGGCGACGTCTCCCTCGTCCAATCGGGCGAGATGCCGGGAAAGTTCCGGGGTGTGGGCTGCGACCTCAGCGAAGAGCCGGGTTGCGGTCCAGGCAAAGAGGCCGGTGTTCCACAGGGCGCCGCTCGCCATCAGGTCGAGCGCCGTCTTGGCATCGGGCTTTTCGGTGAACCGGGAGACCGTGCTTGCCCCGGCATCGAGCGGTTTCCCCGGGACGATATACCCGTAGCCGGTTTCCGGGCGCGAGGGCACCACTCCCACCGTGACCAGGCGATCAAAACTGCGGGCAGTGGCGAGGGCCGCCTCCGCCGTACGTACAAAGGCCGCCGGATCGCCGACCACCCAATCGGCGTGCAGCGAAACCAGCGCGGCGTCCGGGTCCCGACGCCTTGCCTCCCACGCCGCCCACGCCAGTGCCGGTCCGGTGGAAGCGGCCCGCGGTTCGATGAGCACGTTGGCGGGATCGAGCCCCAGTCGCTCGGTAAGCAGGGGGGCGAGGGCGGGACCGGTGACGATCAGGGTGCGGGCCGGAGGAATAAAACCGGCGAGGCGGTCCATGGTGTCTTCGGCAGTGGAGCGGGGCCCGGCGAGTGGGAGCAACTGTTTCGGGCGAGTGGGGGACGACAGCGGCCAGAATCGGGTGCCGCTCCCGCCGGCGAGAATGACCGCCCAATCCATCGTTACACCAACCCGGCGAGCGCCGCGCGACGAGTTCGGAGTTCGTACAGCAGGGGGCCGAGATCACGATCGGGCAGGGCCAGGACAACAAGTGTTGCCGACCCGGTGAGTGCGCTCAAAATGGCGGGGCCATCGCCAAAATCGAGGACGGCGGTCCGCAGTGGGCCGCATTGACCGGCGCCACCGAACTGCTCGGCGTGCCGCATGGTGGTAACGGCAAGGGCAGCCACCGCTTCGCTGTCGGCCCCGGGAAAAAGGGCATCGTGGATGACCAGCCCATCCTCGCCGATGATGGCCGCGCCACGCACCGAATCCCCTGATTCAAAGCTCTGGAGAATCTCCCGCAAGCCTTCCATTGCACCGTACCGAAATGGGGGTGAGGAGATCTGCGGCAACGTAGGAGGCGACCGCACCGAAGTCAAGAAATCACCGTGGGTTGACCCCACTTCACCGGCCCCTTAATCTTCCGGTCCTGCGATGCGTTTCAGTGTCCTGTTCTCCGCTGCCGGTTCCCTGGCTCTGGTCGCCTCCGCAACCGGCTGCGGCGACCCGCTGAGCCTCTCCCCGGCAATCTTTCCGAATCGGGAAGATACCGTCACCATCTGGGCCGCCAGCCTCACTCCGGTTTATCGGCCCAGCGCCTACGTCTTGTCGAGCCGCGCCGGCGTACGGCTCGATCAGGTGGCAGGTTTCGACTTCCTCTACGACATCAATACCGCCGGCCGCCACGTCTTCATTCCTCTCGCCGCACTCATTGCCACCGTCGGGAGCAGTGGCACGCCGGGTCTGCAGCCCACCAATACTGCGTATGACGCGATTCTGCTTGCCGAACAGCTCGGGTATGTGAGCAAGGACAGCGTAACGGCCGAAGTGGACCAGGTGTACTATGTCCGGGCCACCCTCGACCGCAGTTGCCCGCTTGGCATTCCCTACTACGCCAAGCTCCAGGTGCTGAGCTTCGACGTTGCGGAACGCTCGGTCACCTTTCGCATCCTCACGAACCTGAATTGTGGTTACCGGGGGCTCCAACTCGGGCTCCCGACGAGGTGATCGACGTACGGTTGCTGCGGCAGGATCCCGCCGGAGTCCGAGAGGCGCTGCTCCGTCGTGGTGATGCAACGCTGGGTCCCGCCCTCGATGCCACGCTGGAACTCGACAGCCGTTGGCGCGCCCTGGTCACCGAGGCGGAGCAAATCAAAGCCCGCCGAAACGCCCAGACCGAAGACGTAGCCAGAAAAAAGCGCGCCAAAGAGCCGGCTGACGATCTGCTCGCCGAGCTTCGGGCATCCGCGGAACAAGTCAAACACCTCGACGTCGGAATCCGGGAGCTCGAGGACGCGCTGCACCAGGCCCTCCTCCGCATCCCCAACCTCCCGCACCCCGCCGCGCCGACCGGGTCCGCCCTGGCCAATCGGGTGATTCGAACCTGGGGCACCGTGCCGGCATTCGGCTTCACTCCCAAGCCCCATTGGGAACTCGGCGCGTCACTCGGCATTCTCGACTTGGCCCGGGGCACCAAGATTTCCGGCGCCGGGTTCCCGGTGTTTACCGGCAAGGGTGCCAAGCTGGTGCGGGGGTTGGCCAACTTCATGCTCGACCTGCACACCAACGAGCACGGCTACCTCGAAGTCACCGCGCCGTACCTGGTGAGCCGGGCGACCCTGACCGGCACCGGGCAGTTGCCCAAGTTCGAGGATGATCTGTACGGCCTGCCCAAGGACGACCTCTTCCTGATTCCCACCGCGGAAGTGCCGGTGACCAACCTGCACCGCGACGAAATCCTCGAGGCCAAAGATCTTCCGAAATCATTTGTTGCTTTCACGCCCTGCTTCCGGAGGGAGGCGGGCGCGGCGGGGAAGGACACCCGCGGTCTGCTTCGGGTTCACCAATTCGACAAGGTGGAATTGGTCCGCCTCTGCCATCCGAACCACGGCGATGCCGAACACCAGCAGCTCACCGCCCACGCGGAGACGGTGCT
>JANNSC010000340.1:0-7164 GCA_031402135.1 Gemmatimonadales bacterium | reverse complement strand
GCAGTGCCGGAATTGCGGGTTACAACTTCCGGCGCTGAGGGGGACTACAACCGTTGGCGGACCGAGAAGGGCAAGGGAGACCCCGACCAGGCAATTCTGCTGATCACCCGGGAGGTGCTCGACGGGCTGGTACGGGAAGGCTGGCCGGTCAAGCCTGGGGACCTCGGCGAGAATCTTACAGTCGACGGGATTGCCGAGGCGGCGCTCAAACCGGGGGTGTGCCTCCGCGCCGGGGAGCTGCTCCTCGAAATCACCAAGGCGTGCGATCCCTGCGACCGGGTCTATTCGCTTACCTACATCGGGAAGGCTCGGGGGCCCGAGTTCGTCCGCACTCTGGTGGGACGGAGGGGCTGGTACGCCAAGGTGCTGCAGGGTGGCGTCGTCACCACCGGGGCTGCCATCACACTGGAACGGTAACCCCGTGGCCCGCCGCCCGCCCGGTGGCCCAGGCCCAGAGAAAGTTGTAGCCGCCGATCGGCCCGAAGGCATCCAGCGCCTCGCCGCAGATGTATAACCCGGGATGCCGCCGGCTCTCCATGGTCTGGGGGTCGATTTCCGACAGGCTCACACCGCCCCCGGTGACTTCGGCTTTTTTGTAACCTTCATGTCCGGTCCACGGCAGTACCCCGCGGACCAGCGACTCAACCAGCCGCACCCTATCCTCCCGCTTGAGCTGTGCCAGCGGCTGCGCGGCATCGATCCCGGCGCGGATCAACAGGATCGCTGCGAGGCGGTCGGGCAGCTCAACCTTGAGGGCCCGCCCCACGGTGCGCGCCCCTTCAGGGAGCAGGGCCGACTCCCAGCCCGCTTGGTCCAGCCTAGACCACCGGATGGCCAGCCGTGCCGGCGGGCCGCCCTCGTCCAGGGACCGGACCGCTACATGGGAGACGTCGAGCACGGCGGGACCGCTGTACCCGCGGTGGGTAAAGAGGAAGCCGCCGGTGGCCGTGGCGCTGCGGGTTTCAGCTGTTGCGGTGAGGGTGACGGTAAGCGACACCCCGGAGAGCTCGCCAAACGGCGCCGGGCTCGCCAGCAGCGGGGTCAGCGCCGCATAGGTGGGATGGATGGTATGCCCCAGGCTTCGGAGGATGGCCAGGCCGGCGCCGTCGCTTCCCGTGTTAGGCACAGAATACCCGCCGGTTGCCACAACCACCGCATCCGCGATGACCGGCGGCGCGCCCAGAACCTCCACCCGCCAGCGACCCTCGGACGGGACAATTCCTGTCACCTGCGCTCCGGTCCGCACCTCGGCACCTCGCGCGGCTGCCAGCTTCAACAAACCATCACGCACATCCCGCGCCTTGTTTGAAGCGGGGAAAAGCTTGGCCGACTCGACCTCCTCCACCAGCGGGAGGCCGAGCTCCCGTTCGAAAAATTCAATTTGTTGCAGGAGCGGCCACGAACGCAGGATGTTGCGAAGGGTATGCGGGGACGAATCGGTCACGAATCGGGTTTCGTCCAGTCGAGCCGGGAGGACGTTGCACCGCCCGCCTCCGCTGATCAGGATTTTGCGGCCCCCGTCCCGGGTGCGCTCCAGCAGTACGGTAGGGGCGCCACCCGCTGCTGCGAAGATCGCCGCCATCGACCCGGCCGCCCCCGCCCCGATCACCACCACTCGCTTCACTTTGCCTCCCGACATGGCAGGTTGTCCCGTTCTACCCCGGCCGGTATACTAACCGGACCCCCAACGCCGAGACCGCAATGACCGACGCCCGCCTGCACGCGCTCGCGGCCGCACGCTGGAGAGTGCAGGTGATCCTCACCGGCACGATGATCTCGATGTACTTCGGTTTCGTACTCCTGATTGCCTACAATAAGCCGTTGCTGGGCCGGTTGCTCTTTCCCGGACTCTCGCTCGGCATGCTCCTCGGCGCCCTGGTCATCGTCTGCTCCTGGGCCCTCACCTGGGTCTATGTCCATTGGGCCAACACCCACTATGACGCCGAACTCGATCGGCTCAGGAACTGACATGCTGCCGTTGCTTCAGGTGGCCACCAAGATCGGCGAGCCCAACGGCGTCGCCATGGGGTTTTTCTTCCTCTTCATTGCCACGACGCTTGGCATCACCTGGTGGGCCGCTCGCCGCACCCGAACCACCGAGCAATTCTACGCCGCGGGCCGGACCATCACCCCGCGACAGAACGGCATCGCCCTCGCCGGCGACTACATGAGTGCCGCCTCCTTTCTGGGAATTGCCGGGCTGGTGTCCACCACCGGCTTCGACGGGCTGATTTACTCCACCGGCTGGCTGGTCGGGTGGCCGGTGGTGCTTTTCCTCATTGCGGAGCCGCTCCGGAACCTCGGCAAGTACACCTTCGCCGATGTGGTAGCGGTGCGGCTTCGGCAAACGCCGGTGCGAATCGCAGCGGCCATTGGAACATTGGCCACCGTCTCCCTGTATCTGATCGCGCAGATGGTCGGCGCCGGCGGCCTGATCCGGCTGATGTTCGGCATTCCCTACGAAACCGCGGTCATCATCGTCGGGGCGGTGATGATCGGGTATGTGCTCTTCGGTGGGATGATCGCGACCACCTGGGTGCAAATTGTGAAGGCGGTGTTGTTACTGAGCGGTGCAGCAATCCTGGCTGGATTAGTACTCATGCGGTTCCACTGGAGCCCCACCGCGCTCTTTGCCGCCGCCGCCGAAAAATATGGAGACGGTGTGCTTGCACCGGGGAAGCTGGTGTCCAAGCCGCTCGACGCAATCTCGCTCGGGCTGGCGTTGATGTTCGGTACCGCCGGCCTTCCCCACATCCTGATGCGCTTCTACACCGTGCCCGATGCGAAGGCGGCTCGGAAATCGGTGTTCTATGCCACTGGCCTGATCGGATCGTTTTATTTGCTCACCTTCATTCTCGGCTTCGGGGCGATGGTGCTGGTGGGACCCGACGCAATTCGGGCCGTCGAACCGGGGGGCAACATGGCCGCGCCGCTCCTCGCCGAGTTTTTGGGGGGTACGCCGTTCCTCGGCTTCATTGCGGCGGTGGCCTTTGCCACAATTCTCGCCGTGGTTGCCGGGCTCACGCTCTCCGGGGCGGCGGCGCTCTCGCACGATCTCTGGGTCAGCGTCATTCGGAAGGAACATGCCACGGCCGCGGAGCAACTTCGCGTCGCCCGGATTGCCACTGTCGGGCTGGGCATACTTGGCGTGGTGCTGGGGATCACCTTCAAGGGGCAGAATGTCGCCTTCATGGTGGGCTTGGCGTTTGCCATTGCGGCCAGCGCCAATTTTCCGGCGTTGATCCTGACCATTTTCTGGCGGCGCTGCACTACCGCCGGCGCGGTGGCCAGCATGCTGCTGGGCACCGTCAGCACACTAGTGCTGATTTATTTGTCGCCCACCCTGCAGGTGGACATCCTGAAGCACGAATCGGCGTGGTTCCCGCTCCGCAATCCGGCGCTGGTCACCATGCCGTTGTCATTCCTGACCGGCATCGTCGTCTCGCTGTTGACTCGGAACGATGCCGAGGCCCTCGGCTTCGACCAGGTGGCGCGCCGGATGCATTTGGGGTCCCCCCTCGCGTAGAGGCCCCTCTCCGGGCGATCTTTCCAGGCTGCGCTAAAGCGCCGGATCGCCCGGGGCCTCTTCGCGCCAACTTTGAAGGTTTAGAGTGCCGTTCAGTACCCTGAAGCTCCATCCCAGCCTCCAGCGAGGCATCAAGGAACTCGGATTCACCCGCCCGACCCCCATTCAGGTGGAAGCCATTCCGCCGGCGCTCGCCGGTCGCGATGTCCTGGCGTGTGCCATGACCGGCAGCGGCAAGACCGCCGCCTTCATCCTCCCGATTCTCCACAAGCTGATCGAGCGCCCCCGCGGCACCACCCGCGCACTGGTGCTCACCCCAACCCGCGAACTGGCCGCCCAGATTCTCGAAGATCTGAACGACCTCGCGGTGCACACCCCGATCAGTGGCGCCGCGGTGTTCGGCGGGGTCGGGATGAATCCCCAGGAGCACGCGTTCCGGAGCGGAGTGGATGTGCTGGTGGCTACGCCGGGCCGGCTGCTCGATCACTTCCGTTTTCCCTACGCCAAGCTCCCCGGCCTCGAGTTTCTGGTGCTCGACGAAGCCGATCGGATGCTCGATATGGGCTTCCTCCCCGACATCAAGCGGGTACTCCGGCATATTCCGACCCGGCGCCAGACGCTGTTCTTCAGCGCCACCATGCCGCCGCCGATTCTGGGGCTGACCCGGGAGATGCTCCGCGATCCGGTCACCGTCAATCTTGCCCGCAAGTCGGCCCCGGCGATCGGCATCACCCAGGCGATTTATCCGGTGCCCCAGGAGCTCAAGTCGGCGCTCTTCGTCGAACTGCTCAAGCGCGGCGAAATGAAAGAGGCGCTGGTTTTTACCCGCACCAAGCACCGGGCCAACCGGTTGCAGGCGTATCTGGTCAAGCACGGCATCAAGGCCGAACGGATCCACGGCAACCGGAGCCAGCCCCAACGTACCGAAGCGCTGGCCGGGTTCAAGAGCGGGAAGTACCGGGTCCTGGTGGCCACCGACATCGCCGCGCGGGGCATTGATATCGAAGCCCTCGGCCACGTGGTCAACTTCGATGTGCCGCTGGCGCCGGATGACTACATCCACCGGGTTGGTCGCACCGCCCGGGCCGAGCTCACCGGAGATGCCTTTACCTTCGTGGCGCCGGAGGAAGAGAACGAACTGCGCAACATTGAACGGGTAGTGGGCAAGCGATTACCGCGGGTTGTTCTACCAGACTTCGATTACAAAGCCAAGCCCGAGGTACGATTCGAAGTGCCGATTGGTGAACGGATTGCCCAGATCCGGGCCCGCAAGGCCGAAGACCGGGGCCGCGCCAAGGTCAATGCCGAACGCCGAGCGGCTCACCAATCGGCCGAGGTGCGGAAGCCTCCTCCGCGTTCCGGCGGGCCGCGCCGCCCCCGCTGAGTCTCGCGAGTGACCGTCTCCAAGTCTCGCTGTCGTGGGCTGACCATTGGAATCATCGCGGTGCTGGCGAGCGTCGCCGAGCTGACCGCGCAGGCAACGACACCGCATCGTGCCTGGACGCTTTCAGCGGGCGGAATGGTCTACCGCGTCGGTGATCCGAACGGAACCAGCGTCGGGGTTGAGGCCGGCTTCGGCAGGACCGGGAAAAAGGGAGTGGGTTTTCGAATGGAGCTGGGCGCAATCCTGAACTCGGATGGTTTCTACGATTTCGCGGGCTTGGCGGCCGATCTTGGGCTGACGGTGGATGCGGTGAGGGGAGCGCGGTTCCAGCTGACCCTATCCGGTGGACCGAGTGCGCTGGTCGGGGGGGACAGCGATGGTACTCCAAGGGCTGCCGTCGGTGGCCACGCGGCGGCGCGGGTGGTGGCGTGGATCTCACCTCGCGTTGGTCTCTACGGCCGCTCCATCGCGCGAGTGACCTCCCGACAAGGCGTCTTCATGCCGGGCGCATCACTGGGTCTGGTGGTTCATCCCTGAGTCGAGAGGCCAGGCCGCTTCTCGCCCACCGTTCACTGATTATGCCTGCCGGAGCGCGTCCACCACCTGCTGCTTGGCGGCGCGCCGGGCCGGCAGCAGCCCGCCGATGACGCCCATCACGACTGCAAAGATCATCCCGTTGAGCAGCAGGGCCGGCGTAACCCGGAAGGCAAAGGCCACTTCGCTGAAGCTGGCCCAGTTGGTCGTGCTGGTGACCAATCCGTTGATCGGCAACGCGATCAGACAACCCAGCAATCCACCCAGGGTGGCGATCAGTACCGACTCCAACAGGAACGACCCCATCACACTGCGGGGACGGAAGCCCAGGGTCAGCAACACCCCGATTTCCGGCGCCCGCGAGGCAATCGAAGCGTACATCGTGTTGATGGCGCCGAACACCGCGCCGATGGCCATGATCGACGCAATGAAGATGGCAATGAAGTTGAGCACTGTCGCCAGCATGGTGGACTGATTGGAGTAGAAGTCCCGCTCCCGGAACGCATCGACCGTCAGCCGGCCATCCTTTTCCAGCGATTGCTTGACTCCATCGAAGGAGCCCGGGTCTTTCATCCGGAAGGTAATGCTCTGAAATATCTGGCCGCGGAACACCGGCATGAATTGCTCGTTCTCGCCCCAGATTTCCGATTCAAATGAGGACCCCTCAGCCGAAAACTGACCCACCACCGTCCAATCTTCCTCGGCGAACCGGGTGACGGCGCCCACCGCAGCATTAGGAAAGCGCTTGGCGTACGCCACCCCCACCACCACTTCGCGGGCTCCAGACTTGAACGTCCGCCCCGCAACGATCCGGATCCCTTTGCGGACTTCAAAAGCCCGCTGGCTGACCCCGCGCACCACGACGTTGGCCATACCGCCCTGATCGGCCCGCTCCAGGGGCACCACCACGAAAGTCTCGGGACTCACCAGCGGCAAGTTGTCGGAGGTGATGGCTACGAAGGGCAGGCTGCCGACGATGCTGGCGACGTCTCGACCGAGGCCGCTGTTCATTTCCTGTTGGGCGCCCTGCCGAAGCACGATGACATTGTCGGGGGAGCCGGTGCTCACCAACGCAGCGCGGAACCCGCTGGCCAGCGCATTCATGGCGATGAACACCGCCACCACCAGCGCCATACCCAACGCCGTGGTCAAGGTCGAGGCCGGTCGCTGGCGCAGGCTGCGCAGGTTGTAGATGATGGGAATTTTCATGGAAGCGTCCTCACGCCACGCGCCGCAAGGCGCTCACCACTGAAAGCCGGGCTGATTGAATGGCGGGAATGGCCCCGCTCACCACGCCGAGCCCCAGCGCCATTGCCATCCCCAGCGCGATGGTCCCGTTGGTGACTCCGAAGCCGGGGAAGAAGGCGTTGAGCGGGTTACGTCCCATGAAGGCTACCTTGGCCAACAGCAGTCCGAGCACACCGCCCAGGAGAGTGATCAGCATCGACTCGGCCAGCACCAGCCCGAACATTGTGCCATTCTGGAAACCCAGCGTCTTGAGCACGGCGATTTCTCCGATGCGCTCCCGCACCGCCATCATCATTGTGTTGGCCGCGACGAGGAGGATGGCGAAAAACACTGCGGTTCCGATGGCCCGAACCAGAAAACCGATATTTCCCCACATGGTCACAAAGCCGGCGTTGAAGGCGCGCTCGGTTTCGGTCTTGGTTGGTGCCACCGAGTTCTTGAACTGGGCATCGATGGCCGCGGCAATATCTGC
>JANNSC010000339.1:0-3977 GCA_031402135.1 Gemmatimonadales bacterium | reverse complement strand
AGTGCCCGCAATCCGATGACCGGCACGCCGGCCCGGCCCCGCTCCGTCGTCATTCACGCCCACTTTTACCAGCCTCCCAGGGAGGAACCCTCGCTCGAGTTGGTGGAGCGGGAGCCCAATGCAGCCCCCTGGCACGATTGGAACCAGCGGATCGAGCGAGACTGTTACCGGACGGTGGTGGCGGCGCGCCTCATCGCTCCGGACGGCGGGATCCTCAACGTGGTGAACACCCTGGAGCAAATCAGCTTCAATGTGGGGCCGACGCTGGCCGCCTGGCTGGAACGGGAGACGCCCGACACCTGGCGGGCGATGCTCGAGGCGGATCGCAGCAGCGCCACCCGCCTCGGTGGCCATGGCAACGCGATGGCCATGCCCTACCACCATCTCATTCTGCCGCTGGCCACCCGGCGCGACAAGGAAACCGAAGTTCGTTGGGGCATCGCCGATTTCCGCCGGTGCTACGGCCGGGAGCCGGAAGGGATGTGGCTCCCCGAAACTGCGGTGGATGACGAGACACTCGACGTCCTGGCGGCGGAGGGTATCCGGTTCACTGTCCTCGCCCCGCATCAGGTGGAGGGTGCGCCGGCCGGGGGCGGGCCAGGTCGGTATACCACCGCCAACGGGCGCAGCATCGCACTGTTCGCCTACGATGGCCCGCTCTCCCATGGCGTGGCGTTTGGCCCCTTGATCAGCGACGCGAAGGCGTGGGCCGCTCAGATGCTCGATTGCGAATCACCCGCCGCCGACGCCATGCTGGTTTCGATTGCCACCGATGGGGAGACCTACGGACACCACCACGCCTTCGGCGAGATGGCGCTGGCTTCGGTGCTGGCGCGGATCGCTGCGGACCCCGATGCTCGCATCGAGAATTTTGGCTCCTATTTGGCCCGGCACCCAGCCACCCATCCGGTTGGCCTGCTGGGCCCCAGTTCGTGGAGTTGCAGTCATGGGGTGGAGCGCTGGCGGGCCAACTGCGGCTGCCGGACCGCTGCGGGGACCTCCCAGGCGTGGCGGGCTCCGCTGCGACAGGCGCTCGACCAGCTTGCCGTGGGGCTGCACCGCATTTTCGCTGCGGAGTCGGCGCCGCTCCTGACCGACCCATGGCGGGCCCGGGACGCGTACACCACCGTGGGCCTCCCCTCCCACCTTCCAGTCCGGGCGCGGGAGCTCCTCGAAATGGAGCGCAACGCGCTCCGAATGTTCACCTCCTGCGGCTGGTTTTTCGATGATATCGGTGGTCTGGAATCGCTGGTTTGCCTGCGCTACGCGGCACGAGCAATCGATCTGGCCGGTCCATCAGCCGCCGAGCTGGAGGTGGCGTTCCGGGAACGGTTGTCGGCCGCAGTCAGCAACGATCCGGAGGTCGGCACCGGGCAGGACATCTACGACCGCGCCGCGCGGCCGAGCCATCCGGGCGGTATCCGGGCGGCAGCGGGATTCGCTGCGCTGCGGGCCTTGGTACCCGACCGGGTCCGTTCGGTGATCGGGGCGTATCTGGTCGGCCCCGACGGCGAAGGCCGGGTGCTGGTCCGCCACCGACGCACCGGCGTGTCGGAATCGTTCGACACCTCGCTGGGCCGTCCCGATCGGCTCGGCGTGGTGGTGGCGGTTCGACGCGAGGCCGCTGCTGCGCCGGCCGAAGTGAAGCTGGCCGAGCTGCCGGAGTATGAACGGACCGAAATCGAGCAGCTGTTCCGGCGGGAGCTCTGCGCCGGCCTCCTGACCGAGCCGGAACGAGCCGAGATTGTTCTGGGTACTTCGGCCTACCCCCGGTCAATCGCAGATGCGCTGACCCGGTTGCTCCCTCCCGAGCCAACCGCCGCCGATACGGTGGACCCCGAGCAGCTGGAGCGGGCCCTCGATCTCCTGGCCCTCGAGCGGATCGAGGTGCCCTTCGATGCCCAGACCCGTTTCCATCGGGCCCTGACTCGGGGCTCCGCCGAGCTGCGGCGGGAGCTGGCCCCCTTGGCGGTCCGCTTCGGCTTTTCGCCCAGTGCGGGAGCGCCGCCCGCTCCATGACCGAGCCGATCCGGTTTGCCTTCGGGCTCCACCTCCACCAGCCGGTCGGCAACTTCGATTCGGTATTCGAGCAGCACCTTCGCGAGGTCTACACTCCCTTGCTGGACGAGGTGGTGGGCAAGGGATGCGCCCCGGTTACCCTGCATCTGTCGGGTCCGCTGCTCGACTGGCTGGAGCAGCGGGCAGCGGGATTTCTCGATCGGCTGGGCCGTCAGGTGGCGGACGGCCGCATCGAGTTGTTACTGGCGGGTTATGACGAACCCATCCTTGCCGTGCTGTCCCGCGAGGACCGTCTGGAGCAGATCGGCCGCATGCGGGAGGCGCTGCAGACTCGATTCGGGGTGACGGCCACCGGACTCTGGCTCACCGAACGGGTCTGGGAACCCGACCTGGCCGGCGACCTCTGCGACGCCGGGGTGCGCTACGCCCTGGTGGACGACCGGCATTTTCTGGTGGCGGGGTTCGAACGCATTGCACTGCATCGGCCCTGGCGCACCGAACATGGCGGACGCCGGCTCGATCTCTTCCCGATTGATGAACAGCTGCGGTACCTGGTTCCCTTCCGCCCTCCGGCGGAACTCGCCAGCCATCTCCGCCAGTTGCGCGAAGCCGGCCAGCCGCTTGCGGTCTTGGCCGACGATGGTGAAAAATTCGGCGGCTGGCCGGGCACTCGCGAATGGGTCTACGAGAAGGGGTGGCTGAAGGACTTCCTTCAGGTGCTCGACCAGCTGCGCGACGCCGGCGAAGTTCGCCTGGTCACCTTGAGCGAGGCGCTGGCGGAAGTCCCTTCCGGCGGCGTTGCCTACCTGCCGAGTGCCTCCTACCGGGAAATGGAGGGCTGGGCCCTGCCGCCCGAGGCGGCCCGGCGGCTGGCCGATCTGGAGGCACATCTGGGCGAGAGCCTGACTCAGGGCCCCGACGGGGCACTGATCCGCGGGTCCCATTGGCGGAATTTCCTGGCCAAGTATTCCGAATCGAACCGGATGCACAAGAAGATGCAGGCGCTCTCCGACCTCTGCCGCGGCGCGCTGAATCCGCCAATCGCTCGGCGCGCCATCGGCCGGGCCCAGTGCAACGACGCCTATTGGCATGGCGTGTTCGGGGGCCTCTACCTGCCACACCTCCGAGAGGCAATCTGGCGGGAGCTGGCCCGGGCCGAAGCGGAGTTGCGCCGGGGTCAGGGACTGCTATGGGAGGCTGCAGACCTCGACTACGACGGCGCCACCGAGCTCTGGCTGCATTCCTCGGCGTGCTCGCTGGTAGTGAGCCCGGAACGCGGCGCGGCCATCGAAGAGCTGACCTCACTTGCCAGCCTGGTGAACCACGCTGCTGTCCTGACCCGGCGGCGGGAGGCGTACCACCTCCAAGCGGTGGAGCGGCAGGAGCAACAGCAGTCGGGGGAGGAGGGCGCCACCACAATTCACGACCTGGAGCACTCCCTGGTGCTGGACCAGCTGCCCCCGGTGGACCGGGAGCCACGGGCGCTTTTTCAGGAGCGGGTCTGGCCGGCGGCTACCACGGTGGAAGCACTTCGGGCCGGTGACGCCGCACCGATTTGCTCCTGGGCCCTCGAGAAGGCACGATGGACGATCGAGGAATTGCCCGAAGGGATCCGGGTCGTTTGCCAACTGAACGGTCTCGACAAGCGGATGCTGGTGCGAGCGAATGGCGCAGTGGAGGCAACCTTCGCGTGGGAGCGGGATGCTTCCTGGCCATCCGAGGCCTGGTTCACCACGGAGCTGTCGCTGTTCCGCGAGCTGGTGATCTCCGCCCCGGGAGCGCTGGTGTGGCGGTACCCGATCGAGACCGTCTCAAAATCCGAACGAGGCTTCGATCACACCGTTCAGGGAGAGTCGATCACTCTGGCGTGGCCGGCATCGGCTGGTTCGGCACGGGTCACAGTGGCCTTTCCCGCCTGAGGGCCACGCCCAATTCACGGTCAGTCTTTCAGTACCACA
>JANNSC010000338.1:0-1546 GCA_031402135.1 Gemmatimonadales bacterium | reverse complement strand
CAGGTAACTTCCGCTGCAGCGTGCTAATCGCTTCCGGCCCTCCTCGTCGGCCCCCATCTGAGAGGGCGGGGGGGAGTGTACTGGAAGCGGGACACCGAGAATCGTCGCGACGCTTTGCGCTGCCTTCCCGCTACTTTGTCCCGGGGAAGGCGGGCGAGACGGACGATAGCCAGGTCCGCCGTTTGACATCGGTCACTCCTCCTTAGTACTCTTCCCCTCACATCAGGTGCCGTCGAGCCGTTCCGGTTCGATGGTGAAACGGGAAGTCCGATGCGCAGCGCGCCCCTCATCCGGGTGCGCAGCAAGGTCGGCGCTGCCCCCGCAACGGTAAGCGAGTGAAGGCGTTCCATCCAGCCACTGTGCAATCAGCATGGGAAGGCGGAACGCCCGGTGTGCACCACCCGGTGGACATCACTTGCGAGCCCGGAGACCGGCCTGATGCTGCATTGACCGAATGTCGCGGTGGGCGGCCTAGGGGTCGAGAATCGGCTCTTGTCTCGCTTCGTCCTGCGCCGGGCCATCGATTCCTGCCTCCAGTTTCCTGCCGTGCTTCCGGTTCCGTCCAAACCAGGTGGGCGCGGGGTCGCGCCCAAGCAAGACAGGAGGCACCATGCGTCTCGCCAGAACGATCTTCGCGGCCGCTGCATTCGTGTTGGCCACTACAGCGCAATCCGGTCCGTACGCGCCCGCCGCCGGGCAATCTGGTTCCACAGCCATCATCCAGAGCAGTTCGAGCATCACGGGATGGGCAACCGGCTACCTCGACTATCTCCCGGGCCCGAACGTCGACTCGGGGTTCCAGACACCCATGCAGGCGCTCGGTGCGGCCACCGGCATTGCAAGCGATGTTGTGGTGCTTGGCGATTCCGGCCGAATCACGTTGAGCTTTGCCGGACTCATCACCAACGGCCCTGGCGCGGATTTCGCGGTTTTCGAGAACAGTTTCAGCGACACTTTCCTCGAGCTCGCCTGGGTCGAGGTCTCTTCCGACGGATCGAACTTCTTCCGGTTTCCCAGTTTTTCGCTCACGGGAAGTGCCATCGGGTCCTTCGGCAGCCTCGATCCGACCAACCTGGACGGTGTCGCAGGCAAGTACCGTGGCGGTTTCGGGACACCGTTCGATCTCGAAATCCTCGCCACCGTCCCTGGACTGGACGTGCGCGCCGTGCGTTACGTACGTGTCGTCGATATCGTAGGGGATGGGTCCGCCAAGGACAGCCTGAACCGGTCGATCTACGATCCTTATCCGAACAGCATAAGCGGAGGGTTCGATCAGGATGCCGTGGGCGTGATCCACGCGGCGCCGGTACCCGAACCCTCTGTTGTCGGAATGATGCTCGCAGGACTCGGGCTGATCGGGCTGATCGCGCTGCCGCGCGGACGCCGCCGGATGCTGGTGGTGGCGGTGCTTGCTGCACTGGGCACAGCCAGCCTCGCGTCCCGGGCAACCGCCGCGACCAGCACCTTCGAGGATCTCCTGCTGGACTCGAAAGGCTACTACTTCCCCGCCGCAACGACCACGTTCACGAGCGGCATCGCGCGTTTC
>JANNSC010000337.1:0-6584 GCA_031402135.1 Gemmatimonadales bacterium | reverse complement strand
GAAAATTCCATAGCAAGTGCCCGCTGGTACACCACCTCCAAAAAGCCGGGTCCAAGGGTGCGATGCACCTCGATGGCCGCGCCGATGATTGCGTGAGTCTTGGGGTCTCGGATGTTCGGGGAACCCACAATCTGTGTCATCTGTGAAATCTGTGGATGTTCTGAATCGTTGCGGGGCTCAAATCTCTGCGTGACGGGGCACTATGACGGCGGAACGAGCTTGACCGCTTTGACCCGCCGTCCCTCCATTTCGGCTACTTCGAAGGTGTGGGTTGCGGCCGGCACCCGGTCGCCCACCCGGGGGAGCCGTCCCAGCTGTCCGAAGATCCAACCCCCGACGGTGGTGTAGTCGATGTCGCTGATGACGGCGTCGTGGGCCGAGTTGAACTCGGAAATCGGCATCGCGCCGTCAATGAGCGGCGCACCGACGGTGGGCGGAGGGCGGTCGACGGCATCGAACTCGTCGACGATTTGCCCGACGATCTCTTCCAGCAAATCCTCCATCGTTACCACGCCGGCGGTTCCGCCGTACTCGTCGAGCACAACCGCCATATGAGTCTTGAGCCGTTTCATGTCGGCGAGGACGTCTTCCACCTCACGGGTGCCGGGGACAAAGAGCGGCGGGCGGGTGACGCTGCTTACCGGAACGCCTGGAGTTTGCCTGATGGCGCGGAGGATGTCCTTGGCGTGGACGATTCCGGCAATCTCATCGAGGGTTTCGTTGTACACCGGGTAGCGGCTTCGTCGAGATTCGGCCACCACATCGGCGGCGGCTTCGACGCTGGCGTCACCCGCGATGGCGACGACGTCGGTGCGCGGGGTCATGACTTCTTCGGCGGTCTTTTCGCTGAATTCGAAGACCCCTTCCAGCAGCCGGCCTTCCTGGGCGCCCAGGGATCCCCATTCCTGGCTCTGCTCCACCAGCATGCGGATTTCGTCGGGGGAGTGGACCCGCTCGTGGCCCTTCGGGGTCTTGATGCGGAAGAGTCGCAAGACCGCATTGGCGGTGCCGTTCAGCACTTTGATGGGTCCCGCCATCACCCAGGCGAACCCCATGAGAGGGAGAATCACCCACCCGCTCACCGTTTCGGGAAAGAGCAGCGCCACCGCCTTGGGCGCCAGCTCGCCCAGCACGATGTGGAGCACGGTGATGATCGAGAAGGCAATGACCACCGCCACCGAGTGGGTGGCGTACACCTCGATGCCGTCGGGCAGCCAGGTGAAGGCGCCTTCGATGACGTGGGCGACAGCGGGTTCACCGATCCAGCCGAGTCCGAGGGAGGCGAGGGTGATGCCGAGCTGGGTGGCGGAGATATAGCGATCGAGTGACTGAACCGCCCGGGCGGCGAGTGTCGCGGTGCGGTCGCCGGCTTTGCCGAGTTCTTCCAGGCGGGTCTTGCGGGCCCCGACGAGGGCGAATTCGGCGGCAACGAAGAAGGCGTTGGCGAGCACCAACGCCAGGACTTCAACGAGGCTCAGCAGTATTGCACCGGCTCCTGGCTGGGGCGGCTCCATGCCCGAAAAGGTAAGGGGTAGCGCGCCGGTCGGTGCAGGTTTTTTACGCCGGGCCCGTCACCAGCGGCGGGGCGGGCCGGGGAAGTGGCGGGTGGTGGTGGAGGGGACCGTCTGGAACCTGTTGCCCCATCAGGAGATAGCTGGAGTTTGCAGAGGTTTCCGTCCTGGGGGCCTCGACGGTGCCAGGTCAGGGTTGCGGGGGAGGGGGTAAACTCTTATTTATGGCCGACTTGGCGGGTGCCAGGGCAGGGTGGTTGGTGGGCTGGTAGCGCGGGGCGAATAGCTACCGGCATCGAGGCGGTTCACCGAGGATGTGAAGTGGAAATTCGAAATATTGCCATTATTGCTCACGTCGATCACGGCAAGACCACGCTGGTGGATCAGATGCTCCGCCAGGCTGGGGTCTTCCGGCAGAATCAGCACGTCGAGGAGCGAGTGATGGATTCCAACCCGCTGGAGCGGGAGCGGGGCATCACCATTTTGGCCAAGAACACCGCGCTGCATTGGGGCGGGGTGAAGATCAACATCGTGGATACGCCGGGGCACGCCGATTTCGGGGGCGAGGTCGAGCGGATTCTCCGCATGGTGGATGGGGTGCTGATCCTGGTGGACGCCGCCGAGGGGCCGATGCCGCAGACGCGGTTTGTCACCCGCAAGGCGTTGGCGCTGGGGCTGCAGCCGATCATCGCCATCAACAAGATCGACCGGGCCGATGCCGAGCCGCTCCGGGTGCACGATGAGGTGCTGGGGCTGTTTTTCGATCTCGAGGCGAGCCACGAGCAGCTCGATGCGCCATTCCTGTACACCTCGAGCCGGCATGGGCACGCCACCCGGGAACTGGATAAACCGGGCAGCAACCTCACGCCGCTGTTCCAGGCAATTCTCGATCATGTCCGGGCGCCGACCGGAGATGCATCGGGCCCGTTCCAGATGCTGATTTCGACGCTGGACCATTCTCCGTTCCTGGGCCGCCTGGGGATCGGGCGAGTGGAGCGAGGAGTGGCCAAGGTAGGGGCGAGTGTCGCGGTGCTCCCGCTGGGCGCGCCGGGCATGGTGCCCGATGGCGAGGGTGATCAGAGCCGGATTACCAAGCTCTTCACCTTTGACGGGCTGGCGCGGATTGACGTGAACGAAGTGCCGGCGGGAGACATTTGCGTGGTGTCCGGCTTCGAAGGCATCGAAATCGGCAAGACGCTCACCGATCCGACCCACAAAGAGCGGTTGCTCGGTATTGCGGTGGAGGAGCCGACCATTTCGGTGGATGTGATTGTCAATAATTCTCCCTTTGCCGGGACCGAGGGAAAGTACGTCACCAGCCGGCAGGTCAAGGATCGGCTGTACCGGGAATTGGAGCGGAATGTGGCGCTCCGGGTGGAGGAGACCGACAGCCCCGACACTCACACCGTGTCGGGCCGGGGGGAGCTGCACCTGGGCATCCTGATGGAAACGATGCGCCGGGAAGGGTTCGAGTTCCAGGTGTCCAGGCCGCGGGTGATTACCCGGGTGAGCGACAGCGGGGAGCGGTTGGAGCCGTACGAGGAGCTCACCATTGACGTTGCCGAGCAGCACATGGGCGCGGTCATGGAAAAACTGGGACCCCGGCGGGCCGAAATGACGGAAATGCGTAACCCGGGAATGGGCCTGGTTCGGTTGACCTTCAAAATTCCCAGCCGAGGGTTGTTTGGTTACCGCTCGGAGTTCCTGACCGACACCCGGGGCACCGGGACGCTGCATCACCGATTCCTGGAGTATGGCGGGTGGGCCGGACCGCTGGCGGGCCGGAAGCGCGGGGTGCTGGTGGCGGACCGGGAAGGGGCGGTGGTGGCCTTTGCCTTGGGGAATCTGCAGGACCGGGCCCAGATGTTCGTGACGCCGGTGGAGCAGGTGTATGAGGGGATGATCGTGGGTGAGAATTCCCGGCCCGGCGACATGGACGTCAATGTTACCAAGGAAAAGAAGCTCACCAACATGCGGACGACGGCTTCGGACGACAATATCCAGCTGGAGCCGCCGAGGGACATCAATCTGGAGTACGGGCTCGAGTATATCGAGGAAGACGAGTTGATCGAGGTCACCCCGAAGAACATCCGGTTGCGCAAGCGGATGCTGGCGGCGGTGGACCGCAGGAAAGCGGCTCGGGCGGCGGCCCGGATCGCGGACGCGTCGTAGCATCGTCACGCGCGAATCACACTCAGGTCAACGAGAGGCGGACCAGAACAATGCCGGCCGATACGGCGTCGCTGACGGATGTGACCCTTCGTCGTCGTTTCGACGAAGACGAGGAGAACGAGGACGGGTTTGCGTTCGACGATACCGATGACGAGGATGACAAGGACGACGATGAGTTCGACGATGAGGACGATGAGGGTGGGGATGACGACGCCGACGGGGAGGAAGAGTTCGACGACAACATTGAACTCGAAGAGTTGCCCGACGAACGGTAGGTCGTGCAGTGTGGGGCCTGTAGCTCAGGTGGTTAGAGCGCACGCCTGATAAGCGTGAGGTCCGAGGTTCAAGTCCTCGCAGGCCCATTGGGCAGTGATCAGGGGGCCCGCAGCCGATCGGCAGCGGGCCTTCGTTTTGTAGTCGTTGTGGTGCGCGCTCTGCCCCGGCCGGTTCCGCCTCGTTCTTCCGACCTACTCCTAAACTCATCCGTCTGAGCGATGGTGGTGCCGACTCCGGCAGGGCCTATTCCAGCATCGGTGCAACACCAACCCAGACGCGCCTCCGACCGAATACGGATCTGTGCGTCACGACAACCTCGAGGCTCGATGGCCACGCTGAATTTCTCACCCGCCGTCACGACCGCCACCTGGCTGGCCCTCTGCGTGAGCGGCGTTCCTGCAGTCGGTTTGGCCCAGACACCCACACCGCCCCCGACCAAACCGCATGAGCAACATCAGGGAATGAAGGGGATGTCGGGAATGAGCGCGATAATGGCGGAGCCGCACCACGCGTTGGTGATGGCCTACCGGGACAACGTCGTCACCTTCGGCCGGGCGCTGCAGGATCGATTGACCCCAGGAAAGGCGGTCAATCTCGAGCTGGCCCGGCCGGCGGTCGGGGAAATGCGCCGTGGTTTCGAGCAGATGCGGAACCACCAGCAGGCCCACCTTGCAACGATGGGAGCTCCGGCAGATTCCACCATGCTGGCGATGAAACAGCGCATGGAAACGCATCTTGTCGCGACGGGAGAGCACCTCAGCGCGCTGGAGACTGCCCTCGCCGCAGCGGTTCCAAACCCGGTGCGGGTGAAGGAGCATACGACCGCCATTCTCAAGGAGTGCGCCGCCATGTCCGCGACGTCGGACGAGCCGGGGAAGTCCAGCATGCCCCCAACACCCAAGCCAAGGCCTTCGCCATGAAACAGCTCCATCGAGTTCTCGCCGCACTCGGCACCGCCGGTGTTCTGGGCGCAGCTCCCGCCGCCGCTCAGACCGCCGTGAAAATGCCCCAGGCCGGCTTCAACCTGTTCAGCGTCTCCCAGGACATCGAGATCGGCCGGACGTCCGCGGTCGAGGCGGAAAAGCAGCTCCGGCTGCTCGGGGATCGCAACACCGATGCCTACCTCAACCGGATCGTAACCCGGCTTGCCGCCTACGCGCCGGGAGCGCAATACCCCTACCAGATCAAGGCGGTCAACGCCGTCGAAATCAACGCCTTCGCGCTGCCCGGGGGGCCGATGTACGTCAATCGAGGGCTGGTGGAGGCGGCCCGCAATGAGGCCGAACTGGCTGGGGTCCTGGCGCACGAGATATCGCACGTGGCGCTGCGGCACGGGACCCACCAGGCGTCCAAGGCGTACCTGGCCCAGTCCGGGCTGGGCATTCTGGGCGGACTGCTGGGGAAATCGGGGAATACCACCAGCCTGGTGAACGCCATCGGCGGCGCGGGATTGAACGTGGTCTTCCTCAAATTCAGCCGGAACGACGAATACCAGGCCGACCTGGTCGGGGCGCAGCTCATGGCCCGCGCCGGCTACGACCCCATGGCCATGGCGACCATGTTCGAACTGCTGCGCACCGGCCAGGGCGGCAACCCGGGAAAGGTGGAGCAGTTCCTCAGCAATCACCCTTCCTCGGCCGATCGTGAGGCGCGGATCCGCCAGCAAGCGGCAACGCTGGGGGGTGGGCGCACATCGGTGCTGGGCGGGTATGAGAGGATTCGCTCCCGGTTGCGTAGAACGCCGGCGGCGGGAACCCCGCAGGTGGTCGCGCAGTCCAACCTCAATCCGACGCTCGATACCCTGTTGAACGGGGAAGTGCTGCCGCGAGTGGCGGCACCTTCCACCCGCTTTCTCCGGTACGAGCACACCTCCGGGTTCTTTACGATCGACTATCCGGACAACTGGAACGTGTACCCATCGGGTCTCGCCGTTTCGCTGGCGCCGGAGGGCGGCGTGGTGAGCCGGAGCGATGGCCGGCAGGTGATGCTGTACGGGGTCATTGTGAATCACTACTCGGCATTTGCCGGCAGGACGGAACGGTGGGGGGGCAGTGTGCCACGCAGCTATGTGCCGTTCGAAGACAACAGCACCTTCGCCCGGACGCTGGAAGATGCCACCGACGACCTGGTCAACACGGTGCTCGCCGCGAACGGCTATCTGACCGCTGAAGCCGGTCCGGCGCGAGCCGAGACAATTGACGGCGCATCGGGGTTCGCGGTGTACATGGCGGGGCGCTCCCCGCTCACCGGAGAAGAGGAGCGTGTCAGCTTGCACACCCGGGGCCTGCCGGATGGGCACGTGATCTATGCGTTGTTTGCGGTTCCGGGCCGCGACTATGCGGCCATGCAGCCGACCTTTGCGCGAATGCTGCGCACCATGCTGGTCAACGACGGGGCGGCGCACCGGGCGACCTCAGGCAATCCGAATCCGAGGTAGGAAGACGTTGCTCCGGCCCCGAATCGGCGTGGGGTGCCACCGCCTGCGGCGGGAACACCGGTCCGAATGGTGTTCCCCATGGGCCGGCGAGTTGCCGGGGGAGCACCTTCCGCACCGTTGCACCGATCGACCCGGCACTCCTCGAAGCGACCATCCCCCTCGGCAATCTCAATCCCTGTGGCCACTCC
>JANNSC010000336.1:0-4041 GCA_031402135.1 Gemmatimonadales bacterium | reverse complement strand
ACCGCCACTGATCCCTCAGTGTAGCGGGCGTGGTTGTAGGCGAGGGCGGAGAAGAGTTCCAGGTCTACCGAGCGCAGGTCGCGCAGCTGGAGCGGCCGAATGGCAACGTACGCCTCTACTCCGCGCGCCACCGATCCCCCGACATTGGTCTTGCGGATGTACGCCCCCGGCGCCCCTGCTCCCACCCCGACCGTGCCGACCCGATTGGGGTAGTCGAGTTGAAACCCCGTGACGTCGAATCGGAAGGACCGCCCCACCGTTCCTCGGAGACCGACCTCCCCATTCCAGCCCCGGGCGTCCCGAAGCGAAGAATCCACCACCGCGATGCTCCCGGAGGGAATCAAGTCGGAGTAGAGTATCGGCCGATACGCCTGCGACCACCCGGCGTAGGCGTTGAGATGGTCACTCAGGCGGTACCCCGCGCCCGCGGAGAACAGCGCGACATTCCGGCGCTTTCTGGTCGCGTCGTCCGCGAAGGTGCGGGCATCGATCGCCCCATGGAAGTGGGTGTTGATCAGTTCGTAGCGGAGCCCGGTGGTAATCGTGAGCTGTGAGGTGGGTGCCAGCGCGTGCTCCGCGAAGAGAGCGGCGCTCCGGGTGAAGTAACTGAGATCGGTCGGATACGCCGGCGTCGTCAGCGAGAGGTCGAAATCGGAGGCCGTGGTCCCTCGGCCGCGTTGCCGCCGGTTGGTGCGCTCGGAGAACAGTTTGACACCGCCGCTCAGGTGCTGGTCCTGATTGAAACCACGGTAACTGGTGAGCGCCCGCGCTTCGAAGGCAAAGCCGCGGTAGTAGTCCCGGTCCACCACCCGGGGATTGTAGCTCCCCAGCAGCGGGTTCACCGTATCCGACACCGTGGGGTCGGCAATGAATTGGACGCTGTTGCGCTGTCCCAGAATCCCCCAGGCGCGCACATCCACCCAGGTGCGCTTCCCCGCCTGCCAGGCGAGCCGGGCGGCGGGGATCCGCATGTTCGGACTGAAGTAGTTGCGGGTGCGCCGAGCCTGCACCGGGTCGGTGGCAAACTGGGCGTCAGTAAGGCCGCCGGCAAACTGCACCACATAATAGGTCTGGGAGTATTCCACCCCGAGCGTCACCTTGCTCGAAGCTGCCAGCTCGAGGCCGCTGTGGAACGCCCAGGAGTCGTAACCGCTCTGGTCCCGCCAGCCGTCCTTGCGGCGAAAGTCCAGGTAGGAATAGTGATTGAGGCGGCCGATCTGCCCTCCGACGGCGTTGTAGGCCCCAATCAGCTTGTTGGAGCCGGCGCTGACCTGGGTTTCGTACCCGAACCGACGCGTCGGGTCGCCCCGCTTCATCACGTAGTTGAGACTCCCGCCAAACTGGGGCCCGAATTCCAGCGCGCCGGTTCCCCGCACGATCTCGATCCGGTCCACCGCCTGGATGGGCGGGTTGTAGTGCGCCTCGGGGTAGCCGTAGAGATCGGAGTTGACATGGTAGCCGTTCTGCGACACCAGGAATTCCCAGGAACGGTGCGGGTTAAGGCCTCGCGCCGCGATGTTGGTCTGCAGCCCATTCCCATCCAGCTCCCAGACGGTGATTCCCGGCACCCGTGCGTACACCTGCCGGGGATTGTTCTCCACCAGATTGCCGGGCGACTCGGCGGGCCGGACCACCTCGGTCTTGCGCGCGCCCACCAGCACCGCGCCGGTGGTGCTGGGAAGCCATGACACCGGCGGCGGTGACGACTTCCCGGTTGCGACGAGAGGGGCGAGGCGGATGGTATCTCTCGATTGGGGGGGCGGACTCGCTGGCGGCTCCTGGGCCACGGCCACACCGAACGGGAGCGCGAGTAGAAGGTATCGAATCATGGCTGGGTTACGGCGCCGTTGCGACGTGGATGTGGACGATCTGACGGGCCCATCGGGTCGGATGGGTCTCGTCCGGAACGATCAGGCGCCACGGCCCCTCTTCAGGGGGGAGCGGTTGGCCGTCCACCCGGTCGGCCAGTACGACGCGCTGGTTGCCCAGCGACGGCGCCAGTTCGGCGAGGCTGAAGAGCACCCGGTAGCCATCCTGGGCTTCGGCCAGCACGAATTGGGCAAGCGCCGGACCGCGAATCGTGTCCACCCGGGCTCCCGCCCGGCGCAGAATCGCGATGAGCGACGGTCCACTGTACCAGTGCTCCGGCCCGGCGTGAATCCGTACTCGAACCGAATCCCTCGGTAGCTGGCCGAGCTCGGTGGTCCGGAGTTCGGCCTGGCCCAAAGGGAAGGTCACCCGCAAGACTGGTCCGGCTTGTCCGGTCAGGGGCGGCGCGAACAGGAGGCAGGCTGAAAGGACTATAGCGAAGCTACGACTGACCACGACTCGGCTCCAGGTTGGCGTGATTTCAATATACGCTCGAAGCGGCGGTCAGGCCCCTATGACGTGACGCTCCACCGCGCCCGAAAAGGTGTCGGTTCCCACCGTGATATAGAGGTGTTGGTCACGCACCGAGAGTGCGCACGACAGCCGGCGGGTTGGCCGAGCCGCCAGGGCGGCGATCAACTCACGGTCGAAGCGCGGTCAAGCGATCGCTACTGTGGCTGCTCCACGGCCGCCTTGTGCGCCGTCTTGTACGCCGCGAAGACCCGGATCTCGGGGAAACGGCGGCGGTCGCGGGTGCCGTCGGCATACTTGCTGAGGCGGTCGTAGTAGGTGCTGTGGATTGTCAGGGTAAGGTGCGCCAGGACCGGGATGTTGGCCTCGATGGAGCTGAATGCGGTCAAGTGGTTCGCCTTGGCACCGTTGAGGGTGTGAACGTACGCCGGCTGGTACTGGAGGATGAGATACGGCGTCCCGTTGTGCTCGATGCCAGCGGTCAGAGTTCCCCCGACTCCCGGGCCATAGTCGTAATTGCGCCCGCCGACGCCCGCACCCGGCGCGTTGATTGCGGCGAGCACGATGCCGTCGGCCGCAGCCAGGGTCCTGAGCCAGAACTTTCCTCCGAGGTGCACCCGCGAGCTCAGCCCAAGCTGCAGGGTCTGGGCCCCGAACTGCAGGGCCCCGTTGTTCAGGTACTCAAACCGCTGGTTCAGCTCGAGCTGGTGGCGATGCCATTCGGTCCGGCCGATCTCCGTCCCGGTGATGCGCCCCACGCCGACCAGCTGCTCCAGGCCGCCGTGGCCCGGCGCGAGCAGCAGCCGGGCGCTGAAGGCGTCGAATGGCTTGCGCAGCGTGTCGGTGTAGGAGTCGCCGTATTTCAGGTCGGCGAAGAGAATCGAGCTGAAATCGGCACCCTTGAGGCCGCCTAGCAGCGAGCCGGGCCCGCGCACCAGGCCGACCCCGCCGCCGACTCGCAGCACAGTCCCCACCGGCCGGTGCTCCGCCGGGTTGGGACCCCGGCGGCCCCATTCGCCCCGCACCAGGCGGTTGACGCTGCCCACCGGGTCGAAGGGGAGCGCCGCCAGCTCGCGCAGGGTGCGCGAGCCTCCGCCCTGCTCATTGTTGCGAATGGTGGCCGCGATCCGGTGGAACATCTCGCCAAGGGCGATGCCTCCTAACCCGGTATCGACCAGGTCGTTGACCGAAGGCCGGGTCGTCTCCCCAAAGTACTCCCAGACCACTGAATGGAAGAAGGTGAGCGGAGCCCCGGCCCAAAAGCCCAGCCCGTTGTCCCGCGCCGCGGCGAAGTACATCGAGCCGTTGTAGGGATGTCCCAGCATGTTGACCAGGAAGTCGTCCTTGTCGAACTCCCAGCCGCGCTGGAGGTTGGTCCGCCAGCTGTGCGGCGTCACTTCGAACAAGCTGTCGCGCAGGACCCAGACGTTGAAGCGGTTGACCACTGCGTTGACCAGGAATCCCTCGAAGATTGCCACGGGGAGCTTGGGCCGGGGGCAAAACCCGCAGCGCAGGCTGTCCGGGAGGGGTTCGCGAGGGATGTGCTGGGCGGTTGTGGTCGAGGAGATGGCAGCGAGGAGAGGCAGAATAAACCGAAGTGGCTTCATGGGCCCGAGCTCCTCGAGTGGCTAGGTCTCGAAATGTAGCTGCCTGAGGCTTTCCCTGATCTGCTTCAGGTGGTTGAGGTCGTGCCCAGCCGCC
>JANNSC010000335.1:0-3598 GCA_031402135.1 Gemmatimonadales bacterium | reverse complement strand
GCGGCCAACTGGTCCGGCCGTTCGGGGGAAACCAGGACCGCTTCCGTTACGCTCACCACATCAGGGACCCCGCCTACTGCGGTGGCGACAAGGGGCACACCCGCCGCCATGCCCTCGAGGAGCACGATCGGGGTCCCCTCGGTACGGGAGCTCAGGAGCAGCGCATCGAAGGCCGCCAGCAGGCGCCCAGCTCCCTGAACCAGTCCATGCCAGCGGACCCGAGGCTCCACACCGAGGCCGCGGGCCCGCTTCCGAAGAGCGGGCTGCAGCGGTCCGTCTCCGATGAACGAGGCCTGCCACCCGGGTGCCATCGGGAGAGATTCCAGAAACATGTCTGGCCCCTTCTCCCTCGACAGGCGCCCCACCCACCCGGCCACCAGCGCCTCCTCGGGGATGCCGAGGATCCGCCGGGCCTCGGTTCGGGAGAGCAACGGTCCGGGCGGCGAATAGGCGTTGGGAATGAGATGAACCCGTTCTGCGCGAAGACCGTTGTCGCGGAGCTGTCTGGCGAGCGGCTGCGATACGGCGATGACGCCGTCAAAGCGAGTGAGAGCCTGCCGATCGACCCACTCGTAGACCAGGTTCTTCAATCCGTTCCCGGTGAATCCATGGATCGTGGAGATAATCGGGCATCCGGATTTCTTCGCTGCACAGAGCCCGACCAGGTCGGCATGATACCCGTGGCTGTGGGCGATCCAGCCCCCGCCCGGACTGAGTTCCCCAGTCAGCCGTTTCACCTCGACGCGGTAGCTTCGGGCGGGCAGCCGGATCTCGACCAGTTCGACCCCAGCGGTTTCGAGGGCCCTGAAGGGTTCGAACACACCGGCGCGGTCGAGCAGCGCGAGGACACGAACACGGTGTCCCCGGCGGGCCATCCCGCCAGCGAGGGCGGTCACGACGGCCTCGAGACCGCCGACGGCTGCCGGAGCTACAACATGAGTCACCGAAAGCCGGGGCCCCTGCCCAGATGCGGGTGACAATGCGCTCGACGATCTGCTCGCCCCATCCCTCGTCGGGGTCAGAGTCGCCTCACCCGATCACGACATGCATCAGGATCCGGTGCATCCGGTCCGCGGCGTGGGGCCAGGTGAATTCACGCCGCACCCGGTCGGCACCCGCATCTCCGAGTGCCCCGGACAGGTCCGGCTCGGTCAGGGTCCGGGTAATCGCCCGTGCGATGTCCTTCGGATCTTCCGGATCGACGAGCAGCCCGGTAACCCCGTGGATAATCGCTTCGGGAACCCCGCCGGACCGCCCCCCGATGACCGGTTTGCCACAGGCACTCGCCTCGAGGTACACCAAGCCGAAACCTTCCACGTCGTTCTCCTCCCGCCGCTCACGGCTGGCCATGATAAAGACATCGGCGAGGGCGTAGATCGCGGGAAGTTCAGCATCGCTGGCGCGGCCGGCAAAGACCACATGATCCCGCACCCCGAGCTCCCCAGCCAGCCGCTCGAGCTCGGAGCGGTGGGGCCCATCGCCCACGATGAGATAGGTCACGTCAGGTGCCGCCTGGCGCACCTGCGTCAGGGCCCGGATCACCATGTCGTGACCCTTGCGGGCCACCAGGTTGCCGGTGGTGAGGATTACCGGAGTCCCCGCCCGGCTGCCGAGCAATTTCCTTCGCAACTCCGGATCGGCCGGCTGCGGCACGAATGCGTCAATGTCACACCCCGGATACACCACCTCGATACGGTCGGCAGGGACGCCGGTGCGCAGGACCAGTTCCGCGGTGAAGCGGCTCACCGCGACGACCCGCGCCGCCTCGGCCAGCACTCGAATCTGCAATTGGTGCTCCCCGGGCACGGACAGGATGCGACAAATCTCATTCCCGTGCGCATACACGACGTAGGGTATTCGGAACCAACGTCGGAGCAACAGCCCGTAGCGCCCGTCGTCCACCGTGCCCAGCAGCACGGCGCGAGGCCGCTCCCGGAGCAGGATGGCGCCGATGGCCCGGCCAAAGGACATACCCTTGATGAACTTGGAACGCTGGGAGAACGCCGCCGGCGAGCGATAGACCCGCGCTCCCCGCGGCCCGACCGCACTGGGGCCGTCACCTGCGCCAGTGAGGCAGCAGAGACGATCTCGTCCCAGTGCGAGGGCAAGGCATTCCATGATGCGGGAAATTCCGCCGACCTGAGGGGGGAAATACACCGCGCTGATGAGCAGCGATTTCATTGCGCGCGATTCCCCGGGGGGAAGGTCGGTACCGCCACCACGCCGCCCGCCTGCCGGTACTGGGTCGGGATCCGGAGAAGTTCAGCCGCCAGCTCCACAACGGGGGCGGCGGCGATCATCGACCGACCAAGCTGCGGACGGTCTCGGCAATGGCCCGATCGAAGACCGACGCGTGAAACGCCATGCTGCGCTCCCGGGCTCGTTGCCCCATGCGCGCCAGCGCGGCTTCGTCCTCCGCCAGCGCGATGCTTCGCGTCACCATGCTTTCGAGATCACGACAGAGGAAGCCGGTCGCGCCGTTCTCGACGATCTCCGGCTGGCCCCCGGAGTCCGGCACCAGCGGTACGCATCCGGCCATCATGGCCTCTACAGTTGCGATCCCGAAATGCTCCTGCTGTCGCGGCTCCAGCGCAAGTCCACCCGGACCGACCAGGCCTCGGGTGTGCCAGAACAGCTTCGCCTCGCAGAGCCGATCCGTCATGACCCGCCGCTCGGCATTCGCAAGAATTGTCACGGGCATGCCGCGGGTCTGGGCGCGCAGCGACTCGACCTGCGCCACGTCCTCGGGGTTGGCACCGCAGAACCCCATCATGCAAAGCTCCCACGATCCCGACACCCGGGCAAGAAATTCGGGGAAGGCCTCAATTTGCGCTCGGATATTCTTACCGTCTCGCCCGTCAAAACGGCCTACCGATACGATCAGATTCCGCTTTGACACGGAGCTGGCGTCGAGCGTGACCGGCGGGTAGAGAACCGTCGGCGTGATCCGCCACTTTCGTACCAATTCCCCTGCCGAGAATCGGGAGTTCACGAAGGTCCTCTGATAGCTGCGCATTCTCCTTTCCCAGAACCACCGGTACACCGCAGCCCGCGGCACTCGGGCAATGAGATGCCGATTCTCCCAGCCGGTTGGCGTCCCCTCCGGGTCGAGCGGGTGGCCTTCCATTGGGAAATGCTGGTACACAATGCCGCTTGGTGCATGGCAGATTGGCGGGAGCGCGTGCCCGGAGTAGAGGAAGAGGTCGTATGGCGAGGTGAGCATGCGGTCGAAGGCCCAACCCGAGCGAATGTAGCCGGCCACACCGCTCGAACCGGGCACCGCGAAGGTGGACGGAGTGCCTTTGACGATGCGCTCGCGCACTCGGCTCAGGTCCAGGCCGAAGGCCTCGCCCAACGATTGCAAGGTGTACCCGGTTCCGTCGTGAATGAATTCGACGTCGTACAACTCGGACAGCCCAATGGCCATGCGAGCGATGACGAGCTGGCCTCCACCTCGGTTCCCGGAGAGGTGGTCGAAGAGGCCGATGCGCGGCCGGCCGGTGGCGCCTACCCGTCGCAGAGGGCCATCCCGAGGCGAAGGGCATCGGCCGACGTGGCGCCCGAACCAGATCCGACGAGTCCATCGGTTTCGCCATCC
>JANNSC010000334.1:0-4825 GCA_031402135.1 Gemmatimonadales bacterium | reverse complement strand
ATAACCCGGAGCGATCCCCGCTCCCGGATTGCCACCCACGCACCAGCCAGCGGAGCGCCGCCGGTGCCGGTCACCCGGCCGGAGAAGGTCGCGTCGGTGCGGGACCATCCCGCAGTGACTAGGGCGATGCGCACCGCCTGTGATTGGGCCCCAACCGCCGCCGGAGTGCCCAGCACCCCGACGACCAGCGCGCAACCGAGCTGAATTCGTTTCATCGACCGATTCGGAGCCATAGTGGTGCAATGACCGCCAGCACGGCGGCGGAAGCGAGCAGCGCGGCAGGCCCGCCCGAAGTGTGGTACAGCCACCCGAACCCGAGGCCGGCCGGGAGCGCGGCGGCGCCGGCGATTCCCTGATACACCCCGAAGCCTCGGCCGGTTCGGACCGGAGCCAACCGGGCCACCGCCACCCGTTCCGCCGGCTCGATCAGGCCGGCCACCAAGCCGTGCAGCAGAAACACGGCGATCGCCCAGCCAGTGGGAATTGCCAAGGCCAGTACCACGATCGCCACCGCGTAGAGCAGCGTCCCGGCGGCCAGCGCGCCACGGGTTCCCAGCCGGTCGGCCAGCCACCCGCCGGGGTACGACGAGCCGCTGCGAATGACATGGAGCCCCGCCCATACCAGCGGGATCACCCCGACCGGCACGCCGAGGTCTTGAAGGCGGAGCAGTAGCAGCGTTTCGGGCAGCCGCCCAACCGTCAGCAGCACCAGCACAGTGACCGGCGCCCAGAATTCTGCCCCCGATCGATCGTACCGGGGGTGGGAGGAGGGCGACGGCGTCGCAATGTTGCTTCGGCCGACGCCCCGCAACACCACCAACAGCACCAGCACCGCAACAACACCCGGCAGCATGCTCCATCCGATGACGCTGCGGAGGTCGACGTGGGCCGCGAGCAGCGCCCACGCAGCCAGCGAGCCGAGCACCGCCCCGAAGTGATCGGCGGCCCGGTGGAAGCCAAACGCCCGGCCCCGCAATGGCTCCGGCGTGAGCGATACGATCATCGCATCGCGGGCCGGCGAGCGCAGCCCCTTCCCCACTCGATCGATGGTCCGGAACCCGACGACCTGCCACCCGGCGGCTGCCACCGAGATGAGGGGACGGACCAGCATGGCGGTGAGGTAACCGAGCAGGATCAGCGGCTTGGCCCAGCCGGGTCGATCAGCGAGGCGGCCACTGACCCACTTGACCACCGCCGCCACCAGATCGGCAGCGCCATCGAGCACGCCGAGGGTGACGGCAGTGCCGCCCAGCGGACCGGTGATGAACGCCGGGAGAATCGGGTAGACCATTTCGCTGGCAAAGTCGTTGAACAGCGAGACGGCGGACAGGCCTTTTACCCCTCTGGGCAGCCGGGTGGCTTCGCGATCAGCCATCGAGTCCCATCCCCCAACGCATCAACGGTACCGGCAGGCCCCCGTACGCCAGGACCTCCTGGTGGAACGCGGAGAGGTTGAAGCCGGCTCCGCGCTCGGCCCGGCAATCGTCGCGAAGCCGTACCAGCTCACGGCGACCCAGCATGGCGGCGGTGGCCTCCAGAGGGCGGCAGGCAATCCGGCGGACCTCGGCGGTCGCCACGTCGGATGCTATCTGAAGCCGGGTAACCAGGTGGCCCGCCGCCTCCTGGGCGGTGAATTGCCGGGTGTGGAGGCCGAGGTCAGCCACGGCGAGGTGGGCAGCGCGGAGCAGGTGGACCCGGGCGGCGAGCTGCAGTTCAGGGGCCGGGGCGTACCCTTCGGCGGCCATCCATTCCACCATGTACAGCGCCCAGCCGAGCGGGGCACTGGAGGCGGCAATGCTGCGGCGAACCAACCCGGGGAGCCGGGCGCGGATGGCGTGGTGGAGGTGCAGCCCGGGCGATCCCAGTTGGACCGCAATCCAGGGCAGGGCGAGCGGGTCCAGCTGGCCGGACAGGACGGCGGCAGGGCTCCGGCTGCCAGCAGGGCGGTAGCAGGCCACCGGATCGAGGAGGCCAACATAACCCGGCGCGGCAACCCCGCCGAGCGGCGCACCCTCCGGCAGGGCCAGCCCACGCTGCCCGGCAAACTCCTCCGAGGCTCGCAGCCCAAAGTCCATGACCCCGACCCATTCCCCGGGGGCGGGCATCCGGTTCCGGCGGGCTTGGTAGACTTCGCGCCAAGGCTGGGTTGGGTCGTTGGCAGCCGCAATGGCGGTCACCTCGGCTTCAATCTCAGTGGCCTCTCGCAGCGCCATGCGCCAGACCTCGCCGGCGCTGTGACGGCTGGCATGCTCGTAGTGGAGGAGCCGATCCACCTCGTCTTCGCCGATGGCGGCGGCGTGGGGGGAGGGATCCGGCGAGATGGCAATGCGCAGCGCCTCGCGGGTCAAAGCGATGGCGTGATGAGCGTGGCGAAGGGCGTCGATCCGGGACGCATCGGACGCCGGCACCTCTTCCAGAATGGCGGCGAGCCCGTCGAGCCCGGCCTGGGCGGCATCCAGCAGGAGCGCCGGTGGCTGGCGCAGCGTGGTGACGGAATTGGCGAGAAATCCGGGAAGGGCCTCGATGCGGGCGTGCAGCGCCTCGGCGGCGGCGGGATGGTCAGGAGCCAGCAGCAGGAGACTGTCCACCGCGTCAGCGGCGTGCTCGACCCAGAGCACCGGGTTACGCTTCCACGGTTGTTCGTGCTCGAAACGGAACAACAGGACGCGGAGGTGATCGAGGAGGGCGGTGCGATCAATTTCGTCGGGAACCGATTCGAGGTCGAGTTCCTCCACGGCGCCGGCAATCGAACGAAGCGCAGCAACGTGGGCGCGGATCGAATCGGCATCGAACGCCCCCAGCCGGGCATCGTGATCCGGCATCCCGCTTCGGGTGGCCGCAGCGGGGTCGAATTGCCAGCAAAGATCGAGGAAGGACTGACAGAGGTCGTCGGTGGTGGCCACTAGCTGCTTCCGATGATCTCGCCGTGATCTCCCAGGCTGGCGGAGCCCCGGATGTTCTTGACCACCGCCTGGGCACCCAGCATGCTATGGGTGAGTCGAGCCTCGGACACACTGCACTGACTCCCGATGATGCTGTGGCTGATTTCGGAATCGGTGATGCTGCTGCCTTGCTCGATGGTCACGTTGGGGCCGATGGTGGAGCGCTCGATGCTGACGCCGTCCTCGATCAGGACCGGATCGAGGATGGTGACACCGGGGAATTTCCCGGAGCGGGCGGCGCCATGCCTCAGCAGAATTTCGTTGGTTTCCAGCAGGGTATCGAGCTTGCCGCAGTCGTACCATCCGCCCACCTCGGCGGTAAGGATTCTGCGGCCCCGCTCGATCATCCACTGGAAGGCATCGGTAAGGAAGTATTCGCCCAGGTTGGTGGGGCTGGCCAGGGTGTGGTCGATGCCCTGCCAGAGGGCCTCGACATCCCGGATGTAGTAGAGACCGATGTTGGCCAGCTTGCTGATCGGGGTCTTCGGTTTCTCGACGATCCGGGTCATGAACCCCTTCGCGTCGGTGACCACTACACCAAAGCGCTGGTAGTCCTCGACTTCCTTGGCCCAGATGATTCCGTCGGCATCGCTGCGATTGATCAGCGTCAGATCGGCCTCGAATACGGTGTCCACGAAGATGATCAGCACCGGACCGGTGATGTGGGGTCGGGCCAGGTTGATGGCGCCGGCGGTGCCGTCCTGGACCTTCTGCTCGATGTAGCGGCAGGGGATTCCGTAGCGGCCGGTGCAATAGTCCTCGACCTGTTCCTTCAGGTGCCCGGTAATGAAAATGAGCTCGCTGACGTCGAGGCCCTTGAGGCGGTCCATAACCCAGTCAATGACCGGGCGGCCGGCCACCCTGAGCATCGGTTTGGGAACGGTGTGAGTATGGGGGCGGAGCCGGCTGCCCTTCCCGGCCAGCGGGATGATGACCTGCACGCTCAACTCCTTCCGTAGCGGTCCGAGACCCGAACCAGATCGTCCAGCTCCGGGGTGGAGGCTTCCAGCACGTCGCTGTCCACTACCGCCTCGATCTGGTGAATCAGCTTGGGGGGAATGCGTACCGACTCCCCGGCAACAAAGCGGCGCTCGGTCTGCTCGACGCCGGTTCCGATGCGCAGAATCAACTCGCCGGTGAGGACGTGCATTGTTTCGTCCTTGAAATTATGGTATTGGCAACTCAGCACCTGTCCCGCGGCCACATGCAGGATCTTCCCGACATACCGATCGGTCCGGGCCCAGATCAGCTCGTAGCCCCAGGGCTTTTCCACGCGATAGGGCGCCTCCGACATTACTCCTCCGCGATCACGAGATTGAACGACGACGGGGAGGTGATGCACTCCCTTACGCACACCCCGCAACCAACGCAGCCCTCGCGACGGATCACCGGATGGCCCGCCTCGTCGATGGTCAAGGCCCGCTCGCCCACTGGGCAGGCGTCGGCGCACACTCGGCAGGGGGTGCCCTGGTAGGTGACACAGCGCTCCGGCAGGAATTCCAGCGCCCCCATACGGTAGCCCTCCCACCCTGCGGGCGGCAGGGTGAGCGCGCCGGTGGGACACGCTTTCACGCAGGGCATGTCGGTACAGACGACACACGGCTGGCTCCGAGGATCCAATGCCGGGGTTCCCGCTGCCAAGCCGCCGCTCGATGGCACCGGCTGGATGGCGTGGGGGGGGCAAACCGGCTCGCAGGCGCTGCAGCGGGTACAGGTGGCCAGAAAGGCCATTTCCGGCAGCGCGCCGGGCGGCCGGAAGTACTTCTGCTGGACGATGCGTTCTTCGGTCTTTTCCAGCAGGCGCTTGCCCCACTGGTCGAAGCCCTGGCGGAAGAAGGCGCGGCGGTTGGCGGGAAGGAGTTCCACCAGGGAAATCTACAACT
>JANNSC010000333.1:0-7359 GCA_031402135.1 Gemmatimonadales bacterium | reverse complement strand
GAAATGCTTTCTCCCACGGAGCTGCAGCCATCGGGGCAACTGCCGGCGGAGCTCCTGCTGATCCGTGCCGGGGTTCCATCGCCCGCGCTGAACCGGTTCCTCTACACTGCCGTGGGGGGGGACTGGTACTGGGTCGACCGTCTGGCGTGGACCTGGGGAGAATGGCGCGAGTGGCTGGACCGTCCCGAGCTGGAAACCTGGGTCGCTCACCACACCGGAACGCCGGCCGGCTATTTCGAATTGGAGCTCCAGTCCGGGGACTCGGTCGAGATCGTCGTATTCGGACTGCTGCCGAACTTCACCGGCCAGGGACTTGGCGGGTACCTGCTGACTCAGGCCATTCATCGAGCCTGGCGGCTCAAGCCCGGCGTTCGCAGGGTCTGGGCCCACACCTGCTCACTCGATCACATCGGGGCGCTGGGCAATTACCTGGCGCGGGGGTTCAAAGTCTTCAAGGAGGAAACTGCAATGGTCGATCTTTCCGAGCATCCACCCGGCCCCTGGCCCGGCGCGGGACGGCCCCAATGAGCCTCGCCGAACTGCGGCGCGAGTACGCCAAGGCCCGTTTGGATGAACACGCAGTGGAGCTGGATCCGCTCCAGCAGTTCCTCGATTGGCTCGATGAGGCGCAGCACGCCGAAGTCCGGGAACCCAACGCGATGGTCCTTGCCACCGCCGACTCCACCGCAGCCCCATCGGCGCGGGTGGTGCTCCTCAAGGGCGCCGATGCCTCGGGCCTCGTCTTCTTTACTGACGCGAGGAGTCAGAAGGGTCAGGAGCTCTCTGCCAACCCCAGGGCGGCACTGGTTTTCTGGTGGGGGGAGCTGGAGCGCCAGGTTCGCATTTCGGGTTCGGTCTCCCCGGTCACCGAGGCCGAGTCTGACGCGTACTTTATGTCGAGGCCGGAGGAGAGTCGGCTGAGTGCCTGGGCCTCTCGGCAGAGTTGCACGGTGAAGGATCGGGCCGAATTGGAGGCGGCGTGGGAGGCGGCCGCGGCCCGACATCCGCACGGCCAGATTCCCCGGCCCGATTATTGGGGCGGCTTCCGGGTTACCCCCCTGGAATACGAATTCTGGCAAGGCCGCCCCAGCCGCCTGCACGACCGGGTGCGCTACCGGAAAAACTCCGCAGGCACCTGGGTCATCGAACGATTGTCGCCCTAACCGGATAGCCTATGCGTCGCGTGCTCCTTGTTTCGATCCTCGTCGTCGCGCCGGCCGGCTCGGCCGCAGCGCAATTCGAGCTCACCGTTCCCCGGATCATGCGCGGCCCCGAAACGGTGGGGCGGGAGCCGGTCCGGATCGGCTGGAGTCCTGATGCCCAGTGGATCTACTTCAGCTGGTTGCCGCCTGGCACCGAGTGGAAGGAAACCCTCAAACCGTACAAGGTCCGGGCCCAGGCCGGCGCCACCCCGGTGCGAATGAGCCCGGCCGAAGCCGATTCGGTGGCGCCGCTGATGGCCGCAGGATCGTATTCTGCCGACCGGAAGCGGCGGGTCGTTTCGGTTCGGGGGGATCTCTACATCGTGGAACTTCCCGGCGGCGCGGTGCGCCGGCTGACCGCAACCTCCGGGGTGAACGAGGTCAATCCCCGCTTCGACCAGCAGGGTCGTCGCGTCATCTTCCAGAGGGAAAACAATATCTTCGCCCTGGACATCGTGCAGGGAGGGGTGCAGCAGCTCACCGACCTTCGACCCGGCCCCGCCCCCGAGGATTCTTCCCTCACCCAGGGGCAGCGTGGCTTCCTCGAGCGGGAGCAGCGTGCCCTGCTCGGCGCCATCGCGGACCGGCGCTGGCGCGATAGCGTCGATAAGTCCGAACGGGCGCAGCGCAATGCCTCCGCGCCCAAGCCGGTGTACCTGGCCCGCGGTGAGCAACTCGCTACCCTCGACCCGTCACCCACCGGCACGGCGGTGCTGCTCATTGCCGAGACTCCAGCAACCGACCGGAGAATCGCCGTTGTCCCCTCCTACGTCACCATCACCGGGTACACCGAGGACATCCCGGCCCGCAGCAAGGTCGGCGACGCGCCGACCCGCCAGCGAGTCGGTATGCTGACAGTGGCCACCGGTGCGGTGACCTGGATCAGCAAATTGCCCGGCGACAGCGGCGGAGTGTTTGGCGGGGTCGGATCAATGGGCTGGAACGATGCCGGTACCTCGGTGCTGGTCCGGGCCGTAACCCGGGATTACAACGTCGATCGGCTGCTCCGCATCGATGCCGATTCCGCCCGGACCCGGGAGCTGTACGCCCTCCGCGACAGCGCCTGGGTCGGGGGAGCCTGCCAGCAGTGCGGCGGCTGGCTGGCCGGATCCCAGGGCATCTGGTTTGTCTCGGAAGAGGATGGTTACGCCCAGCTCTACACCATGGACGCCGACGGCGGCAGCAAGCGCCAGCGCACCCGGGGCAAGTGGGAAGTCCAAGGCGCTGAGTTGACCTCCGACCGGACCCAGTGGCTCCTCCACACCAGCGAAGTGTCCCCCTTCGAGCGGCATGCCTACCTGCTGCCGGTGGCGGAGTCTGTCGGCGGAAGCGGCGCCGTTTCCAGCCGCCTCACCAGCGATGTCGGTGGCCACACCGTGGTCCTGGCCCCCGATGGGAAGTTGCTGGCCGACGTCTTTTCCACCGCCAATCGCCCCCCGGAGCTGTTCCTTCAGGTGATCAAGGGCGGGGCCCGAGGCCAGCTCACCACCTCGCCGACTGCCGAGTGGCTCAGCCACAAGTGGATCAAACCGGAGATCATCTCGATCCCTGCATCCGACGGGGTCCAGGTCCCCGCCCGGATCTACCGGCCGGCCGACGTCGGTGCCGAGGCCAACGGCGCCGCCGTCATCTTCGTGCACGGCGCCGGCTACCTCCACAACGTCCATAATTTCTGGTCCAGCTATTTCCGGGAGTATCAGTTCCATCACCTGCTCGCCTCCAAGGGGTTTGTGGTGCTGGACGTCGACTACCGGGGTTCTGCGGGTTACGGTCGCGATTGGCGTACCGCCATTTACCGCTGGATGGGCGGCCGCGACCTCCAGGACCAGGTCGACGCGGTCCGCTACCTCCAGCAGAACTTTGCCATCAACCCTGAACGGGTCGGCATCTATGGCGGCAGTTACGGTGGATTCATCACGCTGATGGCGCTCTTCACCGAACCCAAGTGGTTCGGCGCCGGCGCCGCCCTTCGGCCGGTCACCGACTGGGCCTACTACAACCACGGCTACACGGCGGACATTCTGAACGAGCCGCAGGACGACTCGACCGCCTACCGGAAATCATCACCGATCTACTTCGCCGAAGGGCTGGAGGACCCTCTGCTGATTCTCCACGGCATGGTGGACGTCAATGTTCACTATCAGGACGTGGTCCGGCTCAGCCAGCGGCTGATCGAATTGGGCAAGACCGATTGGTGGGTCGCCTCCTACCCGGTGGAAGACCATGGCTTCGTCCGGCCCGATTCCTGGACCGACGAGTACCGCAGAATCCTCGAGTTGTTCCTGACCCGGCTGAAGCCGAAATGACCGGCCGGTGAATCGCGGCATCCGGCTGGCCCAGTACGGGCTGCTGGCCAACGGATTCCTCGCTGCGGTCAAGCTGCTTGCGGGGATCTTAGGCAACTCCTACGCCCTGGTGGCAGACGCGGTCGAATCGCTGGCCGACATCTTCTCCGGACTGATCGTGTGGGGTGGCCTCCGCTACGCGGCGCGGGACCCGGACCAGCGCTATCCCTTCGGCTATGGCAAGGCGGAAACCGTCGCTGCGGCGGTCGTCGGATTGATGCTGGTGACCGCTGCGCTGGGCATCGGCGTCGAGGCGGTGCGGGAAATTCAGATCCCCCACCATTCGCCCGCGCCCTTCACGCTGGCGGTGTTGGTCGGGGTAATACTGGTCAAGGAGACACTTTTTCGTTATGTCCTTCGTGGTGCTGCGGAAATCGGCAGCCCGGCCGTAGCGGCCGATGCCTGGCACCACCGTAGCGATGCCATTACCTCGGCGTTTGCGTTCCTGGGCATTTCGGCGGCCCTCGTCGGGGGCCCAGGGTGGGAGCCGGCGGACGATTGGGCCGCGCTCGCTGCCTCGTTGGTGATTCTGTTCAACGGCTTCAACATCATCCGACCGGCACTCGCCGATCTAATGGATCGGTCGCCCAATGAGGAGGTCTTTCGCTCGGTTGCCGCCGCCGCCCACCAGGTCGAGGGCGTCCTGGCCACCGAGAAACTGAAAATCAGGAAAAGCGGGTCGAGGTATCTTCTCGAACTTCACGTCCAGGCTGATCCGTCGCTCAGCCTGCACGCCGCCCATATCCTCGGTGGCAAGGTAAAGCGCGCCATCCGCACCGACGTGCCGGCGGTCCAGGACGTCTTGGTCCATATGGAGCCGTTTGAAGGGCCTCGGCCGGCCTGATGTCGACCCTCGAAGCGCGCTTCGAACGCCACTTGGCTCGGCTCAAGCTGCCGTCCGGACCGGCGCTGGTTGCGGTCTCCGGCGGACCCGATTCGCTGTCCCTGCTTGAGCTTTTGGTTGCAGCGCCGACCGCCTCCGGCTTGCAGCTCCACGTCGCCCACCTCGATCACGGGATGGCCGTCGGCAGTAACGTCGTCGCCGATGCGGTGGCTGCCGTCGCAGCTCGGCATCGGCTCCCCTACCACTCGACCCGACTCGAACTCGGGCCGGCCGCCAGCGAAACTGTGGCGCGAGTCGCTCGCTATAGCTGGCTGTTCGGACTCGCCGATCAGATTGCCGCCCCCATCATTTTCACCGCCCACCACCAGGATGATCAGGTCGAGACCATCCTCATGCGCCTTCTCAAGGGTTCCGGTCCGGCCGGACTGGCCGGTATTGCCTCCCGGCGCGGCCGCCTAATCCGCCCGCTCCTGCCGTTTCGGCGGGAAGAACTGGCGGGATACCTGCATGGCAAGGGCGTGATCGCCTGGGTCGATCCGGCCAATTCTGATCCCCGGCACCAGCGCTCCTGGATTCGGGCCAGCGTCCTGCCGGCGCTTCGGCTTCGGCTGCCCGATGTGGACCATCGGCTGCTCTCGGCGGGCCGCCAAGCCGCTGCCGATCGGGCGGCGTGGGACAGCGTTCTCGAGTCGCTTTCGGGCCTCGATTTCGCTCATGATAACGAGGGGGTTTCCGTTGCTGCGACCCCCCTCCGGGGCTATGATTCGGTGGTGGTGCGGGCCCTGCTGGGCGCCCTGGGCAGGAGGGTCGGCTGCGTGGTCGGACCCTCGAGGGGCGGCCGGATCGAGCGGTTGCTTCGCAGCGGCCGGAGTGGGGGTATCGCCGAGCTGGGAACCGGCTACGCGGCCGAACTCACGTTCGGCCGCCTTCGTCTCTTTCGGGGCGTCGTGCATCCTGATCCATGGGATCGGCTGTTGCTTCACGGACCCGCCGGGCAACTCAAGGCTGGCGAATGGCTGATCGACTGGCAGCAGGGGCTGGCCCCGGATCGGCTGGAGCGAAGCGCCTGCAGCAGCTGGTTCCCGGCCGGAGAGTTCATGGTGCGGGCGTGGCGGGCGGGAGATCGGGTGCGGCCCCTGGGCGGCCGCGGGAGGAGACTCGTGGTGCGCTGCATGCAGGACCAGAAGATCGCGCGGAGCCGACGCGCCGGATGGCCGGTGGTGGAGGCCGCAGGGGTCATTGTCTGGGTTCCGGGCGTCTGCCGTTCGGCCGAACTGGTGCCCCGGTTCGGCGCTCCGTCGATGAGGATCGATGCCCACCTCGCCTGAGGTCCTCCGCCGAACCGGTGGGCGCACCGTCAAGTCGATCGTCTATGACGAAGCTGCCATCGCCGCAAAAGTTGCCGAGCTGGGCGCCGAAATTACCATTGCCTACCCCGATGGCGAGTTACTGGTCCTCGGCTTGCTCAAGGGAAGCTTCATCTTCCTCGGAGACCTGGTGCGCAAGATCGAGCGCCCCCTCCAGGTGGATTTTCTGGTGGCGAGTTCCTACGGCAGTGGTACCACGTCATCGGGCAAGGTTCGTTTGCTCTACGATCCCGAAACCCGGCTCGAAGGCAAGCACATTGTCCTGGTGGAAGACATCGTGGACACCGGCAACACGCTGCGGCGATTGCTGGCAGTGTTGAAAGAACGGGCACCGGCGTCACTCTCCATATGCGCCCTGCTCGACAAGGTGGAAATGCACGCGCCGATGCCCGAAGCGCGCTTCGTTGGATTCAAGGCCCCTACCGCCTTTCTGGTGGGGTACGGCCTCGATCACGCTGAAGACTTCCGGCATCTTCCCTTTATCGCGGACTTGATGTGATGCAGCAGCGACCGCCCCAGAAGCCCCAGATGCCCAATTGGTCGGGCGTGAGCAAGAACCTCGCGCTCTGGCTGCTCGTGCTGTTGCTCGCCGTGGCAATCGTGCAGCTGATGGGCAAGAGCCGGACCTCCACCGGGGAGTTCAGCTACACCGAATTCAGCAAGCAGCTCGACGCCAGCAACGTGAAGTCGGTCGAGTTGTACAAAGACGGCGAGATGCGGGGTGAATTCCGGATCCAGGTGGTGCAGGGCACTGCCGCAGTCAAGAACTTCCTGGTGCTGGTTCCGCCCGGCGGCGCCGAGGTGATCCTCAAGCGCCTCGAGGACGCCGGAGTCGTCATCAGTGCCAAGCCGCCCAAGAGCGGGGTGCTCACCGTCCTCCTGGGGATGCTCCCCTGGATCGTCATCTTTGCCATCTGGTTTGTGCTCATCCGCCAGATGCAGTCGGGCGGTAATCGGGCCTTTTCCTTCGGGAAGTCCAAGGCCAAACTGCTGGTGGGCGACACCCCGAAAATCACTTTTGCCGATGTCGCAGGCGCCGACGAAGCCAAAGTCGAGCTCCAGGAAATCATCGAGTTCCTCAAGGATCCCCAGAAGTTCACCCGACTGGGCGGCCGCCTCCCCAAGGGTGCCCTGTTGGTCGGGCCTCCCGGCACCGGAAAAACTCTGCTGGCCAAAGCCGTCGCTGGAGAAGCCGGTCGGCCCTTTTTCTCGATGTCCGGTTCTGACTTCGTCGAAATGTTCGTTGGCGTCGGCGCCTCCCGGGTCCGCGATCTCTTTGAACAGGGCAAGGCGCACGCCCCCTGCATCATCTTCATCGACGAAATCGACGCCGTCGGGCGCCATCGCGGCGCCGGCCTCGGCGGCGGGCACGACGAGCGGGAGCAGACCCTCAATCAGTTGCTGGTTGAAATGGATGGATTTGAATCCAATGATGGCGTGATCCTCATTGCCGCCACCAACCGGCCCGATGTTCTCGACCCGGCGTTGCTGCGCCCGGGGCGCTTCGACCGCCAGATCGTGGTGGATACGCCCGACGTGCGGGGCAGGGAAGGCATTCTCCGCGTCCACACCCGCAAGATTCCGCTCGCCGCCGATGTACG
>JANNSC010000332.1:0-7017 GCA_031402135.1 Gemmatimonadales bacterium | reverse complement strand
AGCGCAATCCCTGGGGACGGTGCCCGCAGCCAGATTTTTGTCATGAACGCTGATGGGTCGGGGGTCACCCAACTCACCGACGAGGGGGGCACAGGGGTCTCTGATCCCGCATGGTCGCCCGACGGGACCAAGATTGGCTTCTCTGGGTACTCCTGCGACCGAACCTACGGCTGCCAAACCGGACTGTTCGTGGTGAACGCCGATGGCTCCCGGATCCGGAGGCTGACCTTGGACGGCGCCAACTTCATCGGTGGCCTCACCTGGACGGCCAGGCCGGCGCGCCCATGACGCCGCCGACCCGGGGGAGAGCCGACCTCGGCCGGATCGTCTTTGCGTGGCTCGGCCTCGCAGCCGTCGCCGGGATGAGCGGTTGCTCCTTACCACCTGAGCCCAGTCGTTCGGTTGAATGGGTCACCACCCAGGCAGACGGCTTTGCTCTTGCTGTTGCCGAGCGAGACACCGCGATGATCTCATTGTTGCTCGGGATGGGCGACAACGGGAGGAACGAGGTCCAGGCCTTCTTCGCACGGCAGTTCCTCATCGGATACGTGATTCGGGTCTTTCCCGATCGGGTGTCTCTGGCCGCCTACTGGCGCGAGGTGTGGCGAGCGCCGGACCTCGATGAAGGGTGTTGGACGGTGGCGGCGGCGCGAGGGCAAGAGGTGACGCTGCTCTCACCCGCGGCTTGGAAAACAGACGGGTGCGGGCACGATCCCGCCGACTTGGAGCACCTCTACCTGATCCTCACCCACGAACTGGTACACGTGCTGCACGCCCAGTTGAATTCCCGACTCGGGCAGGTGGCCAACTCGATGCCATGGTTCGTGGAAGGCCTGGCGGTCTTCGCCTCGGGTCAGCTCCGCCGCGAGTATGACGTTCCGGTTCGTCAGGTAGTCGCGTCGGGGTACGCCCCGACCCGGCTGGCGGAGATCTGGGACGCTTTGTGGCGCTACGGGGTGGCCGGATCGGTCGTCGAGCATATCGACCGGCTGGTGAGCCGCGAGGGGCTGGCCGCACTCCTCATTGCCACCGCCGAAGCCGAGGTGCTCCAGTCCACCTCGATGGGCGAAGCGGAGCTCTTGGCTGGCTGGCGGGCGAGGTTGCGCGCAGGTGCCGATCACTAGGCACCGTCGCTGAGGTCACACGGCGGCCTGGAGCGCCAGTTCTGGCAGTCCGGACAACAATCCCTGCGAGCGCGTGTGGAAGCTCACGCGGTGTCTCTGCACCCACAATCGATACTTCCCCGTGCTCGGCGAGCCCCACACCACCGTGAACACGCAGTTCGATGCGAGGGGGTGGGCACCCCGGCACTTTGAAACCGGAGGCATTTCAATGCGAACCAAGAACCTTGGACTACTCGTCCCCTCCCTAGTCCTGCTCGCGCTCGCGTGCAATCCGCCCACGGAGACGCCGCCGCCACCTCCCCCGGCGCCGGTGGCCTCAGTCGCCGTCTCGCCCGGCACGCCCAGCATCCTTGTGGGCACCGCGGTGCAACTCTCCGCCGCCACCAAAGACGCCCAGGGAAGCACCCTGAGTGGCCGCGCCATCACCTGGAGCTCGAGCGCCGAAGCCGTCGCGACGGTCAATGCCACAGGCCTCGTGACCGGTGTGTCGGCTGGCGGCCCGGTGACCATTACCGCCACCAGCGAGGGGCAGCTCGGCTCCGCGCAGATTTGGGTCACCGCCCCTTCGTTAACGCCGGACTATGCTCTTACGCTTTCGTCACCCATGCTCAGCGCCGCGCAGGGTGCGTGGTCCCCGATCACGACGGTGGACCTGGTCCGCAGCAACTTCACCGGCAACGTGTCGCTGAGGGTGGAGAATCTTCCGACCGGCGTTGGGGTCTCCTTCGGATCGGCGAGCCAGACCTTCGGCAACTCCGCGGAGCTGTCGCTGAGCGTGGCCCCAAACGCGCTCCCTGGCACGTATACCAATCTGCTGGTGCGCGGGGTGGCCTCCGGCCTCGCCGACCGGACGGCGCCGCTCACGCTCACCATAACAGTGGCGCCCTTTGTTCTCACCCTGTCGTCGTCCACGCTCAGCATCGCGCAGGGCACCGCGACGCAGACCACGACGGTGAACGTGGTCCGCAACAACTTCGCCGGCCCGGTAACACTTTTCGTCAACGACGATGGCGAGGGTACCCTGGATGAGCTGACGACTGCATTTGCGCCCAACCCGACGGCCGGCAATAGCTCCGTGCTCAGCATCACGGTGAGTGCCGCGAAGGAGCCGGGCGTCTACGAGCTGGTTATCTACGGCAACGCCTCGACCGGCCCGTTTGGACCTATCCGGCTCACGCTCACGGTTACCGCGGCGTCACCCTGAGGAGGCTGAAGCGATTGAAGCCAAGAAGCGCTGGCTTTCGAACAGGGGCGCCCATTCGATGCGTCGACGCAGACTTCCATTGCAACGACCGACGTTGATGTTTGTAGCCCCGCGGTTAGTGATCGCGCTGAGCGCCGCCGTGGCACCGAACATCGTTGGCCAGTCGAATGCCCCGCGCGCCGGTCTTTCCGCCTTCATCGGTGCGGCCTCTGGTCCGGGCTCTCGAGCGCTTCTCGGAGGCCTGGACATTCAAGTTCACCTGTCCGGCCGCCTCTCCATGGCAGCCTCCGGTTCTGCCTGGACATTCATAAGCGGTTGCCCTTTCCTGGAAGGGGTGCCCTGTGATCAGCGCGCTACGGCGATGGACCTCGGTCCCGTCGTGCGCCTGACTCGTGGAGTGGGCTCCTGGCGCGTAGAGGGGACGGCTCGGGTTGGGCGCCTCTGGTATGCTGGGGAAGACCGTGGGGTGTGGAACCCAAGCGTCGGAATCGGATTGGCTATCGGCCTCCAGAAGCGGCTCGGAGGCCGACTTGATGTCCGCTATTTCGTCCCTGGCAGCGGTCGCCCCAGGGATGAGCCGTATCGGCCCAATACAGACAATGGGCCAGCCGTTCTGGTGGGTTTCCGGCTCCGATTGTGAGTCCTGTGGCCAGACGGCCCCCCGCTAACGCGGCGTGCCGATACCCGGATGATATAGCGAGCGAATTCGCTGCGCGCGGAAGACGTAGCCGGGATTGCCATCGATCTGCCAGACCACTCTGCCTGATGCGTCGTACTCCTGCACCCGTCCCGCCGTTCCGAAAGACACCAGGGTGCGCCCGCTGGGCAGATCCTGCGCGCTCCCGCCGAGCAGCGCGGTCACCGGGGAACTGGGGCCGTAGGATCCCATCAGCCGTGCGGTGCGCAGGCCCGCGTCGTACCGGTACCGCTCGGCCCGGCTGGCGGCGGGGTCGCCGAGGTTGTCGAGCAGCACGAGGCCCCCCGGGCCGGCCAGCCGCATTCCATGCTGTCGGGAGAAGCTGGGAGTGGGAGCGTCGAGAAAGGTGAACTGGTTCCGAAGGCCGCCCATTCTCCACATCACCGCGCCGGTCCTCGTGTCGATCTTGGTGATCTCGCCCAGGTTGCGGAAGGAGGCCACCAAGTTGCCGTCGCTATCGAGGTCCAAGGCGTTCCCATGGGTCCAGTTGACGGTGGGTCCGGCGCGACTGGCGGAATCGAGATCGCTGATCGCGAAGTGATCGAACGGGCTCCACTGGAACAGCAGATTCCCGTGATCGTCGAGGTGCTGCACGACGGTGCCGGTGACGGACGCATTTGCGACGCCGCCCAAGGTCGAGAGGTCTATCGTCCGGGTCTCGTCGCAGAGGACCCAGTATGATCCGTCCAGCTCGGCAATCAGGTCGTGGAACCGGGGCTGCAGACCTCTCGCGCAGCCGAAGGCCCGCGTCACGTTTCCGAGCACATCGATAACGAGCCATGGTTCGCGGTCGGTGGGGTCCTGGGTCGGAGGACGGGCCACGTAGTGACCGGTCGACTGGGCCATGAAGTTGAGTCCGGGTCCGTTGGGAAAATGGTGGTACCAGACGACCCGGCCGCTGTTGTCGATCACCACGCCGTACTGGCCGGCAGCGAAGACCACATAGCCGGGGGAAGGATCCGGACCGCTGGTCGTGTAGCGCGGCAGGTCAGCCGGCAGGGCGCCGGTGCTGTACCGCAGGCTGTCCCCGAGAAGGGTCTGTTTACCCCCGTAAACCTCCAGGCGGAGCAGGTAGGCCCTTTCCGCCATAAGGCCCAGCACGGGAACGACTGCCGAGTCGGCCACGACGGTCACCGCTGGCGTCAAGCTGTCGAGCGCCCCGCCGCTGAGGCCGTAGCGGACCGCGACGCTGTCGGCGAACCGGATGCTGGCGGTGACCACGGCGCTGAGGACGTTATGCTGGTTGCCCGCCGCGGTACTCGCCAGGAGCACCGGCGCGTCGGGGGCCGGCGCCACGACGTCGTTGGTTCCGCACCCGACGGTGAAAAGCAACGCCGTGGTCAGTCCGCGCCGACTACGGCCGCCAGGCGGGGGCATAATCACGGCCGGTGGTAAGCCTCTTCCGGCCGGTCCCGTCGGCCTTGATCACGAACAGGCCAGAGGAGTAGCAGAATTTGTGGTCGTCACAAGTGAGTTCCGCGAATGCGATCATGGTCCCGTCCGACGACCATGCCGGGTTGGATGCCGCGATTCCGGGCAGCACCCTGGTGAGGCCGCTGCCATCGGCGTTCATCACGACGACTTCCGGCGTCCCGAAGCGGTCGGTCGTGAAGGCGATTCTGGAGTCGTCCGGTTTCCAAGCGGGACCGTAGTCCGCCGCCGGGTCGGTGGTGAGGCGGACCACTCCGTTGCCATCGGGCGTCACGGTACATATGTCATCGTTATTGCCGGCCACGCGGCAGTCGACCGCAATAAGCGCCCCATTGGGCGACCAGTCGGGGTCACCTGCCACCTGGAGGGCGCTGGTGACTCTGATGATCCCGGAGCCATTGTTGTTTATCAGATGGAGCTGGGGCGTTCCGGTGCGCCAGCTGACGAACGCGATCTTCAAGCCGTCCGGGCTCCAGGCCGGTGCGCCGTCCGGCCCATCGGTAAGTCGTGCGATGCCGGTTCCGTCCGCGTTGATCACGATCAGTCCGGAGGGGTAGCAGCCGTAGTAGTCGTCGCAGGTGAGTTTTGCGAAGGCAATCCTGGTCCCGTCCGGGGACCACGCCGGCCCGCCGCCCTGCGCAAGGGTGAACCCGTTCGAGCCATCGGAATAGACAACGGCGATTGTAGTGTCATTTGCTGTGAACGCGATTTTCTGAGTGGCCACGCAGCGTACCTCGAACGTCGTTCGCGCCGTGTCGGCCACGGCCACTCGCACCGTGCGCGAGTTTTGCCCGAGGACGACGCAGTTGGACGCCACACCGTCTACCGAGACTGTGTGGTCGCCCGCAATCACCCGCGGGAGCATCGCCGTCCCGTTGGCGGGAACCGCTTCGTACCGGCGCTCATCCACCCTGACGGTGTAGCCGTTCGGATCAAGATCACTGCCTGCGCTCGCGGCGGAGACCACCATCGTTCCGGAAATCGCGACACAGCTGACCTCGAACCTGGTTCGCGCGGTGTCCCTTGTCATGCTCCCTGCGCTCACCAGTACAGTGTGGGGGTTTTGCCCGGCCCACGAGCAGTTGTCGTCCACTCCGCTGAGCCGGACGTTGTGGTCTCCCGTTTTCACCTCTGCGACTGTGAGGGTCCCGTTGGTGGGGAGGAGCAGGGCTGGCCCGTCGTCCACCTGGACGGTGTAGCCGTCCAGATCGACGTCTCCTCCTGAGGTCGCCGCTGTGATCTCGACGTTCCCGGTCGTGCCGACGCAGCTGACCACGAAGGTGACCGGCACCGTCTGGCCGGCGCTCACCCCAACTGCGCGAGGGTTAGGACCTCCGATGCTGCAGTTGGCCGCCACGGCGGTCAAGGCCACCGCGTGGCTTCCGGCGCGAAGGCGGGTGATGGTGGTGCTCCCGTTCGGGGTTAGCTCCCACGAGCCCCCGCCATTCACCTGGATCAGGTAGCCGTCTGGATCGATATCGAGCCCAGAAGAGCTGTTCCAGACCTCGACGCCTCCGGTCGTGGCGACGCAGCTGACCGCGAAGAAGACCCGGACGGTATCCTCATTGGTGATGGTAGTCCGGAGCGGATTGGTTCCGCCGACGGCGCAATTGTCCGGGGCGCCGTGGAGCCCTATGGAATGACGCCCCTCACTCAAGCCGATGATGATCGCCCTGCCGTTGATCCGCACTTGCTCCCTGGGGACGTCGTCGACGGATAGCACATAACGGTCCAGAGGGAAGTCAGCCCCGCTCGTTGCGACGGACACAACCAGCAGGGTGACACCCCCTTCGGTGAAATGGTTACAGCCGGTCATCAACAAGACGGCGATCCAGCCGGCGCGGCATGCCCAGGAAGTCATCGTGCGGCCCTCGTTGCAGGTGACCGTTTCGTGAAACGGACAGCGCCCCGCCGGCTGCTCATCCGACCGGCAGGTGACGCAAGGGGCTCGGTCGATTCGGCGCGCCCCCTGCCTGGTTTTGGGCAGTTACGACGAGCAGCTAACCTCGAGGTGCCTCGCCTCGGGGCCCGGTGGCTCGGCAAAGCGCTCCATGCCGGGATGGTCATCGAACGGCGTGGCGAAGAGTTGCCGTAGCTCCTCGACCAAACCGAATTCCTTCCGATCGGCGCGCTCAATCGCCTCCTGGGCAATCCAATTCCGCAAGACGAATTTCGGATTTGCCCGGTTCATGCGCCGCTGGCGTTCGGCGGCGTTGCTTCCCTCCAGTCGGAGTCGCGCCAGGTACCGCGCGGTCCAGGCCTCCCACGGCTCGCCATGTCCCACTGTCGCCATCGATCCCAACCCGCGAAAAAATCCGGTGTAGTCGGCCCGGTCGGCCTGGAGCAGGTCCAGGAGATCGCGGACCAGCGCCCCGTCGTCCGACGCTTCGGTGGCCAGCCCCAGCTTGGCACGCATCAGGGCGGCATACTCCGCCCCGAAGGCCTTCCAATAAGTATCGAGTTCTGCTTGCGCCTCCTCCGGAGTGATCAAGGAAAAGAGCGCTTCCCCCAGGCGGGCACAATTCCACATGCCAACCATCGGCTGCTGGTCAAAGGCGTAG
>JANNSC010000331.1:0-1751 GCA_031402135.1 Gemmatimonadales bacterium | reverse complement strand
ATCTTCTCGACGAATATTCCAAAGACGAAGCGGGCGGCCTGTTGATCGTCAGACGATTTTGGTTCGACCGGAACGTTAAGATACGGCTGGCACGGCAGCAGCTTTTTGACGCTAAGGGCGAGCTCGAATCGGACATCACTTACGGGATCGAAGGAAAGCTTACCGAAGCGGCGGGTTATGAGCGGCTTCCTTTACAGATCCTTGTCACGCGGCCGCAGGAAAAGTATTCGATGAAGCTGACCTATCAATCCCCAGAAGCGGTGAAGATCGGCAATAGCTATCCACTCGAGGCATTCGTACTCGAGAATAGCTGGGATCTGGAAGTTTTGGACTTGGATAAAAAGCTTAGCGAAGTATCGGCGCAACAATTACCGGCCAAGCCGCTCGAAAAGCCAGTGCCGAGCGGAGCGACAAAGTTCCAGCAGCGTTGATGGAAAATATTCTACAAACTGAAGATCTTGCTAAGTCTTACAAGATCGGCAAATTAGAAGTCCCCGCTCTTCGCGGGGTTTCGCTTGATGTCGCGAAGGGCGAATTTGTCGCGATCATGGGGCCTTCGGGCTGAGCTTTCCCGGTTCCCGGTTTTCGCCTACCCCACCACCGCCGGTGCCACAACCACCTTCCGTCCCAACAGCCGCGCCAGCACATCCGACTTCTTGGCCGCACCCCAGCACTCCAGCCCCAAGTCCGCCCCTCGGAGTTTGGGCGTTGCCCGGATCGACAACCGCTCCGCGGTGAGCCGGGTGCTCACTCGATCCACCGCCGAGGTGTGACCCCGGTCGAGCCCGTCGGCCACCCGGAGGATCCCAGCCAGCCGCCGGACGATGTCCTGCTCTTCGCTCGACAGCCGGGCAAACTCCGGATGCTTCTTGCTGGGGCCGGTGCGCCGGTGATAGCGGCTGATCAACGCCACCAGATACCGGTCCCGCGACGTGAAATTGAGCCGCTCGGCGTGCATGATGAGCTGGAAGCTGTGGCGGTGATGCTTCCGGTAGCTCACCACCTGCCCCACGTCGTGCAGCAGGCACGCCGCTTCCAGCAGCGGCCGCTCCCCAGGATTCGCGCCCACCGTGCCACAGAGCCGATCAAAGAGCGAGAGTCCGATGACCCGGACCTGCTCCACATGCCTCCGGTCTCCCTGGCAGCGGTCGATGAATTCCCGCATAGCGCGCAACGGGTCCGGGATGCGGGGGGCGCTCTCCCCGATCATCTCGAGCAGCAGCCCCTCACGGAGCCCGAAGGCGCTCACCGTGATGCTCCTGGCCTCGACCATATTGAGCAGCTCGGCGGTGACAGCTAGGCCGGCGAGGATGATATCGGCCCGTTGCGGGTTGAGCCCCGGCACCTCCCGCCTCCGGGCCACCGACAACGAACAGAGCCACTCCAGCAATTGCTCCACTTCCGCCGTCTTGACCACCTCGCCATGCACCGACTCGATCTGGTGGCCCCGGCGCGAGAGCGCCATCCGGGCGAGGTTGGTAAACGTCCCGCCCGACCCGATAACAGTGACATTGTTCCACTCCCGCCACCGCCCCGCCTTCTTGAGCTGCTTGCGGATCTTGCCGCGAAGCCGGTCCACCTCGCGGGAGCGGGACTTGCCTTCGAAGAGGTACTTCTCGGTGAGGCGCACCGCGCCCAAGGGCAGGGACCGGGTGAGTTCCACCAGCCCATTGATTGCGCCAATCAGTTCCAGGCTGCCGCCGCCGATGTCCGCCACCAGGGCCCGGCCGGTCGAAAGCGGAAAATGATGA
>JANNSC010000330.1:0-2159 GCA_031402135.1 Gemmatimonadales bacterium | reverse complement strand
CACCAACAGCAGAGAGCGCACCGCGGTCTTGCCGGAAGGCGCCCAGGAGCCGGAGCGGCTGGGCTGGACGCCCGACGGAGCCAGCGTGGTCCTCCGGGCCGGCGGCTACTTCGAGATGGCCGCCCGCTCTGGTACCGCCCTGCTGCGGCAGATACCAGGTGACAGTCTGGCCCAAGCCGACTCTGCTGTGGGGGAGCTCCTCGGAACGCCGACGCAGGGCATGGTAGTGGAATGCGCCGACGGCAATATGTGCATTGCTGCCGGCACCGGTGAGGTAACTGCACTGGGCGAAGGAATAACCGGGGCGGTCCGTTGGGGCACTGACTCGGTGGGCTACTTTGCGGCCGGAGGCTTTGAGGTCCGCCCCCTCGGCGGAGGGCGTTCCCGTCGGCCCACGTGGAGTGCGGCACCCCAACGACTCCGAAGCATCACCTACCACCCCGGCCGTCAGACCACTTTGAGCAGCGGAGAGTCCGGCACCCGATAGACAATCGCCTCCCACGCCGCCTCCAGCGCCAGCTCGACATTGGGATGATCGGCACTCCACTCCCCAGCTGCCACCCGTTCGGCGACAAAACCCGCCAGTGCCAGCCAAACCGCCGCCCAGAGATCCGCCGAGCCGGATCGGATGCGCCCGCGCTGCTTGCCGGCAGCCACGACCTGCTGCAGCGCCTCCCGAAAATCCCGGAGCGCCTGCCGAGTGGGTTCGTCGTGCAGCGGCTCTTCGGGCGGCCGGAGCAGCATTCGCACCAGCGCGGCGTCTCGCGTGGCGCGCTCGACCAGCCGCGTCCCCACACCGCGAAGGACCGCTTGCGCGTCCGCCCCCGGCGGGGCAGCCTCCTCGAGTACCAACGCAGATCCCCAGCCAAACGCCTCCACGCAGGCGGCGTTGAGCAACGCGTTCTTCCCGGGGAAATGCCGATATATCGTCGCCTCGGCAACCCCGGCGCGCTGGGCGATCTGCGGAGTGGTGGTTGCCCGAAAACCTTGCCCGGTAAAGAGCTCCAGCGCGGCCCGCACCAGCCGGGTGCGAGTGGCCCGGGCATCCCTGGGGCGGCGCCTGGGGGCGGTGCGGGGTGGAGACAGGGGCAGGGACATGCCCGCTAATATATCACGCGTTGAATACCGGCCCTGAACAAGCTAATTTTCAAGGCTCTATTGGTTCGGCGTTGGCGACGGACTTACCCGGTGGTAAACCCATGAAAATGCTGGTTCTTGGAGCGGGGCTGCAGGGCTGCGCCGCAGCGCACAATCTCCTGCAGCACGACGGAGTTGAACATGTTACCCTGGCCGACCTGCACCTGAATCGGCTGCCCCCGTTCCTGCAGCCCTACCTCGGCAAGCGGCTTCACGCTGAACCTCTCGACGCCAGCGATTTTGCCGCCGTGGTAGCCCTGATGAAGGGGCATGATGCCGCGCTCTGCGCCCTTCCCTACTACTTCAACGAGCCGATGACTCGGGCCGCCATCGACGGCGGCTGCCATTTCTGTGATCTCGGTGGCAATACTGATATCGTGTTCCAGCAGAAAAAGTTGCACGCCGCAGCGGTCACCCAGGGGGTTTCGGTGATTCCCGATTGTGGACTCGCCCCCGGCATGGTGAACATCCTCGCCGCCGAGGGAATTCGCCGCCTCGATCGCGCCACCTCGGTCCGTATCTATGTTGGCGGCCTCCCCCAGCACCCCGAGCCGCCGCTCAACTATCAGATTGTGTACTCTCTCGAGGGCGCGCTCGATTACTACACCACGCCCTCGTGGATCCTCCGGAATGCCAAGGCCATTCAGGTGGACGCTCTGTCCGAGTTGGAGCCCCAGGAGTTCCCCGCGCCGGTCGGGACCCTCGAGGCGTTTCATACCGGCGGTGGCGTCAGCACCATGCCGTTTGCCTTCGAAGGCAAAGTCGACACGATGGAGTACAAAACGCTCCGGTATCCCGGCCATGTTGCCATTATGCGGCCCATCCGTGAGCTCGGCCTGATTTCCAATACCCCGATTCCGGTCAAGGGAATTCCAGTCGTTCCTCGAGACCTCTTCATTGCGGCGGTCCAACCGAAACTCTACAAACCCGAGGGACGCGACCTGGTAGCGCTCCGGGTGGTCGTCACTGGAACACAATCCGGTCATTCGAAGACCGTCACCTTCGAACTCCTCGACTACTAC
>JANNSC010000329.1:0-2460 GCA_031402135.1 Gemmatimonadales bacterium | reverse complement strand
CTGGTGTTCTACGACGCGAACGACCTTGCCATGCTCCTCGTGGTGACGCTTCCCTTTCTGGTTCTCTTCGCCCGGTTTGCCGCGACCGCCCGGCTCAGGCTCCTGGCGGGATTGGGGCTTGCGGTGTACCTCGCCACGATCGTGAAAACCGGAAGCCGGGGCGGGTTCCTGGCCCTGCTCGCCGTGGCCATCTATGTCCTTCTTGGATTTAAGGTGCTGAGCCGTCGGGTGCGTGTGACGGCAGTCACCGTGGGGTTCCTGGGCATGCTCGTCCTCGGCAACAAGACGTACTGGGACACCATGCGGACCATCCTGAATCCGTCCGCCGACTACAACTATTCCGGGAATTCGCAAGCCGGCCGGATGGAAGTCTGGAAGCGCGGGATGGGGTACCTCGCCCAATACCCAGTCTTTGGGATTGGCGCGCGGAATTTCGGCTACGCAGAGGGCAATCTCTCCAAGATGGCGGCGTTGCGAGAGTACAACGTCGGATACAAATGGTCGGCGCCGCACAACTCGTTCGTCGAAGCCGCCACGGAGACGGGGGTAGTCGGCTTCGGGGTTTTTCTTGCCATGCTGGTCGTGGCATTCCGGACCGCATGGCGGATCGGGCAGCGTGCCCCGCCCGGTGTCGTGACATTCGAATCCGCGATGGGCCAGTGCGTCGTGGCATCCCTCATCGGGTACTGCGTGGCGGCGTTCTTTCTTACGCAGGCGTTCGCGGCGATGCTCTACGTCCTCTTCGCCATCCTGCTCGGACTCCATAAGCTCAGCGCGGTAACCGGGTCCCCCGCCCCGATCGGTTCCCCGGTGTCACGAGCGGGATTCAGGTCCAGGCGTTCCCAGAGGTGAGCACGGTCGGGCAAGCGGGTTATGCTGTTTTGCATTCCACCGGCTTGCTTGCCGCTTGGAGGGCGTGTGCACCCGGTCCGGTCGTAATGGCGTATCACAACGTGATCCCCGCCGGGGAGATGCCGCGGGGAGAATCCTCGCTGCATCTGCTCGTCGACCGATTCGCCACGCAGATGCGCTGGCTCGCCGCACGGTTTCGAATGGTCCCTCTCGGAGAGATTGCGATGGCGTTGGCGACGGGCCCGGCCAGGCAACGTCTGGCCGCCGTGACTTTCGATGACGCCTATCGCGGCGTCCTCAGTCATGGCATTCCGGTCCTGAAACAGCTGGGCATACCCGCAACGATCTTCGTGGTGGAATCGGCTCCGGAAACCCTGGGACCGTTCTGGTGGGATGCTCTCGCCGAAGCACGGCCCTCGCTCGACCGGAAGGCGCTTCGTGAGGCGTGGGGAGGGAACGGCTCTGCCATATTCGGCGCGACTGGTGTGGATCCGGATTCGATCCGGCTGCCGGAGGAGTACCTGCCGGCAAACTGGGAGATGCTGCGTCGGGCGCAAAGCCCGTTGGTTGACATCGGCGCCCACAGCCGGACCCACCCGATGCTGACGACTCTGTCCCCCCAGGCGCTGAATGACGAGTTGCGCGGTGCTCGGGACCTCATCGGGAAACACCTCGATAGCGCACCTGAAGGCCTTGCCTATCCCTACGGCGATTGGAACGAAGGGGTCGTAGTAGCCGCGGCACAGGCGGGGTACCGGTACGCGGTCACGACCGACAGACGCTGGGTAGCCTCGCCCCGAGATCCCCTGCGGCTTCCGCGGCAGACTATTTCCTCAGGCATGACGTTACCGGCGTTTGCAGCGGCTGCCTCGGGTTTTCGGTGGTCCCGATGAGCACCCCAGTGCGGCGGACTCGGATCGTTCACGTGGTGCTCGATCTGCAGGCCGGTGGATTGGAGAGAATGGTTGCAGACCTGGTACGCGGCCTCGATCCCGCCCGGTATGAGCCCCACGTGCTGGCGCTCGGGTATCTGGGACGACTCGCGGAAGGCCTTGCCGATGTGTGCGAGCTCCACACGGCTCGGCGCACCTCCCCGCTGAGCCTGATCAGGCCGCACAGTTTGGCGGGCGAGCTCGCCAAACTCGGTCCCGATCTCGTGCACAGCCACAGCGGGGTCTGGTTTAAGACGGCGAGGGCGATCCGGATTGCCGGTGTGCCGCGCCTGATCCATACCGACCACGGGAGGCGTGCTCCCGATCCGTGGATCGATCGGACCCTCGATGGCCTGGCGTCACGGTGGACCGACTGCGTTGTGGCTGTGTCCAGCCAACTCGCCCGGCATTTGCGCGACTCCGTCGTCGCCACCGGCAGTCGGGTCGAGACGATCCACAATGGCATTGATACGGAGCGATTCCGCCCAGGTCCGAGGGACCGCAGGGTGCTTGAATCGCTGGGCGCCGGCACTGGTCCAATTATAGGGAGCCTTGGTCGCTTCGATCCCATCAAGGGTTACGATGTGCTACTGCGGGCCTTCGCGGTGGTGCACTTATCCTGGACCGAGGGCGCGGCACCGACGCTGGTCCTGGTAGGCGAGGGGCCCGAGGAGGC
>JANNSC010000328.1:0-1817 GCA_031402135.1 Gemmatimonadales bacterium | reverse complement strand
CCCTGACCTTGAAAGGACTCGGTGTGGGAATCGTGGCCATCCGCGCTCTACCCCCGGTGGCCGGCGGGACATCGCGGCCCTTGCAGATCGAGCTGTATGTCACGCGGATGGAAGTCGTCCCGTAGCGTCGGGCCCGTCCTGATGAAACGACGACAGGCGTATCCGGCCGAGGGTGTACAAACGTCCCCCTCGGACTGGTGGCCGTGCCCCGGTAGCGCCATACTCCCCCGTATGACTCCACTCCAGCGCATTCTCTCCGTCGGCGCGCTGCTCCTGCTCTCCGGGAGCGCCGCCGCCCAGACCCCGGCACCCCGCTTTGCCGACCCCAACCGCCTCGCCAAGCTCCAGTCGGCCTTTCCCGCCATTGATCAGCTCATGCGTGGCTTCGCCGATCGCAGTCGAGTACCTGGCATCGCCTGGGGCATCATCGTGGACGGCAAGCTGGCCCACCTCGGCACCGCCGGCCTCCGGCAACTCTCCCCCAGCGCCCCGGTGGAGTCCAGCACCGTCTTCCGCATCGCCTCCATGAGCAAGAGCTTCGCCGCTCTTTCCATCCTCCAGCTCCGGGATGCCGGCAAGCTCTCCCTCGACGACCCCGCCGAGAGCTACGTCCCGGAATTGAAGGGCCTCAAGTATCCCACCACCGATTCGCCCAAAATCACCATCCGGCTCCTGCTCACCCACTCCGCCGGATTCCCCGAGGACAACCCCTGGGGCGATCAGCAGCTCGCCGAAACCGACGCCAGCCTGAGCCGGATGATCCGGAGCGGGATTCCGTTTTCCACCGCCCCCGGTACCAGCTACGAGTACTCCAACTACGGCTTCGCCATCCTCGGCCGCATCGTCGCCAGCGTTTCCGGCATGCCGTACCCCCGATACCTCACCGAAAACGTCTTGAAGCCCCTCGGCATGAGCGTCACCACCCTGGAGGTTGCCGCGGTGGCGACGTCCCGGCTGGCGCTTGGCTACCGCCGGGAGGACAATCAGTGGCTGGAGGAACCCCAGCTCCCTGACGGCGCCTTCGGACCCATGGGCGGCATGCTCACTTCGATTAGTGACCTGGGCCGCTGGGTCGCCCTCATGCTCGACGCCTGGCCCCCGCGGGACGGCGCCGAAACCGGCCCGCTGCGCCGGTCCTCGCTGCGGGAAATGCAGCAGGTGGGCCGCTATGTCGGCGCCACCTCTGTTCGAGACACCGTGGCCGGCACCACGTCTCTGAGCTCCGGCGGATACGGCTACGGCCTGGGCAACCGGCAGACCTGTTCCTACCGAATGTCCATTTCGCACGGCGGTGGCCTCCCCGGCTTCGGATCGCTGATGCGCTGGCTCCCCGACTACGGCGTCGGCATCATCGCCCTCGGCAACCTGACCTACACCGGCTGGGGCGCCACCCTCGAGCAGGCGTTCAACTTGATGAACCAGAGCGGCGGGTTACAACCCCGGGAACCCCAGCCCGCGCCGGTGCTGGTGGAGCGGAAGGAGCAGGTAACCCGCCTGGTGCTTCAATGGGATGACCGCCTCGCCGACGGGCTCGCCGCCATGAACCTCTACCTCGACGAATCGAAGGATCGCCGCAAGACCGCCATCGAGCGGGTTAAACTGACGGCGGGGGGCAACTGTCGCGACCAGGGGGAATTTGTCGTGGAAAATGCCCTCCGCGGTCGCTGGCGGATGCGCTGCTCTACCGGAGACCTGCGGATCACCGTCACCCTCGCCGTCAATTTAACCCGCTCGATGGCGGTCTTGCGGCGATCCTTCGATTCGTCGAGGTAGAGGTTCATGGCGGCGAGGTCGTCGGCAAGGCGGTCATCCCACTG
>JANNSC010000327.1:0-2351 GCA_031402135.1 Gemmatimonadales bacterium | reverse complement strand
GCCGCAGCCGCAGCCGCCGGTGGCGTTGGGATTGGTAAAGGTGAATCCGGATCCCTGCATCGAGGAGGTGTAGTCCACCGTTACCCCATTGAGGTATTGCAGACTGAAGCCGTCGACGAAGACGCGGACTCGGCTCATCTGGAGGATGTGGTCGTCCTCGAGGGGGCGCTCTTCGATGTTGAGGCTGTACTTGAAGCCGGAACAGCCGCCGGGCAGGACGCTGACCCGGAGTCCGGCAACGTCGGGCTGGACCTTCTCGGCCTCCATGAATTTCAGCACCTCGTCCTCCGCCTGGGAGGTCAAGGTGACTTGAATGCCACTGGTGCTGGTTTCCTGGTCGGTGGTGCTCATGCCTCGGCTCCTTTGGGTCCTTTGCCCGCGCCAGCCGGCGGGAGAAGGGACCGCACCATAGGAAGCTAGGAAGGGTGAACCGCCGGGTCAAGTAGAAGGGAGATCGTGAGATACGACGTCAGGGAATGGCGTTGCCGCGGAGTGAGTCAGTCAGCTGCACCACCGCATCGGCCACCGCAATTCGGAGCGGTCCAATCCGCGGATTGTTTCGGGTTGGATGGACCCGATTGCTGAGCAGTATGACCACCAATTCCCGCGATGGATCGTTCCATATCTAGGTGCCGGTGAAGCCGGTGTGACCGAAGCTGCCGGGCCGGAGCGGGGTGCCGGCGCTGCTGCCCGGTGACGGGGTATCCCAACCCAGCGCCCGGGAGGATCCGGGGACGACTTCCTGGCGGCGGGTAAATTCCTTGAGGGTCGGGTCACCGGCGCGAGACTGGCTCAGGAGCCAGTCCCCAAAGATGAGCAGATCCACCGCGCTGCCGAAGAGGCCGGCATGTCCGGCGACGCCGCCGAGCCAGGCGGCCTTCTCGTCGTGCACCTCGCCCCGGACGATGCGCTTTCTCCAGGAGGTGTCGTTCTCGGTGGCGGCGACCCGGGGCAGGATGTGCCGGCCGGGCCGAAAAAATGTGGAGTACATCCTCAGTGGCCTGAAGATCCGGTGGGCGGCAATGCGGTCGAGCCGACCGCCGAGCGCCCGTTCCACCACCTCGCCCAGAACAATCGCCCCCATGTCGGAATAGACCATTCGGACACCCGGTGTAGTGTCGAGCGGCAGCGCAATGATGGCCCGGAGCGCGGAATCCGGGGTCGGAGTCTGGAACCAGAGCCCCTGCCAATCGGCCCGGAGCCCGCTGGAATGGGTGAGGAGGTGGCGGACCGTAACCCGTTCCTTGCCGAGCCCGCGAAAGGCGGGGAGGTAGCGCTGCACTGGGGCATCGAGCTCGAGGCGATGCTCCTGTACCGCGAGCAGGGCGAGGGTGGTGGTGGCCACCACCTTGGTCAGGGATGCGAGGTCGTAGATCGAGTGGCCGTCGGGACGGCGCGGGTCATCGAGGGCCAGCTTGCCGGTGCCGTAGAGATACCGGTTCCCCCGCCACGACACCGCCAGCACGGCGCCGGGCGCGGCGCCGGCGTGGACCGCCGAATCGAGCAGGGCGGTGAGGGGATCGAGGGCCGAGAGGGGGGGTGGAGCCCCTGGTGAGTGTGTGGGTGGGCGGGTGGCACAACCGGCGAGGGCCAACGCCAGCGCGAGCGCAAGCCCTCGAGCCGCAGTGGTGGCCGGGTCTCGGGTCATTTGGCCGGCTTCACGATGCCGAAGCCGAGGGGGTAGCCGGCCGGCAGTGAAATCGGCAACCGTCCGGTGATCGCGGCACCATTGAGTGCCGCTGCCACCGCCTCTTCGGTCAGCGGGTTGGCGGTCCAGGCCAGCAGATAGGCCGACACCCGCGAAGTGGCGGAGAGCAGATATGGGGTACCAAAGGAAACCAGTGCCGTGGGTCGTTCGGCAGCGGAGTTCTCAATGAGCTGGCGCAAGGGCTCCGGGAAGGGAATCGATCCGGTGCCGGAGGCGAATCGGAGCCCTACGGCGAGGAGCGCCTGAGGCGCGGAGCGGAGCAGCGCGGCCGCGGAGTCGTAGCTGGCCGGACCGCTGGCGGCAGTGAGCCGGAACGATGCCACTGGATATCCTCGGCGAACCAGCTCGGGGATGAGGGTGCTGCCGATGGCGCTGGAGTTGCCATCGCCGTAGGTCACGATGCCCAGGCGCCGGGGCGAGGCGCGGAGGCTGTCCATGAGGCCGAGGCTGTCGCGGACCAGCACGAGGGAGCGGGCCGACACCGCCAGCGCGGTATCGCGATGGGCGCGCCGAGCCACCACGGCGCCGACGTGGTCGAGATTGACGGTGCGCCGACGGAAGAGGCCGAAGCCCTCCTTGGCCATGAGCACCCGCCGCAGCGACGCATCGAGGCGGGCCCGGCTCACCCGCGCGCTCTTCACCG
>JANNSC010000326.1:0-10060 GCA_031402135.1 Gemmatimonadales bacterium | reverse complement strand
GCTCACTTCACGAAGGGCGCGAAGGAAATTCCCTCGGCGTCGAATTTTTCCCGCAGCGCCCGCACGATGGCCAGCGCTTTGGGGCCGTCGCCGTGGACGCAGAGGGAATCGGCGCGCACGATGCACCGGGTCCCGTCGATGGCCACCACGAACCGGTCGTGCACCATCCGAAGCGCCCGCTCGGCGATGGTATCCACATCGTCGAGCAGGGCGCCGGGCGTGCCCCTGGGCACCAGCTGGCCGTCCGGCTGATAGGCGCGGTCGACAAACGCCTCCCGCGCAATGGCGAGTCCGGTGGCCGCAGCCGCCTGAAGCAGAGCGCTCCCTTCCGGCCCCAGGATCACCATTTCGCTGTCCAGCTGGCGGAGGGCGAAGGCAACCGCCTTGGCAACCTCGCCGTCGCGGGCGGCGCGATGATAGAGCGCGCCGTGGAGCTTGACGTAGCGCACCCGCGCGCCAGCGCAGCGGGCAAAGCCCTCCAGCGCCCCGACCTGATAGGTGATGTCGGCGGCGATTTCCTCCGGTGTGGCGGCGAGCTCCCTCCGACCGAAGCCGGACAGGTCGGGGTACCCGGGATGGGCCCCAACGGTGACACCGCGGCTCACCGCGGCGGACACGGTGCGTTGCATCACCAACGGATCCCCGGCGTGAAATCCGCAGGCGATGTTGGCAGAGGTGACCAGGGCGAGCAGTTCGGCTTCCGCGGGAATCTGGTAGCGGCCAAAACTCTCGCCGAGGTCGGCGTTGAGGTCGATGCTACTCATGCCGGCGGGACCGGCTGGAGGCGGCGATCTGGCGCAACAGAATGGCCGGGGTCACCCCATCGAGGTGGAGCCGGAGTGCCCGCGGGGATGGACGGACTAGGCGGATCATGGGAGCACCCTCCGGGGAGTTCCGGTTGGGGTGGGAAGACTGTCCCGTCCTCCCGACGGTGGCAAGGGGGAGTCGGATTCCTCCAGGGGTGGGAATATAATTTGATTTGACAAATCAAAATAATATCCCTACTTTGTCTTCGTGCTCGATCATGACGTCGAGGCCGTGCTGTCGGCCTATCCCACCATCCATGCCGCTTGTCGCCGCCGCTCGGTGCGCGACCCGGGGACCGGCCGGCGGCTGACGGACCACCAGGCTGGAATCCTGGAACACCTCGATCCGGTCACCCCGCTCCTGGTGGGCGAACTCGCCACTCGGCTCCGAGTCACCCCGGCCACCATCTCGCTGCAGCTGAACCGGCTGGTCCGCCTCCATCTGGTCCAGCGGGCTCGGGGCCAGGACGACGGCCGCAGGGTGCTGCTCCGGCTGACCGAAGCGGGGCGCCGAGTGATTGCCATCCGGTCGCTGCTTGATCCCGACCGGGTGCGGGCAGCCCTGACTCGGCTTCCCCCGCCGGAACGCGACACCGTGGTGGCCGGGGTCCGGCTGCTGGCTCGCGCGGCGGGGGAGCTCCGGGGAGATGACGCCTCCGGACGAAGGCTTCCCCGACCCCCCAGGAGCACCCGCGGGTAATGAAATTCATCTCGGAGCGGCAACGCCGCCGCCGGCGGCGACGGGTTACCCTCGGGGCCCTGCTGGCCCTTGGCGGAGCTGGAGTGGGTTGGGCCGGGGGGGGTCTCCTGCCGGTCGAATTCGTCACTACCGGATCGGCGGTATTCGACCGATCGGCCGAGACGGTGTGGCGGGTGCTGACCGATCTCGATGGGATGCCGCTGTGGCGATCCGACCTGACCACGCTGGAGCGACTGCCGAATCTCGGTGGCAAGACCGTCTGGCGGGAGGTTGGCCGGAATGGAAGCCGGGTGGTCGAATTTGCCTCGGCGGAGCCACCCCACCGGTTGGTGACGCAAGGCACCGGCGCGGGGCAACCCGGCTACCCGATGCGCACTTTCGACCTTTCCGCGACCGACCGGGGGACCCGGCTCACCATCACCGAACGGGCCGAGGTGGCAAACCAGTTCTCCCGGGTGATGGTCCGGCTCGATCCGGGCCGGTCGGGGGTCGAGAGTTTTCTTCGGGACCTGGATGAACGGCTCAACGTCAATCGGCGACAACTGACGGCGGAGGGCGTGCGCTGACGCTTTCCGGCGCAGGAACGCCGCAGCGTTCCAGCGCGCGTTCGAGATAAATTTCCACCAGATCGAAGTGCAGGGTGCGGGTGCGCTGAATCCACCATGGGGAGCAACCCAGCAGATTTGCCGCGGCAATCAGAGTGTCCTCATCCCGCGCCAGCAGGTGGCAGGTGAGCCGGCCCCGGGACTTCCAGATGTTCTGGTGGACGGCAACACCTCCCGAGGTGGCCCAACTTCGCGCCGCCGCCACCTCGCGCGATGTGAAATAGCGCCAGAGACTCACCGGGTTGCTTCCTCCTTGAGCCGCCGGAGCGCTTCCCGGGCCCGTCGGCCACCGTCGCTGTCCCGATAGCGATCAGCAAATCGGGCCAGCTCGGACATTTCCTTGCCGACCTGCCCAGTCGTTCGATAGAGATCAATCAGCGCGTTTGCGATGGCGTATTCCTGGGCCGCGGTGGGGCTCCGGTCACGGGCGTCCCGAAACAGGCGTTCGGCACGCTCCGGGTCGTTCTGGTGATCGCGGACCAGCGCCGCGAGGGCAAGATGGGCGTCGAGGTCACCGGGATGCTCGACGAGATGGGCTTGATACGCCGCCGCGGCCGCTTCGATCTTTCCCCGGATCACCAGCGATTCCTGCAGAGAGTAGCTCGGCGCCCGCTTGATATTGCCGGCGCCGGAGATGGTCGAAACGATTGCGCGACTTCCAATTCCCACTCCAGACCACACCAGCACGGCAATGAGGGCACCGGTGAGGGGCCCCAAAAGCGCCACGCCGATGAAGCCGAGGAGTCCCACCTCCTTGCGCTGGAACAGCAACACCCCGACCGCGAGGGCAATGACAGTGCAGGCGCCAATCAGGTACCCGAAGGCCAGGCGGCGTTGCATTCGATCTCCGGCGTCGGAGCGCCAATCACTCATCGCCCCGAATCCTTTCCCGCAGTTTCTTGACCTCGGCACGGCTCTTCTTCGACTCCAGCCGGCGGAGTTTTTGCGCCTTGGGGACCTTGGTGGGCTTGCGGACCTTGAGGGGGCGGAGCGCCTGAATCAGGAGTGTGACGAACCGTTTGGTGACCGCCTCCTTGTTGCGCAATTGGCTCCGGCTTCCCGATTCGACCAAACGAAGCCACCCCTCGGTGTCGAGCCGGGTGCCCAGCCGGGACCGCGCCAACGCGCGCTGCCCAAGGCTAAGCGCCGGGCTCTGTTCCAGATTCCACCACAGCTCGATCCGGGTCGACGAGGTGTTTACATGCTGGCCGCCAGGCCCCCCTGCGCGGGTGGCGTGGTAGCGGAGCTCGGCTCGGGGGAGGCGAATACCGGTGCCGATCTCGATCCAGGCGGTGGCGGCCATTCCCCAACCTAAATCGGTTACCGTTGCCCCGCGACGGCGTTACGTTTCTCCGATGCACCACGTCTCCCACCTGCAACATCATTTCGCCGCTTTTGGCCGAGGGGCACTGGGGTACTCTGGAGGGATGAATTCGGTCTTCTTGGGCGTCCCAGGCACGGGATACCGGCGCCGCGGGGTGGTGTCGCTCCCGGGATCAACCAGCTGATGCGGCTCTTCGTGGCGGTTCCGCTCCCTCCGGCTGCGCAGCAGGACGTGGCGGCAATACTCCGCACCTTGAGCGAACTGGAGTGGCCGGTGCGCTGGGTGAAGGAAGACGGCCTTCATGTGAGCCTCAAGTTTTTTGGGGAGGTGACGTCGGACCGGGTGGAGCCGATCGAGGAAATGGTCCAGATTGCCACCCGGGGCATGAAGCCGATCGAATTGGTGCCTGAGGGGGGCGGTGCGTTTCCATCCCGGCAGCATCCCCGAGTGCTGCGGCTGGAATTGAGTGCCAGCCCGGACCTGGAACTGCTGCAAGACCGGCTGGAGCGCGGCGGGGAACAAATCGGCTTTCCGCCAGAGGGCCGGCCATTCCGGCCGCACATTACCTTGGGCCGGGTGAGGGAGGGCCATCGACTCCCCGCCGGTGCGATGAACCACATCGAAGGGCTCCAGGTCAGCGCGCCGTTCCTGGCAGAGCGCGTGGTCCTGTTTGAGAGTCGGCTTACCCCTGCGGGGCCGGTGTACGGCAGTCGCATCGAGCAACTGCTGTCGGCATGAGTGGATGTCTGTCGCTGCCGTTTCGGATTGCTCTGCTGGCCCTGCTGGTGCTGGGCGGCTTTGTGGCGTGGTCGTACCGACGGGAAATCAAGCGGCAGCTGCACCAGTGGACCGCCGACCCCGCCGGGACGGAGGCGAGCCGAGGCAGCAGCGACCCGGCGCTGGCTCCGGATGTTCGGCGCCGGATCGAATCACTGGGGCGCGCCGGGGCCGATTCAGTGGTGCTCAGCGCCGCGGACGTAGCGAGTCTGGCGCAGGGCCTGGTTGAGCGGATGGTTCCGCGCGCGGTATATTCGCTGGAAATCCGGCTCGACACAGATGATGTAGAGGTGCGGGCGCTGGTGGATACTCGTCAGATACCGGTGTCGCTCGGCCCGCTGGCCGGAATCGTCAAGGACCGGGAGTATCTGGAGGTGGGCGGGCGGCTGCTGTTCCGGCGGGCCGGCGTGGCCGAATGGCAAGTGGACCGGGTCCGGGTCCGGGGCCTCCCGATTCCTAGAGAACTCTTCGGCCGGGTGCTGCAGCGATTTTCCTCGGGGAACGGCGCTGGGGTAATCAGTTTCACCATTCCGCGGACACTGTCCGGCCTTCGGGTGACCCCGCTGGGTGTTACCCTCTATGGCACTGACGGGGCGCGATGAGCAACCGGGTGCTGGTGATCGACGATGAAGGCGGTATCCGCGACGCCCTGCGCCAGGTCCTGGAGTACGAGGGTTGGCAGGTGCGGACCGCGTCGTCCGGGGGTGAAGGGATCACCATCTATCAGGATTTTCGGCCCCACATCGTGCTCCTCGACGTCAAGATGGCGGGCTTCGACGGCCTCGATACCCTGAGCCGGCTTCGGGACCTCGAGCCCCCTGCCACGGTGGTGATGATCTCGGGACACGGGACCATTGCCACCGCGGTGCAGGCGACCCAGCGGGGGGCCTTCGATTTTCTGGAAAAGCCCCTCGATACCGACCGGCTGCTGGTCACGCTCCGGAACGCGCTGCAGCATTCCTCATTGGCCGGCGAGAACCGTGAGCTGAAGCGAGTGCTCGACACCCGGTACCCAATGGTGGGGACCAGCCCGGCGCTGGCCGAGGTGCGGGCCCTCATCGACCGGGTGGGACCGACCCACGCGCGGGTGCTGATTACCGGCCCCAACGGCAGCGGCAAGGAGCTGGTGGCGCGGGCGCTGCACGAGGCGAGCCCGCGGCGAGAACGAACCTTTGTCGAGGTCAATTGCGCGGCGATTCCCTCCGAACTGATCGAGAGTGAGTTGTTCGGTCACATGCGAGGGAGCTTTACCTCGGCGTTCTCCGACCGGGCCGGGAAATTTGAATTGTCCGATGGCGGGACGCTGTTTCTCGACGAAATCGGGGACATGTCGCTCTCGGCGCAATCCAAGGTCCTTCGGGTGCTGCAGGAGGGCGAGGTCACCCGGATCGGCGCCGCCAAGCCGGTGCTGGTGGACGTCCGGGTGATTGCCGCAACCAACAAGGACCTCGAAGAGGAGATTGCCGAAGGCCGATTCCGGGAAGATCTCTACTATCGGCTGAACGTCGTCCCGATTGCAGTGCCGTTGCTCCGGGACCGGTTGGAGGATGTGCCGGCGCTGGTCGAGCATTTTGTGTCAACGCTGAGCGTCGGCGCCGGAGTGGCAGCCAGGCCGGTCTCACCGGAGGCAATCAAGGCACTGCAGCGGCGCAACTGGCCCGGCAACGTTCGGGAACTCCGCAATGCGGTGGAGCGGTTGCTGATCCTGGCAGCAGGCAAACAGATCACCGCGGCGGACGTCGAGCGGCTGTTGCCGGCAGCCGAGGGTGTGGCTCCCGCTGGGCTGGCGCCGGAGGCCGGACGGGGGGCCACCTTTGAGCACTTCAGACAGGATGCGGAGCGGGTGTTTCTGCTCTCGAAGCTCCGGGAAAATGGCTGGAATGTGGCTGAGACTGCCCGAGTGCTCGATATGCCGCGGTCGAACCTCTACAAGAAGATCGAAAAATATCAGCTCAGCCGGGAGGAGACATGACCGGGCCATCGCGCGACTGGGACAAGGAGATGGCGGACATCGACAAGATCATCGCCAAACAGCCGGCCCAGCCAGCCGGCAAGCCTGCGGCGTCGACTGGGGGCGGCGCGGCCGCCGGCCGATCGGAGGCGTTGCCCCCGGCACCGAGGCGAGGACGCGCGACGCTGACGGCGTGGGTTCGGGTGGGTCTGGGTGTCGCGGTGGCTGTGGGGGTCACCCAGTGGCCCTACCTTCACGCCTGTGGCATTGCCGCGTACGGCTATGTGGCAGCGGCGGGGGGCGTGGTACTGGCTGGGCTCTGGGGCGCGGTCACTGCCTGGAACCGGCGAATGGGGTTGGCCCACCTGGTGAGTCTGCTGGTGGCATTGTGGGGCGGGGTGTTGCTGGGGAAGGCGGTGGTCGATCGCACCGGGTATGTGAAGGTGCCGTTGACGTGGAGCTGTTAGGCATCAGGAATCAGTCATCAGCCAGGCAGTAACGACTCAACCGGAAAGTAGTGAATGCCCAATTTCAGAAATTTCATAGCAGGTCGGTGGGTGCGGCCTTCCACTGGCGCCTATTTTGACAATCGTAACCCGGCCAACACCAGGGACGTGATCGGGCGATTTCCCGATTCGGGTGCTGCCGATATCGAGGCGGCGGTTCGCTCTGCGGAGGAGGGCTTCCGGATCTGGAGCCGGGTTCCGGCCCCGGCCCGCGGCGACGTGCTCAAGCGGGTGGGTGACATCCTCACCGCCCGGAAAGAGGAAATTGCCCGGGCGATGACGCGGGAAATGGGCAAAGTGCTGGCCGAAACCCGGGGTGACGTCCAGGAGGGGATCGACACCGCCTATTACGCCGCCTCCGAGGGGCGCCGGCTCTTTGGGCACACCGTGCCGAGCGAATTGCGCAGCAAGTGGGCCATGAGCTACCGGCGGCCAATCGGAGTGGTCGGCGTGATCACTCCGTTCAATTTTCCGCTGGCCATTCCCACCTGGAAAATGTTTCCGGCGCTGGTGTGCGGAAACTCGGTGGTGATCAAGCCGTCCGAAGACGTGCCCCACACGGTGCATCTCCTGGTCGAGGCGCTGCTGGAGGCGGGCCTGCCGCCGGAAGTGATCCAGCTGGTCCACGGGCGGGGAAATCCCGCCGGCCACGCGCTGGTAAACCACCCCAAAGTCCCGGTCATTTCCTTCACCGGCTCCACCACCACCGGGTCGATCATCGGAGAAACCTGCGGCCGGATGCACAAGCGATTGTCGCTCGAAATGGGCGGCAAAAACGCGATGATCGTCATGGATGATGCCGATCTGGAGCTGGCGCTCGACGGGGTGCTCTGGGGGGCGTTCGGGACCACCGGGCAGCGCTGCACCGCAACCAGCCGCCTGCTGCTGCATCGGCGAATTCACGACCGCTTCCTCCGCCGCCTGGAAGAGGCAGCGAGCAAGCTTTCCCTGGGCGACGGGCGCAAGGCGGGGAGCCAGGTCGGCCCGCTGATTCACGAGGCAGCCCGTGCCAAGGTGGAGCGCTATGTGGCTCTGGGAAAGGACGAGGGGCTGGAGCTGGTGACCGGCGGGCGGCGGCCCCGGAGCCCCCGTCTGAAAAACGGCTGGTTCTATCCGCCCACGATCTTTGCAGGAGCCCAACCGAAGAGCCGGTTGGCGCAGGAGGAAATATTCGGCCCGGTACTGACGGTGCTCCGCTTCAGCAGCTTCGATGCGGCGGTCAAGCTGAATAACGGGGTCAAATACGGACTGTCCAGCTCGCTGTACACTCGCGATACCAATCTGGCGTTCCGGGCAATGCAGCAGCTCGACAACGGCATTACCTACATCAACGCCCCGACCATCGGTGCCGAGGCCCACCTGCCGTTTGGTGGCGTCAAGCAAACCGGCAACGGGCATCGGGAGGGCGGCTGGGAAGTCTACGAGTTCTACTCCGAGACCAAAGTGTGCTACGTTGACTATTCGGGCACGCTGCAACGAGCCCAAATCGACAACTACGATTGACTCCAGTGCCCGGCGGCGTTTATTCATCAGGCTCAGTCATCGAGGTAGCCCGCCGCATGAAGTTGTCATGAAGCCAGTCCATGTCGGCTCCTCCGCACGGAACGGCCCCACGTCTTCGGACGAGGGATCGCTCGATCAGTACCTGCGGGAAATCAGCCGGTACCCGCTCATCCCCCAGGAAGAGGAAGTGCGGCTGGCGCAGCTGATACGGGTGGGGGACGAGGAGGCGCTGGACAAGCTGGTCCGCAGCAACCTTCGCTTCGTGGTGTCGGTCGCCAAGAAATACCAGAATCAGGGCGTTTCCCTGTCCGATCTCATCAACGAAGGGAACCTGGGTCTGATCCGGGCGGCCCACAAATTCGACGAAACCAAGGGAATCAAGTTCATTTCCTACGCGGTCTGGTGGATTCGCCAAGCCATCCTTCAGGCGCTGGCGGAACAGAGCAGAATCGTCCGGGTACCGTTGAATCGAGCCGGGACGCTGCACCGGATCACTCGGCGCACCTCGGCCCTCCTCCAGGAACTGGGACGGGAGCCGACTCCGGCGGAAATTGCCGAGGGAATGGACATCGACATCGAGGAGGTCCAGAAGACCCTCGCCATTTCCCGGAATCATCTTTCCCTTGATGCGCCGATGAGCCCGGGCGAAGACAATCGGCTGCTCGATTACCTGGCCGATGAGCAGAACCCCGGCCCCGATGCAGAAACCTTTGAACACGCCCTCAATCAGTGTATTGCCGAGGTGTTGAAAGGGCTCAAGGAGCGGGAGGCAAAGATCCTCCGGCTCTACTTCGGGCTGGACAGCCCGGAGCCGCTGACGCTGGAAGAAATCGGCGATCAGCTGGGCATCACCAGAGAGCGGGTCCGCCAGATCAAGGAAAAAGCCCTCTCGCGGCTCCGGCATGTGAGCCGCTCCAAAGCCCTCGAATCGTTCCTCTTCTGAGCATGGCCGGCAATTCTTCCTTCGATGTTTCCACCGGGGCCGATCTCCAGGAAGTCGACAACGCCGTCAATCAGGCAATCAAGGAAATTGCCCAGCGGTACGACTTTAAGGGCAGCGACGTTACCATCGAGTTCGATCGAATCAAGGCGGTCATCAAGCTCCACGCCGACGATGAATTCCGGCTGAAGCAGGTGCTGGAAGTGGTGACGGCCAAATGCGCCAAGCGGGGGGTGCCGCTCAAGAATCTCAAGACCGGTGATCCGATCCCCGGCGCCGGTACCTCGGTCCGCTGTGAAATCAGCCTCACCCAGGGAATTCCCCAGGATATTGCCAAGAAGATCCAGAAGTCCATCAAGGAAAGCGGCTTCAAAAAGGTTCAGGCGTCGATCCAGGGCGACGAACTCCGGATTACCAGTCCCTCCAAGGACGAACTGCAGACTGTCATTGCCTTCCTCAAGTCCCAAGACTTCGAACTCGAGCTCAAGTTCGGCAATTACCGTGGCTGATGGGGTGGGCCTGGTGGGCTTCGCGGCGATCCTCCTCGCCGCGAGTTGCGCGCACCCCGATGTCGGCACCGTCGCTGCGGCCACCACGATCATTCCGGAGGTTCGGGTCGGTGTGGTGCCGTCGGCACCGTCGGTCCGGGTCGGTGGGGGCGTTGCGCTGATGCTCCGGAGTGCGGATGGTGGCGGCTTTATCGCGCTTCCCTCCGGCATCGAGGCGACGATCGAGCCGGGCCGAGGCGGACTTCGAGTGCGATTCAGCAGCGAAGAGGTGGCGGGGGCCGCAATCCTCGCAATCCGCCCAGCGGACTCCGGTGCGCCGGTGCGGCTCAACGGCCGAGATTATCGGGGCAGCGCCGTGGTGTCGGCCGGGGCGACTGGGGTGATGGCAGTCAACGTGGTCGGGATGGAGGAGTACCTCAGGGGTGTCGTCGGTGCCGAA
>JANNSC010000325.1:0-1668 GCA_031402135.1 Gemmatimonadales bacterium | reverse complement strand
GGTCATTTGTACAAGGCCAAATTCAGAAAGCTTAAGAATATTGATTCGGCTCTTATCCTTTTTTAGTTGAAGGAATCAGCCTCCATATTGAAACGCACCGACTCCTCGATGAGCCGAGGATGAGCCTTGAGTTTGCGGCCGGTAGCGGCCGAGCCGGTAAAGGTGACGACATCCTGGGCCGTCACATGGCCGAGGAGATCTCCCACCCCGCCGACAATGAGCTGCAGGGCTCCTTTGGGGAGAATGTTGCTGGCGATCATTTCCCGGACCATCGCCTCGGTAAGGTAGGAGGTGGCGGTGGCGGGCTTGATGATGGCGGGCATTCCGGCCAGGAATGTTGGTGCCAGTTTTTCGAGCATTCCCCAACAGGGGAAATTGAAGGCATTGATGTGGACAGCAACGCCTTCCATCGGCACGCAGATGTGCCGGCCGATGAAGGTGCCACCTTTGGAGAGCGGTTCGACCTCGCCGTCTACGTAAAAGGTTTCGTTGGGGAATTCCCGCCGGCCTCGGCTGGAGTAGGCAAAGAAGGTTCCGATGCCACCTTCGATGTCGACCCAGGAATCGCCTTGGGTGGCGCCGGTGGCGGCGGACTCCTGGTAAAAGCCGTCCTTCTTTTCCATCAGGTGCTGGGCCAGCGCCTTGAGCATCCGGGCGCGCTCATGAAAGGTCAGGGTACGGAGGGCGGGGCCGCCGACGGTGCGGCCGTAGCGCAGCATGCCGGCAAAATCGAGCCCCTCGCTGGAAGCCCCAGCCACCGGCTCCCCGGTGACGGCGTGGGTCAGGGCAACCAGCGCGCCCTGCCCTTCGATCCAACGATCCTGGGCAAAACTTGCAAGGGTTCTCACTTCACTCTCCCGCCGGGTTATGGCCCGGCCTGCTTTGGTGCCACGCCTGGTAGACCTCTCGTACCTCGGCCTCGGCGGCGACCTTGCCCCGCAGCGGTTCGCAGGCACGGAGGCTGGCAAAGAGCCGGGCGGGAAGGCCCTGATAGAGCTTGGTACCCTCGGATTTCCAGGCCAGCATTTCGTCGGACACGTCCTTGATGATCCGGGCCGGATTGCCGACCGCAATCTTCCGATCGGGGATCTGCATCTCGGCGGGAACAAAGCAGAGCGCGCCGACAATGCTTCCCTTCCCCACCACGGCGTTGTCCATCACCACGGCGTTCATACCTACCAGCGCGTTGGCCCCAATCCGGGCGCCGTGAATGATGGCGCCGTGGCCAATGTGGGCCGATTCCTCGAGGACGACGGTGACGCCGGGAAACATGTGGATGGTGCAATTTTCCTGGACGTTGCAGCCGTCGGCAATGCGAATGGCGCCCCAGTCACCCCGGAGAGCGGCGAAGGGACCGACGTAGACATCGCGTCCGATCTGCACGTCTCCCGTCACTACCGCGCTGGGATGGATGAACGCCGAATCGTGAACGAGAGGACGGACCCCTTCGAATTCGAAGATGTTCCCGGTCACGGGAGCGGCACGAAGGTGCCGTCGTCGATCACGCCACCCTTCACGCGGTACACCGTGATCCCCGAGGGGAAGGCCAACCCGGCCCCACCACTCGGCCCGATCACCGCGGCGGCCTGGTGAAACTTCGTTGGCACTCCCGGATAGCTGAGCAATTCCCGAACGTGCATGTGTCCGCCCAGCGCGATCGGATAGGGA